>NZ_JBGGKS010000005.1:0-300450 GCF_041287095.1 Mycobacterium sp. pUA109 | reverse complement strand
ACCAAAACCACCTCGAGTACTGCGCGGACCTCGTCGACCAACCGCGACCTGACCGCCGAGATCAGTTTCCTCACCCGGGCCCTGAAAGCACCCACCATGCGCGATGCGGTGGCCCGGTTGGCCGAGCGGGCTCGCGTGGAGTCATGGACGCATGAGGAGTTTTTGGTCGCGTGCCTGCAGCGTGAAGTCTCCGCCCGGGAGACCCACGGCGGCGAAGGACGAATCCGCGCCGCCCGCTTCCCGTCCCGCAAATCGCTGGAAGAGTTCGACTTCGACCACGCCCGCGGACTCAAACGAGACCTGATCGCGCATCTGGGCACCTTGGACTTCGTGGCGGCCAAAGACAACGTGGTCTTCCTCGGACCACCAGGAACCGGTAAGACCCACCTAGCGATCGGCATCGCGATCCGGGCCTGCCAAGCCGGACACCGCGTGCTGTTCGCCACCGCCAGCGAATGGGTCGCCCGGCTCGCCGAGGCCCACCACGCCGGCCGCCTCCAACAAGAACTCATCCGGCTCGGCCGCTACCCGCTGCTCGTCATCGACGAGGTCGGCTACATCCCGTTCGAACCCGAAGCCGCCAACCTGTTCTTCCAACTGGTGTCCTCCCGCTACGAGCGGGCATCCCTGATCGTGACCTCGAACAAACCGTTCGGCCGCTGGGGCGAAGTCTTCGGCGACGACGTCGTGGCCGCCGCCATGATCGACCGCCTCGTCCACCACGCCGAGGTAATCGCCCTCAAAGGCGACTCCTACCGCATCAAAGACCGCGACCTCGGACGCGTCCCAGCAGCATCAACCGAAGAGAAATGAACACCAAGGGGGTCAATTTTCAACCGTCGAAAAGGGGTCAATTTTCGGCCGCCGTTGACAACTCGGGGCGCCGGGTGGCGGTGTGGGTGTTCGCGATGATCTTGGCGTGCTCACGAGCCCTGTTCGTCCAGCCGGTGCTGCGGATGGATCAGCGGTCGTGGAACGCCTCGCATGTGGCGGCATTCGAGTTCTTCGGCGGTGTGCCCGCGCGGCTAGTGTGCGACAACCTGAAAACCGGGGTGGTGCGTCCTGATCTGTATGACCCGCAGATCAACCTCGCCTACGGCGAACTCGCCGCGTTCTACGGCACCCTGATCGACCCCGCACGGGCCCGAAAACCCAAGGACAAGCCTCGTATCGAGCGGCCGATGCCCTACATTCGGGACTCGTTTTTCGCCGGTCGTGACTTCGATTCGTTGCCCCAGATGCAGGCCGAGGCGCTGCGGTGGGCCACCGAGGTCTACGGCGCCCACAAGCACCGCGGTCTAGATGGTCAAAGGCCGGCGACGGTGTTCGCCGCCATTGAACGCGACGCCTTGATGCCGCTACCGCAGCGGCCATTTGAATCGGTCATCTACACGGTCGGCACGCTGGCCCCAGACTGCCACGTCAAGTCAGGCAAGGCGTTCTACTCGGCGCCGTGGCGGCTGATGGGCCAGAAACTGGTCGTGCGCACCGCCGGGGACGTGGTGCAGATCTTCCACGAAGATGCCGTCGTGGCGACCCACGTGCTGCACCTGTCGGGCCGCTCGACGAACTTCGAGCACTATCCGCCGCACAAGATCGCCCACACCCTGCGCAACGTGACGTGGTGTCGCCACCAGGCTGAGCAGATCGGCCCCGGTGCCGTTGCGGTCGTCGCCGAACTATCGCAGGTCAACGCTATCCACCGGCTGCGGGCCATCCAGGGGATCATCCGGCTACGCGACAAATACGGTGATGCCCGCCTGGATGCGGCCTGCGCCCGTGCCCTGGCCATCGAGGATCCGGGCTACCGCACCGTCAAAGGCATCCTGGCCGCCGGCACCGAACACGGCCAGGATTCACCACGACGTACCGCCGCGTCGGTGCCGGCGATGCTACGCGGCCCCGCCGCCTTCGACACCGAACGCAGCGCCTAACCCCCCGGTGCATCCAAACCAACTCTGCATCAATCACATCCAACAAAGGACTCTGTCATGACCATTCACGACCCCAGCCTGCGCGCCGCGCTCAAAACCCTCAAACTCACCGGCATGCTCGACACCCTCGATGCCCGCCTGGCCCAAACCCGCGACGGGAAACTCGGACACCTGGAATTCCTGCAAGTGCTCTGCGAAGACGAAATCGCCCGCCGCGACACCGCCGCCCTGGCCCGCCGAATCCGCCGCGCCCGCTTCGAACAAGCCAACACCTTCGAAGACTTCGACTTCACCGTCAGCCCCAAACTTCCCGCCGCCATGCTGCGCGACCTGGCCGCCCTGCGCTGGCTCGACGCCGGCGAATCGGTCATCCTCTACGGGCCCGTCGGAGTCGGCAAAACCCATGTGGCACAAGCACTCGGACACCAGGTAGCCCGACGCGGCGGAGACATCCGGTTCGTCAAATGCTCCCGGATGCTCGCCGACCTCGCCGGCGGACACGCTGATCGCACCATCGGCCAACGCATGCGCGAGTACACCCGGCCCCTGGTGCTCATCGTCGACGACTTCGCCATGCGTGAGCACACCCCGACCCAAAGCGACGACCTCTATGACCTGGTCTCAGACCGCGCCATCGCTGCCAAGCCGCTGATCCTGACGAGCAACCGAGCCCCCAAAGACTGGTACCCGCTGTTCCCCAACCCCGTGGTCGCCGAATCACTGCTCGACCGACTGATCAACACCAGTCACCAGGTCCTCATGGACGGCCCGTCCTACAGGCCCCGCAAACGCCCCGGAGCCGCCACCACCTGACACCGACCGCCAACCCCGCTACGCTCACCTCAGCAGCGCCCCACCTGGGGAATTACGCGACCGCTACCCCTGGGGAATTACGCGACCGTCGACATAGCTGGCACGACAAATGCCACGCGACGGCTGGGCGGGCGTGGCCGGCGTGGGATGACTCTGGTCGCGGTGTCCGGCGTTAGGCGGCTCGCTCGTGAGGTTGTCGTCGCCGGTGCAGATAGACGGCGATGGCGTTGCGGCCGATGGCGAATCCGAGCATGACGGTCAAGTTGGCGCACGGCGCTGTAGGCGATCATGCGTCCGCCGCAGAGGGTGCGGTCGAGGGTGTTGTTCATCGGTTTTGACGTGTTGGCGCAGATGTTCGGCGCGGTTGTAGCCGCGCTCGCGATCCGTCTCGGTGGTGTCGATACGTGCGCGGCGCATGGTGCCGCACGACGGCGCGTACTCGATATACCACCGGTAGCTGCCCTTGCTGTTGCCGCGCGGGTAGATCTTTGCGACCGGGCAGGACTACAAATGCTTTTCCCCGGTGTCGAGGACCTGGCGCTCACAGATGCGGCCGTCGGCAGTCCACAGGCGGGTTGGAGGAGTGTCTCAGCTGATCGGGAACCGCTCCGTGATGGCCTTGGCGACCTCGATGTAGACCGGGATCCCGATTGTGACGTTGTAGGTGAAGGTCAGGCCCAGCGATGCGGCCAGCGGCAGGGTGGGGCTGGCCTCGGGGATCGCCAGCCGCTGTACAGCGGGGACGGCGATGTAAGACGCCGCACCGCACAGCACCGCGAACAGGATGTAGCTGCCCGGCTGGAAGTGAGTGTGGGTCAGGTGGGCGTAGCTGTGAGCGACCGCAATGCCCAGCGTGGCGAACAGGTTGGGTGCCAGGACCCCGAAGACGATGAAGCCGCGGCCCGCGGTTTTTAGATCCTTGAGGTGGCGGGAGGCGGTCATGCCCATCTCCAGCAGGAACAGGCAGAGCACGCCCTGAAACGCTGCCACGAAGACGTTGTCGTCATCATGGACGACCTTTTGGCCCTGCAACCCGCTTATCAAACCGATGGCGATGCCGCCGAACAGCAGGTACAGCCCCGGATTGAGCAGCACCTCCCGCAGCAGCTTGGTGGCGGTGACCGGGCCCGGCTGGGCGGCGGTTGGCTGCGGATGCTCCCGCTTCTCCAGCGACATCTCCAATTCCTCGAGCGCCGGCTCGTACTCGGCGTCGAGGTTCTGTCCGGGGCCGGGCTGGGTCGCGGCGCCAGGCCCGAGCCTGAGCGGTGCTGTGTAGCCGCGTTCGCCGGGCATGAATCCAGCGGCGTCCAGGCCCCGGTGGCGCAGCCGCGCCACCAGATACAGCGCGACAAGGCAGCCAGGCATCTCCATGACGGCGAGCATGACCGGCATGTAGCCGTCGAAGGCCATACCCAGGGTGGCCAGCACACCGACACAGGTGGCGAACGTACCCGCCGAGTCGGACCCGTAATAGCCGGCGACCGTCGCCCGGTCGATGCGTCGCATCGAGGTCATCCGGGTCAGCAGCTGGTAGGCGAGCAGGCCGATCACGAAGTTCAATACGAAGCCCAAGACGATGAACCCGGCGACGCTGCCGATACTGGAGGGGTCCACGGTGGCGAGCTGTTCACCGCCGTGCCAGCCGATGGCCAGCAGCAGGTACAGCGTCAGGCCCTGGTAGATCACATAGGGGAACTCGAACTCCACCTTGAGGATTGGGATCAAAAACCCGAGATAGAAGAACAGCAGCAGCGGCTTGAACAGGTTATGGCGGAAGTTTTCCCAAAACTCCAGGAGCATCAATTTCTCCCTTTGACGTGCGCGACGATGGCCGGCAGGGCGACCGTCCACGTCGCGGCCAGAAATACAAGCAAGGTAGCCCCACGCCCCGCCCCGCATGAGACGGCGGCGTGAATGTTTCGCAAACGTTCGATGACCAGATCGTCGCCGCCGGTTGCGGGTCTTGCGCCGGTCCGATGAGTTGCATCAACGCCAACGGTCCTGCTGTTGCTACCCGCAGGGTCTGCGGGTAGCGAGATATTAGAGATCATTGCCGGCATAGGACTGGTTGAAGCTTTTGTTGGTCAGCGGAAAGTCGGGGACGATGGTGTCGGCCATCGCGATGGGCAGCGCGGGCCAGTTGAACCAGGATGGGTCGACGATCTTGGCGCGGGTGATGCGGCTGGCGGCGTCGATCTCGACGCGGTGCACGATGGTGCCGCGCCAGCCTTCGACGATGCCGACTCCGCTGCCGCTCGCGTTCACCGACGGCGTTGTGTCGGCGTATGCGATTGGGCCGGTGTGTGATTCGATAAGGTAGGCGGCCAGCTCCGCGGACGCGGCGAATTCGTCGCGGCGCACCATGTAGCGGGCCAGCACGTCGCCGTCGGGTACCCCGATCTCGGTGACCGGCAGCGCGGTGGTGGGGTGTTCCAGTCGCGCATCGCTGCGCACGCCGCTGGCGTGCGCCACGAAGCCGAGGCAGCCCACCGCGCGGGCATCGCCGCTGCGCAGCACCGAGGTGCCCGCGAAGCGTTCATAGACCATCGTGTTGGCCACGGTCAGTTGGGCGACCTCGGCGAGGTCGGCGGCGATCGATCGCAGCACGTGTGGGTCGGGCAGGGTGCGTAACGTAACTCCCGCCGGGTGGATCGCCCCGCGCAACAACCGGTGCCCGGTGACGGCGGCGTTGAGCCGCAGCAGTTGTTCGCGGATGCGTTGAGCGTGCGCGTTGGCCAGGCCGAACCCAACGTCGTTGGCCAGTGCGCCAAGGTCGGTGGCATGGTTGTAGAGCCGTTCCAGTTCGACGAGCAACGCCCGCAACCGGTGTACCTCATCGGGAAGGGTGATGCCCAGCGCATCCTCGACTGCCAGGCTATACGCAAGTGTATGCGCGGCGGAGGTGTCGCCGCTGATGCGCTCGGCCAGGTCACCAGCGGCGGTGGCGGGACGGCCGTGAAAGAGTTTCTCAATTCCCCGGTGCACGAACCACAGCCGAGCCTTCAGACGCAGCACGGTTTCGCCGGCGACGGAGAAGCGGAAGTGGCCGGGTTCGATCAGCCCGGCGTGCACGGGACCGACCGGGATCTCATACACCCCGGGTCCTTCGACGGTCACGAACGGGAACCCGGCCCTGGACGTGAATTCCGGCGGCGGTCCCGCGTCGGTGCGCATCGGATGCCAGTCCTCGGGCCAGTGGGCGTGGCGGACCAGCCGGCGCGGTTTGGGATGGCCGACCGGTTGGATGCCGTACAGGTCGGCCATCTCGCGCTCGAACCGGCCAGCCGGGAACGACAGGTGGGCAAGCGAGTGAAGCGTGGGGGCACCCCGGGGAATGACACATTCCAGCTCAACCCGGCGATCGGGGTAGCCGGCCAAAAACAAATACACGATGCGCAGTTGGTCAGCGTCATCGTGGGCGGCGACCAGGCCAAGACGGAACCCTAAAGCCAGAAGTTCTTGGGTTCGATCTGCCAGCTCGGTTTGGGATAACCGGTGCCGCAGCCGATCCGGGTTCACCGCAGCACCCCGATCTGGGTTGCCGCGGTGCTCAACAAACTTGCCAGCGGGCCCGCGCTGATGCCGAGCGCGGTGGCGGCGACGACCCCGGTGAGCAGGGCGGCGCCCACACCGGCCGGTGCGGGGATCGCTGGTGCGGCGACCGGGGGTGTGCCCAGCAGCATGCGGCCCGCGTTGCGTGCCAGCGCCGCGAACCCGACCGCAATGAGCAGCATGGCGGCACCCAGCGCCCAGGCCAGATGCGCGTCGGCAAGCGCGCGAGCGATCGCCAGTTCACTGGCGAACATCGCAAACGGGGGCAGGCCGAGCAGCACTACCAGCCCCGCCGCGAACGCACCGCCGACCAGCCGCGAACGTGGCAGGACACCGGTGATGTCGGCAATCGCCGTGGAGTGGTGCGCGGCCTGCAGTTGGCCACCGGCCAAGAACAACACGGTTTTGCCGATGCCGTGCGCGAGGACATGCAGCAGCAGCGCGGCGATCGCCAGCGTGGTCCCCGCCGCCGCGGCGATCGCGATCAGGCCCATGTTCTCCATCGACGAGTACGCCAGCATCCGTTTGAGGTCACCGGTCACGGTGAGCATCAGCGCCGCGATCAGCAACGTGGCCAACCCGACCAGCAACAGCCCGGTGCGCAGGAAGGTGGCCCCCGCGGCGGTGTCGATGATGGGTTTGAGCCGGATCAACACCGAGAATGCCACCGACAGCAGCACGCCACTCATCAGCGCCGAGACCGGCGCGGGTGCCTGGCTGTGGGCATCGGCCAGCCAGGTGTGAAACGGGAACAAGCCGACCTTCGCGCCGTACCCGATCAGCAGCAGCCCACCGGCCAACCGGGCAACCCGCCGATCCAGGAGGTCGGCGTGGGCGGCGAGCACGTCGAGGTTCAGGGCCTGGTCTGCCGGTGCGCCACCGTGGCGTGCGGCGAAGTACAGCAGCACCGTACCCAGGAACGCGACCGCGATCCCCACCGAGCAGATCACCACGTATTTCCACGTCGCTTCCAGCGCGGTGCGGGTACGGTGATGCCCGACCAAAAACGCGGTGGCGATCGTGGTGGCCTCGACCGCTACCCAGATCACGCCGATGTTGTTGGCGCACAACGCCAGAATCATCGCGGCCAGAAACACCGGTGTTAGTACCCCGTACAGCCGGGCCGCGCGCGCATCGATGTGGCCTTCGGCCAGTTCGGTGTCGATGTAGCCGATGCCGGCCCCGGTGGCCAGGGTGCCGACCATTCCGACGACGAGGAGCATGGTGGCGGTCAGTGCGTCCGCGCGCAGCAGCCCACCCGCGGCCAGGTGCGGCCCGGAACCGACGCCGAAACCCAGTGCCGCCCCGCACGCGAGCGCGACCGCCGCCGAGGTCACGGTGAACAGAGCGGAGGCGCGCCGCCATCCCACAACCAGATTGACGATCGCCGCCAGCACGGGCGCGAGGATCGCAGTGAGCAGTAGTGCGGTCATCAGTCGCGCAGCTCCCGTAATGCATCGAGGTCCGCACCGCCGAAGGTATGGCGCAGCCGACCGGTCAGGACTCCGATCACGATGAGAGCGAACAGCACGTCCAGTGACGCACCGAGTTCGACGATTAGCGGCACGCCGGCGGTCAACAGAAAGGCGGTCGCCGTGATCCCGTTGTCCAAGATCAAGAAACCGGCCGCCTGCGATACCGCGTGACGGCGCGTGGTCATCACGAACAGCGCGACCAGCACGACCGCGACCGCGGCGGGGACCGCGCTGGTCGATGCGTTCGGTTCGAGGTTGGCCAGCGGCTGGCTGATGGCAAACGCCGCCACGGTCAACCCGGCGGTGATGAGCAGTGAACTGGCGGTGTTCACCAGCGGGGTTGCCTCCCGCAGCGCTCGCGGTTCGGCCCGTACCGCCCGGGCCAGCAGCCACGGCAGCACCACCGCCCGCAGGGCGAACACCGCCACACCGAGGCCCACGAGCTCGATGTCCCCGTCGTGTGCGCCGCGCAGAAGCGGGATCGCGGCCACAGCGACACCCTGCCAGGCGAGGAGGCCGGTGATGGCGCGCAGATCGCGCCGCCACACAATGAGCACCGCCGCCAACATGAGCCCGCCGGCGGCGAAGTCGACCAGGATCGCGAAGTCAGGGGTGATCATTGCGTGCTCACCCCCGCACTACGAAGAAGTTCGCGGCCGTCACCGCGAGCAGCGCCAACAGAAAGGACCCGGCCAGCAGTTCAGGAACCCGGAACAGCCGCAACTTCGCAATGAAGACCTCGGCGGTGGCCAGTAGCGTCGCCAGTACCGTCACTTTCGCCACGATCACGGCAATCCCGACCACCACGTCGGTCACGGTCGGCTCGGGGCCCGCGATACCCCACGGCACAAACAGGTTGGCCAGCAGCGCGAGCAGCACCGTCAACCGCATCCCGGCCGCCCACTCCACCAGCGCCAGCCGCGGACCCGCATACTCCAGCACCATTGCCTCGTGCACCATCGTCAGTTCCAGATGAGTGCTCGGGTTGTCGACCGGCAGCCGCCCGGTCTCGGCGATGATCACGATCACCAACGCGGCGAACGCCAACACCCCGGCCAACGACACCACCTGACCCGGGTGAGCGCTCGTGGTGGCCACCAGCGCACCGAGATTCGCCGATCCGGCCGGGATGGAGAGCGCAAACACCGCCAACAGGATGGTCGGCTCCACCAGCGCGGCGATCGTGATCTCGCGGCTGGCCCCCATGCCGCCGAACGCGGTCGCGGTGTCGATGCCGGCGAGGGTCAATGCGACGGTGCCCAAGAACAGCAGCCCGACAATAGCGAACAGGTCAGCGGCCGGATCCAGCGGCGATCCGGTGGCCACCAGCGGCGCGATCGCGGCGATGAGCAGCGTGGTGCCGGCGACGACCGCCGGTGCGGCCGCGAACACCACCGTCGTACCCGCAGGGGTGATCTGTTGCTTGCCAAGCTGTTTGCGCAGATCACGCCACGGTTGCAGCAGCCCCCCGCCGGTCCGGCCCTCCCAGCGAGCCCGCACCTGCCGCGTCAGCCCGATCACCAACGGCGCACCGACCATGACGGCACCGATCTGTGCGGCTCCTACCGCATACGACAGGGCGTTCACCGGGCCACCACCAGCACGATCAGCACCCCCAGCGCGCCATAGGCCAGGTAGAGGTGCACGCTGCCGGTGTGTGCCCGCCGCACCAGCTGGGCGCCCTTGTGCACAACCCGAAGCACCGGCGTGTGGAGCCACTGCTCGATCGCATCGCCGATCGCCGACCGGTAGACGACCTTGTCGGCCATATAGCGCGACTCAGCGGTATGGGTCACCTCGACATCGGTGTCGGGACGCAGCACATCATCGAAGACCCGCTGCAGCGGCTCGGCGAACGAAGTCGCCGTGTACTGCATCCGCGCGGTGAGATCGTCTGCACCACACGCCCATAACGGTAAGATGCCCGGAGCCGGGCGCCGCCACCAGCGCCACCGCCCCAAACCGGCCGCCGCAACGGCAGCGGCCACCACACCAGCGGCGAGCACGGCGGGTGCGATGGACCCCGGCAGCCCGGGCAGCCGCACCACAGCACCCAAGCCGGCGAAGTCGACAGGTCGCGATGCGGGCAGCGTCTGCAGCACCCTGCCCAACGCGGGCGCAACGGCCACCGGGGCCACCCCCAACACCAGGCAGGTGGCCGCTGGAACCGTCATCCCCGCCAGCATGCTGGCGGGTGATTCGCGCGCAGCGCTGGCCTGCTCGGTGCGGGCGCGAGCCAGAAAGCCGATGCCGAACGCCTTGGCCATCGCCGCCACGCCCAGACCGGTGGCCAGCGCAACCGTCCCCACCGCCAGCGGCGTCGTCAGCGCCAGGATCGTGTCGTGTCCGGGCGGGGCGTGGATCAACGCCTGGAGCAGCAGCCACTCACCGACGAAGCCCGCGCCCAACGGCAGCCCGCACGCCCCGAGCGCGGCCACCCCGAACAGCACGGTGGTCACCGGCATCCGCCGCGCCAGCCCACCGAGCCGATCCAGATCACGCAGCCCGGTCGCCGACAGTACCGATCCGGCCGCCAGGAAGCCGAGGCTCTTGAAGGCCGCATGCGCGATCAAGTGCAGCAGCGCCGCGGCCGCGGCGACGGTGGCCGGACCGTGAGCGCCGGACCCCGCGAACAGCGTGGCCGCGCCCAACGCCAGGGTGATCAACCCCATGTTCTCGGTGGTCGAATACGCGAGCAGTCGTTTCAGATCGGTCGCCACCGAAGCCTGCACCACCCCGTAGAGCGCGGACACGCCGCCGACGATCAACAGAGTGAGCCCCCACCAGCGCGGACCCGGACCCAACAGCTGCAGATCGAGACGAATGATGCCGTAGATGCCCAGATTGACCATGGCCGCGCTCATCAACGCCGACACCGGACTCGGCGCCTCGGGATGCGCGCGCGGCAACCAGGCGTGCAGCGGCACCAGGCCGGCCTTCGACCCGAACCCGGCCAGGGTCAGCACAAACACCGCGGCGCGCACTCCGTCGGACACCCCGACCAGGTCAGCGAACCGGTCCGCGCCACCGGCCGCCGAGAACACCAACAACCCGACCAGAAGGGCGACGAACCCGAGCTGCGTCATCACCGCGTACACCAACCCGGCTGCGCGCACTTGCGCACGGGCGTGCTCGCTTACCACCAGCACCAGCGAGGACAGCGCCATCAGCTCCCATGCCACCAGGAACGTCGTAACCGATGCCGCCGCCGGCACCAGCATCATCGCCGCGACGAAAAGCGGCAACACCACCAGCGGAACGACCCCCAAATGCTCGCGGCGCGCGTAACCGATCATGTAAACACCGACGGCGACCGCGACCCCACCGGTGACCGCGATGAACAACCCCCCCAGCGCGTCCAGACTCAGCTGTACCCCACACAGCGGAAGTAGCCAACCGACATGCACCGAGGTCGCCGGCCCGAACATCCCGAGCACGCCAAGCCCGACACCACTCGCGCCGACACCCGACGTCACCATCCCGGCCAACAGCGGGCCGATGCTGCTGCCTGGTGCGATATCGGGCGCTGATGCAGGCGCCAGGACGGTGCTCATTTACCAGTGACCGACCGCAGCGCGGCGACGATCTCGTCCGGTGTCGGCGGGCACCCCGGAATTTCGACATCGACGGGCACCACCTCACCGACCGCCCCGACCACGCCGTAGGCGTCTTTGAACACCCCACGGTTCAGCGCGCAATCCCCGCACGCGATCACCGCACGGGGGCGCGGGGTCGCCTCCAGCGTGTTGCGCAGCGGGCCAGCCATATTCCGCGTCACCACACCGGTCACCAGCAGCGCATCGGCGTGCCGGGGCGAGGCGACCAGCCGCGCGCCGAACCGTTCCGCGTCGTAGACCGGGCCGAACGCACCAGAGATCTCCACCTCACAGCCATTGCACGATCCGGCATCGACATGCCGGATTTGCAACGAACCCCGCACACCCGCAGGCGATTCCACCACGGCGGCGGGTAGGCGGCCGCCGGGTTCGACAACACGGCCGACCCGAAAAATCTTGCGCAACCAGCCCATCGCGTTACTGCGCCGCGCTGCCGGCGCGTAGATCCTCCAGCACGGCGACGCGGTCACTGAGCATCCCGGTGAGCACCCGGCGCGCCACCGCCAGCAGTTCAGCAATATCGGGCGAGGTGATCGAGTAGATCACCGAGTTACCGTCCTTGCGCGCCTCAACGACACCCGCACGCCGCAACACCGCCAACTGCTGCGACAGGTTCGACGACTCCAGCCCCACCTCCGGCAGCAGTTCACCCACCGACCGGTCTCGCTCTGAGAGCAGCTCCAGGATCCTGATCCGTGCCGGATGGCCCAGGGTCTTGAAGAACTCCGCCTTGAGCTTGTACAGCGGCTCGGACACCACACACTCCTGAAGACTTACACACTCCTGCAATCAACAAGTTGAAGAATTTATCATCTGCTACGCAAGGGGGATCGATAGGGGCGGGGCTACTGGCGCGTAGTCGGAACAGGCGACGTGCCGTATGCTCCACCAAGCATTTGATTGGTTAGATCGACCGGCGCTGCCTGCCCGGTCCGGCAGGAGTTCGGATGCAGGTCGGCGGCTATCTCAAAACACGGTGAGGAGTGCTTGCATGCGCGAGGCATACATCGTTGACGTCATCCGCACCGCGGTCGGCAAGAAGGGTGGCGCGCTGGCCGGGATGCACCCCGCCGACCTCGGGGCCGCCGTGATCAGGCAGCTGATCGACCGCAACGCCATGGATCCGGCACAGGTCGACGACGTGATCTTCGGCTGTGTGGATGCAATCGGTCCGCAAGCCGGAAACATCGCCCGCACCGCGTGGCTCACCGCGGGGTTACCCGAGCACGTTCCGGGAGTGACGGTTGATCGTCAGTGCGGATCGAGTCAGCAAGCCCTGCACTTCGCCGCCCAAGCCGTAATGAGCGGCACCGCCGACCTGATCGTCGCGGGTGGCGTGCAAAACATGAGCATGATCCCGATTGCCTCGGCAATGGCTGTCGGCGCCCAGTTCGGTTTCCAGACCCCCTTCGCGGACTCGCCCGGCTGGGAAAGTCGCTACGGAGACCAGGAGGTCTCGCAGTTCCGCGGCGCGGAGCTGATCGCGCAGCGATGGGACATCAGCCGCGAGGACATGGAGAGCTGGGCGCTGGGCAGCCACCACCGCGCCCGCAACGCGACCGCGTCGGGCCGATTCGATAACGAGATCGTGGCGGTAGGGGACTTCCGCGTCGACGAAGGCCCCCGCGAGACCAGCCTGCAAAAGATGGCCGCACTGAACACCCTCGTGGAGGGCGGGCGCCTCACTGCGGCCCTGGCCAGCCAGATCTCCGACGGCGCTAGCGCTGCTCTCGTTGCTTCCGAGTCCGCGGTGGCGGCCCACGGTCTAAAACCCCGCGCCCGCATCCATCACCTCAGCGCCCGCGGCGCCGACCCCATCTTCATGCTCAGCGCGCCGATCCCCGCTACCGAGTACGCACTGGCCAAGGCCGGGCTGACAATCGATGACATCGACGTCGTCGAGATCAACGAGGCCTTCGCCCCAGTCGTGCTGGCTTGGATCAAGGAAACCGGTGCCGACCCTGCCAAAGTGAACCCCAATGGCGGCGCGATCGCCCTTGGCCACCCGCTCGGTGCCACTGGTACGAAGCTGTTCGCCACTCTGCTCAACGAATTGGAGCGCACCGGAGGCCGCTACGGTCTGCAAACCATCTGCGAGGGCGGCGGCACCGCCAATGTGACTATCATCGAGCGCTTAGGCTGACGCCGGTCGACGCGGTGCGCAGGCAGCGACGCGAAGCTGTTCCCCAGGGTCATCGGGTGGTCGCCGCGGGTGGCGGCGGGTCCGGCCGGTAGCTGGCGGCGGGCTGGCTAAATGCGTTCGATGATGGTGCCAGTGGCCAGCGCGCCGCCCGCGCACATCGAGATCAGGGCTGTGGAAGCATCGCGGCGTTCCAGCTCGTGCAGTGCGGTGGTGATCAGCCGCGAACCGGTGCAACCAACAGGGTGACCGAGCGCGATCGCACCGCCGTTGACGTTGACCTTGTCCATGTCGGGCTGGTGCACCTGCGCCCACGACAACACGACGGAAGCAAACGCCTCGTTGACCTCGAACAGATCCAGGTCGCCGATCTTCATCCCTGCCTTGCCCAACACCTTCGCGGTGGCCTGCACCGGGCCGTCAAGGTGAAACTCAGGTTCAGCCCCGACAAGGACCTGCGAGACGATCCGCGCTCGCGGCCGCAGCCCGAGTGCCTTAGCCCGGTCGGAGTCCATCCACAGCACCGCGGCTGCGCCGTCGGAGATCTGCGAAGAAGTACCGGCGGTGTGGATCGCGCCGTCGACCACCGGCTTGAGCGCGGCAAGCGACTCGGCGGTGGTGTCGCGCAAACCCTGATCGCGGGTCACGAACTGCTTTTCGCCGGTCGTGCTGCCGTGCTCATCGACGACTGGAGCGGTCACCGGGAGCACCTCACGGGCGAACCGGCCCTCGTCCCAGGCTTGCTTGGCCAACACCTGCGAGCGCACCCCGAGGACCTCGATGTCGGTGCGGCCGAGCCCGCGCCGACGCGCGATCCGCTCGGCAGCCTCAAACTGGTTCGGCAGGTCGATGTCCCAAGACTCCGGCCGGCGCGGGCCGGCCTCGGTACCCACATTGGCGCCCAGCGGGACCTGGCTCATCGCTTCGATTCCGCAGGCGATGCCGATATCGATGACACCCGTGCCGATCAGTGCGGCGATCAGGTGGTTGGCTTGCTGCGCAGAACCGCACTGACAGTCGATCGTGGTGGCTCCCACCTGCCAAGGCAGGCCCGCCGCCAGCCAGGCGGTGCGGGTGACATCGTTGGACTGCGCGCCGGCCTGAGTGACGCACCCACCGACGACCTGCTCAACCAGCATCGGGTCGATGCCGGCACGCTCCACCAGGCCCTTTTGTGCCGCGCCGAGAATCTCGGACGCGTGCAGCCCCGATAGCCAGCCGCCTCGTTTGCCGATCGGCGTACGCACCGCCTCCACGATCACCGGAATCCCCACGATGGACACCTCTCACCGACTCGAACTAGAACACGTTCTTCCTATCTGCACGACCATAGGATGGTCAACTTGCTAACATTCGCAACTAGCTCACTGGCCGCGGTTGGTGAGCATGGGACCCCGTTCCGAGCGATACGCCAGGAGGCGCCGTGGTCGCGAGTTCGCGCCAACCGCTGTACCGGATGAAGGCCGAATTCTTCAAAACGTTGGGTCACCCGGCCCGCGTCAGAGTGTTGGAGCTGCTCAGTCAGCGCGAACACACCGTCTCGGAGATGCTGCCTGAGGTCGGAATCGAACCGGCGAACTTGTCCCAGCAGTTGGCGATCCTGCGTCGGGCCGGTCTGGTCACTGCCAGCCGCGACGGGCTGTCGGTCTCCTACTCGCTGACTTCGCCGCGTGTGGCGGATCTGCTGAAGACGGCGCGGGAGATCCTCAATGGTGTCGTGGCCGGCCAGGCCGAGCACCTCAAAGAGGTGCCCGCACCGCCCGACCTACTCGGCAAGCACGTCGGATAGCGCACAGGCGCAGGCGGACCGCACCATGACGAGTGCTGATTGCGATTTTTCTAAAATGCATACCTTAGCTACTGGATGTCTGCCGCACCGCCCACCGTCCTAATGAGCCCGAAGTATCGATCTGCAAGGAGTGAACAAGATGGCAACCCCCATCGCCGACAGGATCAAGACAGCGCCGACCACTCACCCCGACATCGTGTCCTGGGTGGCCGAGATCGCCGATCTCACCGCACCCGACCAGATTGTGTGGTGCGACGGATCACGCGCCGAATGGGAACTGTTGACGACGCACTTGGTGAACACCGGCACCTTCGTGCGCCTGCAGCACAAACCGAACTCCTTTTGGTGCGCATCGGATCCCGAGGATGTCGCGCGGGTCGAGGACCGCACGTACATCTGCTCGGTCATGCAGGCCGACGCTGGTCCCACGAACAATTGGATGGACCCCGTCGACATGAAGACGGTGATGACCGAGCATTATCGCGGCGCTATGGTCGGACGGACGATGTACGTGATCGCGTTCTGCATGGGCCCGATCGACGCGCCCGAGCCAAAGTTCGGGGTGCAGGTGACCGACTCGGCGTATGTGGCCGCCTCGATGCAGATCATGACCCGCTCGGGCACACCGGTGTGGGAGAAACTCGCCGCCGGCACTGAATTCGTCAAGTGCCTGCACTCCGTCGGTGCACCGTTACCAGCAGGCCAACCCGACACGGCCTGGCCGTGCGATCACGTCAAGTACATTTCCCACTTCCCCGAAGAGCGCACGATCTGGAGTTACGGTTCGGGATACGGCGGCAACGCGCTGCTGGGCAAGAAGTGCTTCTCGCTGCGGATCGCATCGAAGATGGCCAACGAGGAGGGTTGGTTGGCCGAGCACATGCTCATCCTGAAACTCACCTCGCCCGAGAAGAAGGTGCACTACATCGCGGCAGCGTTCCCGTCCTCGTGCGGGAAGACGAACCTGGCGATGCTCGAACCCACCATCGACGGCTGGACAGCCGAAACCATCGGCGACGACATCGCCTGGATGCGGTTCGGCGATGACGGGCGGCTTTACGCGGTCAACCCCGAAGCCGGATTCTTCGGTGTCGCTCCCGGCACCGGCGCGCAGACCAACCCGCACGCGATGGCCACCATCGACAAGGGCAACTCGATCTTCACCAATGTTGCGCTCACCGACGACGGCGACATCTGGTGGGAGGGCATGACCGAAAAAGTGCCCGCCCATCTGATGGACTGGCGACGCCGGGACTGGACTCCGACCAGCAACGAACCTGCCGCGCATCCAAACTCGCGGTATTGCACCCCGATTGCGCAATGTCCCACCGTTGCCCCGGAATGGAACGATCCCGCCGGGGTGCCGATTTCGGCGATCTTCTTCGGCGGCCGACGTGCGAGCACCATTCCCCTGGTGACCCAATCACTGAACTGGCAGCACGGGGTGTTCCTCGCGTCGATTCTTTCGTCGGAAACCACTGCGGCCGCCAGCGGCAAGGTCGGCGTGGTGCGCCGCGATCCGATGGCGATGCTGCCGTTCCTCGGATACAACGTGGCCGACTACTTCGCCCACTGGCTAGACATCGGCACCAAGACCGAACCCGAACGGCTACCGAAGATCTTCTACGTCAACTGGTTCCGCCGCGACGCCGACAACAAGTTCCTGTGGCCCGGGTTCGGGGAGAACTCCCGAATCCTCAAATGGGCACTGCAGCGGATCGATGGTCACGCAGCGGCCCAGCAGACGCCGATCGGATACGTGCCCACCGCCACGGACCTGGACCTAAGCGGGCTGGACGTCGACCCCGCCACGATCACCGCCGCACTGGAGGTCTCCGATGCGGAGTGGATAGCCGAAACCCAGCTGATCGACCAGTGGTACACCACCATCGGTGGCGACACCCTGCCGATTGCGCTTCGGGAAGAACTCGCCGCCCTCAAGAGGCGGCTGCCCAGCCAATGACCGGTCACGCCCGGCCACTACGCTGGCGGCCTCACGCGACAATCTCCGGTTTGGGCGGGCTGTCCCAAGCACCGGCCCGGGAACGTTCCCAAATCCGCACGATCGCGTTCCCGACCTACCGAGCCCACCACCCGCCAGCAGGCGTCAAGGAGTTTTCAACACGTCCCTGCGCAGCCCGCCCATGATTTCCGGGGGCAGCAGATCCTCGGCCACTGCCAACATGGTGGCGATGTCGCTGGGCTCACCGCCGGCGTCGATGGGCCGACCGACTGCCAGCGTCCAGCTGTCCTGTTCGCCTGCTACGAGCAAGACCGCGCAGTGCGCAACCCGGGACGCCACCAGCTGCTCGCGGATGCGTCCGGTTGGGATGCGTAGCCGCTGACTGGAATACGGCACTCTGGTTGCCCACCGCGTCTGGGTGGGCCGGCCACAGCCCAGCCCTTCCAAGAAGGCGGGGGTGCGCGAAGCGCGGCCCATGGCATCGACCACCAGGTCAGCATCCAGTGCTGCGGCGTTTCCGTTGTCGCGGTCGACGACGCGCACCCCGGTGATCGCAGCGGCGGCCCCAAGCGGTTCGGCCACAGCATGCCCGTCCAGAACCGTCACATTGGACAGGTCCATGATGCGTCGGCGCACGTGGAACTCCAGAAACGGCCGAGTCGCCAGACACAGCATCAAGGCCGCGGGATCGGCCAACGTACCCGAACGTGTGAATTCGTAGCAACCGACACGCGCGTAGATCCGCGACAAGTCACCGTCCGCGACGACCGCTCCTGCCGCGGCGAGTTCGTCGAGTAGTCCGGGAAATAGTTCAGCCAACACGTGCGCGCCGCGGCTCGAAAGGTTGTGCAGATGACGCCCTTGCGGCACACCCCGGCGATGGGTAGGGCGGTTCGGCAGCCTGTCGCGCTCCACCACCGTGACCGCCTCGTAGAACTCGGACAGCACCCGCGCGGCCAGCAGTCCCGCCATCCCGGCACCCAGGACAACAGCGCGTTCACCGATTTCCTTCACCCACGGCCCCTTCCGTTGGCGGCACGGGCGCGGCATCGGGACCACGAAGCGAGCCAGGGGACCACCGCCGCCGCAAGGGCTTCTCAAGCCCATGACGAGCGACCGTACACCAAAAATAAGAAAAATAAACGTACTCTAAAGTAACAGTAAGATTCACCGACGGGCAGGCAACTGCTCGTCCCCCGTGTTCGGCCCTGGCGATGGCGATCCCATCCGTGGGGTGAACATCACCTTGCGAACACTGCCGGCTTCCACTGGCTGATCAATTGATCTAATATCTGATTATGCGATCTGATGGGCGCGGGGAGGCGATGACGTTCACCCAGTCGGCGCGGCGGGCCCAAATCGTGGCGTGCGCAATCGAGGTGATCGCTGAGGTCGGGTGGGCGCAAACGTCGATCCGCAAGATCGCCGAGCGGGTGGGAGTGGCGATGAGTGCGGTGCTGTATCACTTCGGTAGTAAGGACAAGCTGGTCGACGCCGTCCTCGAGGAGATGTATCGCGCCGCGCTCGCGGTGGTCGTGCCGGCGATCGAGGCGCAGTCCACCGCGGCCGACAAGCTCGCCGCTTATATCCGCGCCAGCGTGGGCTACTTCGACACCCACCGCCCACATCTGGCGGCACTGACCCAGTTGGGAATGAGTTATCGGCCCAGCGACGGGCGCCGCTTCGATGAACTCGGACTCAGCCCCGAGTTGCGCGCTGAACTGGCCGCGCTGGATCCGACCGCCATTTTGACGGCGGGGCAGCGAGATGGCGAATTCGGCGACTTTCCCGTCGCCTCGATCGCACTGGCCGTGCGCGGCGCAGTCAACGGCGTGGTGGAAAAGATCCTGCGCGATCCCGACTTCGACGTCCACGGCTACGGCGAGGACCTGGTCACGCTCTTCGGCCAGGCGGTAGAGGCAACGCGATGAGCAGCGTCGTCATCATCGCTGTCGGCAGCCGCGGCGACGTCGCCCCGCTCACCGGAGTCGGCGTCGCCCTGCAACACGCCGGCCACCGGGTGGCCATCGCCGCCTACACCCCATTCGCCGAGCTGATTCTTGGCTGCGGCTTAGGGTTTTACGAGCTGCCCGCAGAACTACCGCGCGCCGCCCACGACACTGAAGTGGCGCCGTGGAAAAGCCTGGCGGCCTTCGCGTCACCGGCGGGCATGCGAGCCTTGGGCAACGACATCCTGGCCGCGGTGGCAGATCAGCCCGCCGACGTCCTGCTGCTGTCCCCGTTCGCCGAGCTGGTCGGACATCCCTTGGCCGCGGCCAAGGGAATTCCCTCGCTGGGGGTGCGGATGCAGCCACTGTCGGCCACCGCGCAGTATCCGCCGGCGGTGCTCGGCGCATGGTCAGCTGGTGCGGCGGGCAACCGGTGGGCCGCCGACTCCGGTGCGTGGCTAATCGACCGGCTCTACGGTGGTGTGGTCGCAGGTTTTCGTCGCCAGCTCGGACTGCCACGAACATCCACGCGCCGGTTACGCAAACACCGCACCAAAAGCCAGTGGGCTGTCCTGCACGGGTATTCGCCGCTCGTGGCGCCCCGACCGCCCGACTGGCGACCCGGCCTAGAGGTGACCGGATATTGGTGGCCCGCCAACGCCGGAAACTGGGAACCACCAACCGAACTGACCGATTTCCTTGCCGCCTGTTCACCCCCGGTGTTTATCGGGTTCGGTAGCATGGTGACCACCCCGGCGCGTGCCAAGCAGCTGTCGGACACGATTGACCGCGCAGCGCGACTCGCCGGTGTCCGCGTCATCGTGCAGGCCGGCTGGACCGGCCTGCACTGCGCCGATGAGCACATGCTGTCCATCGGCGAAGCCCCACACGACTGGCTGTTCCCTCACGTAGCCGCTGTGGCGCATCACTGCGGTGCAGGCACCACCGGGGCTGGTCTTCGCGCCGGAGTGCCCACCATCGGGTTGCCCGCATACGGCGACGGCGCGTTCTGGGCCACACGCCTCTCCCAACTCGGGGTCAGCGCCACCACCATCAACCAGCGACAACTCACCGCCGAGCGACTGGCTGACGCAATGCGCGTCGCCGTCAGCGACCCGCAGCTGCGGCGCAACGCCCGTCAGCTCGGTTCGCGCATCTCCCGCGAGGACGGCACCGCACCCGTGATTGCCGCCGTCGAGACCCTGCTCCGCCAACCCATTTAGAAGGAGGCGTCATGGCCGCAGACCCTGGCCTTGTCCACGCGATCATCACCGCCGGAGCTCTCGCCGGCGGCGGGCTCATGATGGCCGGCGGAGCTATCGGCGCAGGGATCGGTGACGGCATGGCCGGCGCCCAGCTCGTCGCTGGGGTGGCCCGCCAACCCGAGGCCCAACAACGAATGTTCGCGCCCTTCCTCATCACCGTCGGTCTCGTCGAAGCGATGTTCTTCATCAACCTCGCGTTCATGGCGCTATTCGTGTTCGCCACTCCAGGCACCTAACTCGTCGCAGGTGAGTAACGCGCCGACCGCTCGGTCGCGTCGTGGCCCCACCTGGACGGCCGCGTCACCGTACCGGGCGCCGGCGGCCAGCAGCTCGCCAGTGTCGGCACGAACGTTCACGGCAGACATTTAACGGTTTGCGCCCATTCGACGAGCGCGGCGTCGTTGAGGGTATTCGTGACGACGTCGCCGTCCAGTTGCTTTCCGGGTTGGGACGGCACGGTGATGAGAAACGTGCCCGCGGCACGTGCCGCGGCAACTCCCGTTGCGGAATCTTCGAACGCCACACCAGTACGCGCAGCAGCGTCAAGGCGTGCGAAGGCCTCCAGGTAAATCTGCGGGTCAGGCTTGGGCCGAGCGACTTCGTCGGCGGCGACCGACACCTCGAAGAACTGTAGAAGACCAGACGATGTCAGCGCAGCGGTGAGCATGGCGCGGGGGCTGTTCGTGGCTACAGCGAGTGGGATTTTGCCGCCAAGATGTTCAAGGAGCTGTCGAGCGCCGGGCATCGGCTCGACGTGACCTGCGAGTTCGGCCTCAACGCGACGACTGAGCTCGCTCTGAAGCTGCACACCGATGCCGGGGCGGCCGAAATACTCGGCCATGTTGTCGCACGCCGCCGCGAGGGTTCGCCCGATGAGCAGGTCCTTCTCGGCTGGGCCGAAGCCAAATCCGTAGTCGGCGAACAAGGCGGCTTCCGCACGTGACCAGCAAGTCTCGGTGTCAAGAAGCAGCCCATCGCAGTCGAAAACAATGGCACTCACCTGCGGCGGAAGCGTCATGGCCGCCAATTATGCCGACGTGAGTTCCTCGGCCGTCACAGTTTGACCGCAAACCGCGGCAGAATAAAACCCCGCACCTTGCGAACCAGCAAACGCTTCACCCGTGAGGTGGTCGACACCAGCGACACACGCGTCATGACGTGGCTCGCCGGCCCCTTGTGCCCCTTGCCCCGCGACAAGGACAGGCCCACCTGACAATCAGATCTATCCGCGAGCGCTGTTTCGGGCCGCGAGCGACCGGTAGCGGAAAAGATGTTGCATAAGATTCGGCGACGGCGGCAGGCTAGCGGCCGTGGCATTTGGCGACTACCAGTCAGAGATCTATCTGCAGGCCTTGTCCGGGGTGGCGCCGTCGCTGCCGATGGCCTACGCCGACTTGGAGACTAAGGCCTCGGCGGCGATGCCGCCACAGGTGTGGTCCTATGTCGCCGGTGGTGCTGGTGATGAACACACCCAGCGGGCCAATGTCGCCGCGTTCGAGCGCTGGGGGTTGATCCCGCGGATGTTCGTCGGCGCCGCCGACCGCGACCTGTCGGTGCAGCTGTTCGGCATGACGTTACCGGCGCCGATGTTCATGGCCCCGATCGGCGTTATCGGCATTTGCACCCAGGACGGCCACGGCGACTTGGCCACCGCCCGCGCCGCCGCTACCACCGGAGTGCCGATGATGGTGTCCACGTTCACCGCCGATCCGCTGGAGGATGTGGCCGCCGAATTCGGCGACACCCCAGGGTTCTTCCAGCTGTATGTGCCGAAGGACCGGGAACTGGCCGCCAGTTTGGTGCACCGCGCCGAGGCCGCCGGGTATCAAGCCATCGTCATCGCTCTGGACCAGTCGGTGACCGGGTGGCGCCCGCGCGATCTGGCGACGGCATACTCTCCCCCGCTGCGCGGGCACTGCCTGGCCAACTACACGTCCGACCCGGTGTTTCGGGCCGCTCTGGCCCAGCCGCCCGAGCAGGATCCGCAAGCCACCATGCGGCACTGGTCGCAAATCTGGAACAATCCGCTGACCTGGGATGACCTGCCGTGGCTGCGCTCGCTGACCGCCCTCCCGCTGATCGTCAAGGGCATCTGTCACCCCGACGATGCGCGCCGCGCCAAAGACGGCGGAGTCGACGGCATCTACTGCTCCAACCACGGCGGCCGCCACGCCAACGGCGGCCTACCGACACTGGACTGCCTGCCCGCCCTGGTGCAGGCCGCCGACGGGCTGCCGGTGCTATTCGACTCCGGGATCCGCAGCGGCGCCGACATCATCAAAGCCCTCGCCCTGGGAGCGACCGCAGTGGGCATCGGCCGCCCGTACGCCTACGGGCTGGCGCTGGGCGGCGCCGGCGGCGTCGTGCACGTGCTGCGCTCGCTACTGGCCGAGGCCGACCTGATCATGGCCATCGACGGCTACCCCAGCCTGGCTGACCTTACCCCCGAGGCATTGCGGCGCGTCGAGTAACACACGACCACCACGGTTATCGGTCGCCCCAGCGGGCGCCCGCCTCAACGGCTGATAGCGATACTGTCTGAGCGTGGAATCTGTGCCGTTCGAGCAGTTCGCAGCCGTAGATATCAGGGTAGGTCGCGTGATCGAAGTGGACGACTTCCCAGAAGCCAGACGCCCGGCATGGAAGCTGCGTGTCGACTTCGGTCCCGAGATCGGGCTCAAGCGATCTTCGGCCCAGATCGTAAACTACTCTCGCGACGAACTGCTCAATCGAATGGTCCTTGGCGTCGTGAACTTTCCGCCGCGCCAAATCGGCCCGGTCCGCTCGGAGGTCCTAGTTCTCGGGACCTACTCCGACGGAAGGGTGCTCTTGATTCGCCCGGATTCGGATGCACAACCGGGCGACCGCGTGGGTTAAGCCGGTCACGCTTCCACCGCGCCGACGCAACACCACCTTCGCCCCGCAACGCCGGCATTCACTTATTGATGCTGAAATCGAAACGGGGCAGGTCCAATGCCGCCAAGCAAGCCCCTGCCCCGTCGTGAGGTGAACGCTACTCAAACGGCCTATGCCCGATCGCGTTCACAACTGTCCGCACCCGCCATTACCGTCACAGCCATGCAGCTGAGGCACATCTGCGAGGTGTGCGGCGTCGAGGAAATCCTCACACCGGATGAGGCTCACGCTGTCGGCTGGGACTACCCGCCGCGGATAGGCGCACTCGGCGTGATCAGTCCCCGCACGTGTCCCAACTGCCCGCTCAACCGCACCGTGTGGTGGGCGATCGCCATCGATGGTTACACAGCGGACATGCTGAGCCAGCAGCAGCGGGCGGTCATCGAACGCATCCTCGGCGAACCAGACACAATCGCCGTGTCATCGCCCGCGCCCGGAGAGTGAGTCTGGGGCGCGCAATCTACCGGTGAGCCTCGTGGTAGGCCCGGCATTCGGGGCATCGGCATCCTGCTTGCCACCCGGGTCCTCCGCCATGCACCAGGTTCGGGTCACGACCCGCAGTCAGCGCGGCGTCGAGCCGCTCCGCGAAGGCCGGGTCGCGGCGCCGGTACGCGGCCACCTCCCGCGTCGTCGCCCCCACCTGGACAGCCGCGTCACGGTATCGGGCGCCGGCGGCCAGCAGCTCGCACAGCTGCGGGCCGAGCACCTTCCAGCGAGCGACCGCGGCAGCCTGTCTGTACTTGTTGTGGAGGGCACGCCGCGCTGCGCAACAATCGTCGCAGTGGCAGCCGTAGCGCCAGCGGGCATAGGTGCCGTGCCCTTTGCGCGGGCCGCGGCGGATGCCTCCTCTGGCCCGGAACTCGGCTTCGCGGATTTGCCGCACCGTCCACGGACCGCGCTCGGGTAGCAGTCCGGCCGCGAACCACTCCCGCAGCGTCGCCATCCGCACACCGGCGCGCCGCGCAACCTCGTAGCGACTGGTGACCGGCATATGTCGAGGGTAAGGAGCGAGTGGTGCTACTCACACCACTTGTGCGTTAGTGCGTTACCCCGATCGTGGCCGCCCAGGATTCACCGTGCCAGCCCACAAACCATCGGATACAGCCCTACAGATAACCATGTTCCCCACGCCCCGTGAACCGTCAAACCTCACCATCAGACACAGTCGGATACACCCTGAGTCGCCCTACAGATAACACGGCGGCGGCGAGCTGACTGTGCAGCGCGGCACGGTCCAGCCCGCCCAATGCGGCCAACGCCTCCAACCGGGCCGGAACCTCGGCCGGATTGTTGGCGTGCACGGTGCCCGCCCCGCCGTCGTGCCCGGTGTTCAACGCCGCCAGCAGGTCGACCACTTCGGCGCCGCGGACCTCGCCGACCACGATGCGGTCCGGGCGCATCCGCAGCGCCTGCCGGACCAGCTGGCGCACCGTCACCTCGCCGACGCCTTCCACGTTGGCCCGGCGCGCGACCAGCTTGACCAGGTGCGGATGCCGGGGCGCCAACTCGGCGGCGTCCTCCACACACACGATCCGTTCCTCGGGGGCGACCGCGCCCAGCAGGGCGGCCAGCAGCGTGGTCTTCCCGGCCCCGGTGCCGCCCGACACCAGAAACGCCAGCCGCGCCGCAATGATGCGCGCCAGCAGCTCCGCCGCGTCCGCGGCGATCGCGCCGGCCGCGGTCAGTGCGGTCAGCCCCTGGCTGGCCGGCCGCAGCACCCGCAGCGACAGGCAGGTTCCGTCGGCCGCGATCGGCGGCAGGATGGCGTGCAGGCGCACCGCGAACTCACCGGTGCCGATGCCGGTCAACTGACCGTCCACCCAGGGTTGCGCGTCGTCGAGGCGGCGCCCGGCGGCCAGCGCCAGTCGCTGCGCCAGGCGCCGGACCGCCGCCTCGTCGGCAAACCGGATCGAGGTGCGTCGCAAACCCTGGCCGTCGTCGACCCACACGGCATCCGGTGCGGTGACCAGAACATCGGTGGTGGCGGCGGCGCACAGCAACGGCTCGAGGATGCCCGCGCCGGTCAGCTCGGTCTGCAGCAGCCGCAGATTGGTGAGCACTTCGGTGTCGCCGAGCACACCGCCGGACTCGGCGCGAATCGCGGCCGCGACCACCGCGGGCCGCAGCGGGGCGGATTCGGTGGCCAACCGCTCCCGAACCCGCTCGATCAGCGACCCGGTCATGCCGGCCCGGCCCGTTGCACGTGTCCGCCCGCGGCCAGCACCGCCAGTACCCGGCGGGCGGCCGCGGTGAGCGCCGCGCGGCGCGGCAGCCGTAAACCGCCGCGGTCGAGTTGTTCGGCGATGCGCGGCTCGGCGCGCATCGCCGCCAACAGCGGCAGGCCGACGATGTCGGCGACCTCCCCGGCGCGCAGCCCGCCGGGCGACGGCCCGCGCACCACCAGCCCCACGTTGGGGTTGAGCGCGGACAGCGCCGCGCCGGTCGCCGCGCTCGCGGCACAGGCCCGCACATCGCAGCTGCTCACCGCGACGACGAGATCTGCGGCGTGCAGCGCGGTTTCGCCGGCGTCGGTGCCGCCGCGCGGCACGTCGCAGACCGCGGTCACGCCGCCGCGGCGCGCGGCGTCGAGCACCGCGTCCACCGCCGTCGGCTCCGGCGGACAGCCGGGCCGAATACCGGACAGCACACTGATGCCGCGATGGCGCGGCAGCGCTTCCCGCACCGCCGACCAGTCCACCCGTCCGCCCTGCACGGCCAGATCCGGCCACCGCAAACCCGGCTTGTTTTCGCTGCCGACCAGCAGGTCGATGCCGCCCCCGTACGGGTCGAGGTCGACCAGCAGCGCATCACCGACGGTCTGCGCCAGCGCGGCGGCGAACAGCGAGGCGCCGGCCCCGCCGCGCCCGCCGACGACGGCCACCACCTGGCCGCACCTTCGGTCGCCGCCGGCGAATTCGGCCGCCTCGGCAAGCTCGCGAACCAGTGCATGCCCCTCGGCGGGCAGCGTCACCACGCGTTGGGCGCCGACCGCGATCGCCGCTTCCCACGTCGAGGTGCGCGGCGGGGCGCCGGTGGCCAGCACCACATGGGCCCGCCGCGGCAGCAGGGCCCGCGCGCACCGGTGCGCGGCCGGCTCGTCCAGCAGCACGGCCAGGGCGGCGATCCAGGTCTTGCGGCTCACCGTCGGCGGCCCGGCCCCGGCATGGATGACCCGCACGCCGACCGCGGCGCCGACCCGGTCTGCTTCCTCGCGCAGCGCGGGTTCGGTCACCATGGCCAAGACGCCGGCGGTGGACAACACCGGCCCACCGTGCCGGGTGCTGTCGCGCTGCGCCAGTCACCGACCGGGCCGTCGGCGCGGGGCTGTGGATCGGCGTCCAACTGTGCACCGAGAACCGGCGCAGCGCCCGAATCCGTGTTTCTGCAACACGTTCCAGCACGGCATTGGCTGAAACCGGCGAAGAATTTACTGGAGATAAGGGACGACCCCCGCCAGGGGGGGAGGAGGCGAGGGTCGTCGTGCATCAGCCCCGGGGGGTCGGACTGATACACCCTCGGACTAGGCCGAGTAATGCTCACTATACACACGACAACGCGGGCGAGCGCAAGTACTGCTTGCCACAGACAGCACGGCGCACCACCGCTACGGGGCGGTCGGTGTGGCCGTCGGCACCCACCGTGAACTGCCATTTCCTACACAACGTCGCGACCCGCGGCACCGCCGCCCTATGCTGGATCGGTGACCGCCTCCGACTCGGGCGCCCCGCAGCAAATCCCCTCGCAAGCACCGGCAACCACCGGTGCGCCGACTCGCACGGCCGCCTTTTTCGATCTTGATAAGACGGTGATCGCCAAGTCCAGCACGCTGGCGTTCAGCAAACCCTTCTTCGACCAAGGACTGATTAGCCGCCGAACCGTACTCGAATCCAGCTACGCCCAATTCCTTTTCCTGCTCTCCGGTGCCGACCACGATCAGATGGACCGAATGCGCAGTCATCTGACCAATATGTGCACCGGCTGGGATGTGGAACAGGTCAAGGCGATTGTCGCCGAAACCCTGGACCAGATCGTCACTCCGCTGGTGTTCGCCGAAGCCGCGGAGCTGATCGCCGACCACAAGCTGTGCGGCCGCGACGTCGTGGTGGTCTCGGCCTCCGGGGAGGAGATCGTCGCCCCGATCGCACGCGCGCTGGGCGCCACCCACGCGATGGCCACCCGGATGGTGGTCGAAGACGGCAAGTACACCGGCGAGGTGGCGTTCTATTGCTACGGGGAAGGCAAGGTGCAGGCCATCCGGGAACTGGCCGCGCGGGAGGGGTATCCGCTCGAACACTGCTACGCCTATTCCGATTCGATCACCGACCTGCCCATGCTGGAGGTCGTCGGCCACCCGGCCGCGGTGAATCCCGATCGGGCGCTGCGCAAGGAGGCGATGGCCCGGGACTGGCCGGTGCTCACCTTCTCGCGGCCGGTGTCGCTGCGGGACCGGCTGCCGGCGCCGTCGGGCGCCGCGGTGGCGACGACGGCGGTGGTGGGCGCCAGCGCGCTGGCGGCCGGGGCGCTCACCTACTCGCTGCTGCGCCGGTTCGCGTTCTAAGTCCCAGCAACCTCCGGCAGTCACGATCCAATCTCGGCTCGGCCACCGCCACACAATTGGCCCTTGATGTGACTGTGGTCACGTAGTACAAAGGAACCACGGAAGCCCGGGGAGGCCAAGGTCGATCCGGAAGAGAAGGCTCGACCTCCCGAACCAGGCGACCTAGCACGGATCCCGGTACCCACGCGGAGCTACAGCCGCGAATATGGCAGAAGTGTTGCGGGCCTGCGTAATTGCGAAAAGCGGACGGATTCGGCGGCCCTTTGGGTGGGGTCGCAGCCGGGGCGCATTGCAAGATCGCCGAGGCCACCCACGCAGCCCATGGTTGCACGCTTGGTAACTGAGTTCCGTGCTAGCGGGCGGCGAGCCGTAATTTACGGAGCGTCGCCCGCTTTGCGTGTGTGGACCGGTCAGTGCGACGAGGTGTTGGCGGTCGACTCAGCAATCGACAACGCCTCGGTCGCCCCGTCTTTCAGCGCCCGGCAGCACAGCAGGATCCAGGCGGCCACCCCGTCGGGGGTGCCGGCGGCGAAGTCGCGCGCGGCGGCGCGGTAATCGCCGGCGCGGCGCATCCAGCTCACCTCCGGCACCCCGAGCCCGTGCGGGTCCAGCCCGCTGGCCATGGTCACCAGCCGCGACACCGCACGCGCCACCACGCCGTCGGCGCTGCCGAACGGTGCCAGCGTCAGCAGTTCCCCGTGGGCGACGGCGGCCACCACCGGAGCCGGCGCCTGCGTCGCGCCGGTGACGATCTCGGCCAGCAACTCCAGCCGGGGCCCGACCTCGGCCTCGGCGCGGGGCCGGCCCAGCTTGTCCTCGTCGACCTGGTCGGCGGCGGCCAGCATGTGCAGCCGCGCCAGCGCCTGCAGCGGTGCCCGCCGCCACACCCCCACCAGGCTGGTCTCCCCGCCCTCCAGCGCCTGCGTCACGCGCAGCGCGCCGGCGAAGACCGGATCGGCGGTGGCCGAGTCGTCCAGCTGCACCGGGCCGCCGTCCAGCACCGACGACGCCCGGGCCGCGCGCAGCGCGGCTTCGGCGGCGGTCACCGGCCAGCCGCGCAGGTTGGCCTTATGCCGGTGGGCCCGGCCCAGCGCGTCGCGCGCCTGATCGCAGGCGGCGGCCACCCCGGGCAGGTCCATCAGCGGCGCCAGCGGGTCAGTGCTCATCGGCGCCACGATAGCCGCTGGGGCGAGGCAACCCGGGAATGGCCGCCACCAGCCGGGCGGTGTAGTCGTGGGCCGGCGCGGTGAACACCGCCTCGGTGGGCGCATGCTCGACCACCTTTCCGCCCCGCATCACCAGCACGTCGTCGGCGATCTGCCGGATGACGGCCAGGTCGTGGCTGATGAACAGGTACGCCAGGCCCAGGCTGGCCTGCAGCCCGGCGAGCAGGTCCAGGATCTGGGCCTGCACCACGACATCCAGCGCCGAGACCGCTTCGTCGCAGACCAGCAGCTGCGGTCGCAGCGCCAACGCTCGGGCGATCGCGACCCGTTGGCGTTGCCCGCCGGACAGCTCCCGCGGCAACCGGTCCAGCACCGAGGCCGGCAGCGCCACCTGGTCCGCCAGCTCCCGCACCGCGCGGTCCCGTTCCCGGCGCCCCCCGATCCGGTGAATGCGCAGCGGCTCCTCGATGATCCGAAACACCGAATACATCGGATCCAGGCTGCTGTAGGGGTTTTGAAACACCGGCTGCACCCGGCGCCGAAACGCCAACACCGCCCGCCGGTCCAGCCCGGTGATCGGTTGGCCGTCGAACACCACGGTCCCGGCGGTGGGCGGCAGCAGGCCCAGCACCATCCGCGCCAGGGTGGACTTGCCCGAGCCGGATTCGCCGGCGACCGCCACGGTGGTGCCGCGCGCCACGGTGAACGACACGTCGTCGACGGCCCGAAATTCGGTGCGCCGCCACGGTGGCCCACCCGGATAGATTTTGGTCAGCCCGCTGACCGCCAACAGCTCGCCGCCGCGGCCGGCCGGCTCGGGCACCGGCGGCCTGGGCCGCCGCGCCGCCAGCGACGGTGCCGCGCCCACCAGCTTGCGGGTGTAGGGGTGCTGCGGCTGGGTCAAGACCCGCTGTGCGGGACCGGTTTCCACCACCCTCCCGTCGTGCATCACGACCAGCTCCTCGGCCCGTTCGGCCGCCAGCGCCAGGTCGTGGGTGATCAGCAGCACGGCGGTGCCCAGCTCGCTGGTGAGCCGCTGCAGCCCGTCGAGCACCTGTCGCTGCACGGTGACATCCAGGGCCGAGGTGGGCTCGTCGGCGATCAGCAGCCGCGGCTGGCCCGCCAATCCGAGGGCGATCAGCGCGCGCTGGCACATCCCGCCGGACAGCTGGTGCGGATAGCGGTACGCGTGGGTCGCCGGATCGGGCATGCCGGCCTCGGCGAGCAGGTCCACCGCCCGCTGCCGGACCGCCCGGCGGTCGATGCTGTTGGCGCGCAGCGCCTGGCGGATCTGGAAGCCGACCTTCCACACCGGGTTCAGGTTGGTCATCGGGTCCTGCGGGACGAAGCCGATGCCGGCGCCCCGGATCGCCCCCAGCCGCCGCCGGTCAGCGCCGGTGATGTCGACGCCGTCGAAGGTGATCGTCCCGCCGGTGATGCGGCCGCCCGGCGGCAGCAGCCCCAGAATCGCCGCCGCCGTGGTGGATTTGCCCGAACCCGACTCGCCGACCACCGCGACGGTTTGACCGGCGGCCACGCTGAGCCGGGCACCGCGGACCGCCGGGGGCCCCGCGCCGAACCGGACTTCCAGGTTGTCCACGGTCAGCAGCGCGGTCATGTGCGCCATGCCCGCGACGCCGGGTCCAGGGCGTCGCGCAGCGCGTCGCCCATCATCATGAAGGCCAGCACGGTAAGCGCCAGCGCGCCGGCCGGGTAGAACAGTACGGTCGACCCCGACCGTAATCGGCTCTGCGCCAGGTTGATATCGCCGCCCCAGGACACCACCGACGGCGGCAGCCCCACCCCCAGGTAGGACAGCGTGGCCTCGGTGACGATGAACAATCCGAGCGCGATGCTGGCCACGGCGATCACCGGGCCGATGGCGTTGGGCACCACGTGCCGGGTCAGGGTGTGGAATCGGCCCAGCCCCAACGCTTCGGCGGCCAGCACATAGTCACTGGCCCGCACCTCCAGCACCGCGCCGCGGGTGATGCGGGCCAGCTGCGGCCAGCCGAACAAGGCCAGGATGGCGATCACCGTCCACACCGTGCGGTGCGCCATCACCTGCATCAGCACAATGGCCGCCAACAACAGTGGGATGCCGAAGAACACGTCGGTGACCCGGGACACCGCCGCGTCGATCCAGCCGCCGTAGAAGCCGGCCAGCGCCCCCAGCGCCCCGCCGACCAGCAGCACCGCCACGGTGGCGCCCACGCCCACGGTGATCGACGCCCGGGCCCCGTAGATGGTGCGGGCGTAGATGTCGTGGCCCTGCAGGTCGGTGCCGAACCAGTGCGCCGCCGACGGGCCGAGCATGCTCTGGTCGGGATCGGCGTAGCCGGGGTCGATCCCGGTGAACAGGCCCGGAACCAGCGCTGCGGTGACCACCAGCAGGATCAGCAGCCCGGCGACCACGAACTTGGGTCGCCGCCGCAGGCCGCGCCAGGTGTCCCGCCAAAAACCGGCCGGCAACCGTTCAGCCATACCGGATCCGGGGGTCCAGGGCCGCGTACAGCAGGTCCACCATCAGGTTGGCGAGCAGATACACCACCACCAGCACCGTCACGATCGCCACCACCGTCGGCGCCTCCTGCCGGATGACCGCCTGGTACAGGGCTCCGCCGACGCCGTGGATGTTGAAGATGCCCTCGGTGACCACCGCGCCGCCCATCAGCGCGCCGAGGTCGGCGCCCAAAAACGTCACCACCGGGATCAGTGAGTTGCGCAGGATGTGCACGACGACCACCCGCGGCCGGGACAGCCCGGTGGCGGTGGCGGTGCGCACATAGTCGGCGTGGGCGTTGGCGGCCACCGCCGACCGGGTCAGCCGCACCACGTAGGCAAACGACACCGCCCCGAGCACGAAACCCGGTAGCAGCAAACGACGCAACGTCGGCTGGTCCCCGACCGTGGCCGGGGCGAGCCCGAGCTTGACGCCGACGACGTACTGGGCGATGAAGCCGAGCACGAAAATCGGCACGGCGATGATGACCAGGCTGGTCAGCAGCACGCTGGCATCGAAGAGGCCGCCCTTGCGCAGCCCGGCGATCACGCCCAGCCCAACCCCGAGGGCCGCCTCCACCGCCAGCGCGACCAGGGCTAACCGGATCGTCACCGGAAACGCTTGCGCCAGCACCTCGCTGATCGGCAAGCCGGAAAACGACTGGCCCAGGTCACCCCGGGTCAGGCCCTGCAGGTACTTGACGTACTGCAGCCAGAATGGGTCATCGAGGTGGTATTGGGCCCGCAGTTGGGCGGCGACCGCCGGGCTGACCGCCCGGTCCCCGCCCAGCGCCGCGATCGGGTCGCCGGGCAGCAGAAACACCAGACCGTAGATCAGCAGCGTCGCCCCGAAGAACACCGGGATCATCACCAGCAGCCGCCGGCCGAGGTAGCTGATCATGTCAGCCGTCCTTGACGATGTGCTCGTAGTCGGGCATGCCGTTCCAAGCGATCGTGACGTCGCGGACCGCCGTCGAGTGCCCGGCCGCGGTGGCGTAGTCCCACAGCGCGACAACGGGCATGTCATGCAACAGGATTCGCTGCGCGGCGTTGGTCAACAGGTGCGCCTGGTCCAGGGTGGGTGCGGCCAGCGCGGTCTGCAGCGCCGCGTCGAACCGCGGATTGGAGTAGCCGATGTCGTTGGCGCCGGCACCGGTGACGAACAGCGGTTCGAGGAATTCCAGCAGCGAGGGATAGTCGCCCTGCCAGCCGGCGCGAAACGCGGTGCCCATGGTGTGCTGGCTGATCTGGGTGCGAAACCCCGCGAAGGTGGGTTGCGGCGCCCCGGCGGCGTCGATACCGAGGGTGTTTTTGATGCTGTTGGCCACCGCGTCCACCCATTCCTGATGCCCGCCGTCGGCGTTGTAGGCGATCAGGTACCGGCCGGACCACGCGGAGATGGTGTCGGCCTGCGCCCATAGTCGTTGGGCGCGTTGCGGATCGTAGACCAGGGCGTCGTTTCCGGGCAGGTTCGGGTCGAAGCCGGGCAGCGATCGGGCGGTGAAGTCGCGCGCCGGGACCCGGGTGTCGGCGAATATCCGGCGGCAGATCTGCGGCCGGTTGATCGCCGCCGACAGCGCCAGCCGACGCAGCCGGCCTTCCTCGCCGCCGAAATGCGGCAGCCGCAGCGGCGTGTCCAGACTCTGGTTGACCGCCACCGATCCGCTGATCGCGCGGTCGCCGAGTTCACGACGGTAGGTCGGCAGCGCGCTGGGCGGCACGGTGTCGAGCACGTCGAGGTTGCCGGCCAGCAGGTCGGCGTAGGCGGTCTCCAGGTTGGCGTACAGAATGAACCGCAGCCCGCGGTTCTGGGCGACCCGGTTGCCGTGGTAGCCGGGGTTGGGTACCAGGTCGATTTTGACGTTGTGCTGCCAGGGGTGCGGTTGCGCGTCGTCCATCCGGTAGGGCCCGTTGCCGATCGGGCGGCGACCAAAGGCGGTCATATCGTCGAAGGCGGCCCGCGGCAACGGCAAGAACGGCGTGGATCCCAGCCGCAGGGTGAAGTCGATGGTCGGGGCCTTGAGCCGCACCGTGAATTCGGTGTCGCTGACCACGTGCAGTCCCGACATCGTCTGCGCGGTCGGGGTCGGCGCGGCCAGCTGGTCGTAGCCGTCGATCGCGCTAAAGAAGCTCTGCTGCAGCTGGGCGTGGGTGGTCAGGGCGCCGTAATTCCACGCGTCAACGAACGAGTGGGCCGTCACCGGCGACCCGTCGGTGAACGTCCAGCCGGGTTTGATCGTGATCCGGTAGTTGAGGTTGTCGCGGGTCTCGATGGCCTGCGCGACCTCCAGCGCCGGGGCGCCGGTCGCGTCGTAGGACACCAACCCGGCGAAGAGCCGCTCCAGAATCCGTGCGCCGTTGGTCTCGTTGGTGTTGGTGGGAATCAACGGGTTCTGCGGCTCCCCGGCGTTGACCACCACCAGGTCGGTGTCGGTGCCGCCGGCCCCGCAGCCGGCCAGCGCTGCGAGCACCAGCAATCCGGCGGCCAGCACCGCCGCGGCACGCTTCGCACGCATGCCAGCGACAGTAAGGGGTACCGCGGGGGGCTTCGGGGGCGGCCGACGGCGACACGCCGACGTTCAGCCGCGGTGATTAGGCTCGTGGCGTGACCGAGACGCATCCCGACGCGCCGGCGTCGTACCCGCCGCCCGCAACGTTCGCCGCGCAGACCAACGCGGGTCCCGAGCTGTACCGGGCGGCCGAGCAGGACCGGCTGGCGTTTTGGGCTGAGCAGGCCCACCGGCTGTCCTGGGCGACGCCGTTTACCCAGGTACTGGACTGGTCGGCGGCCCCGTTCGCGCGGTGGTTCGCCGACGGCACCCTCAACGTGGCCTACAACTGCGTGGACCGCCACGTGCAGGCCGGCCACGGCGACCGGGTGGCCATCCACTGGGAGGGCGAGCCGGTCGGGGATGCCCGCAGCCTCAGCTACGCCGACCTGCTCGCCGAGGTGTCCCGGGCCGCCAACGCGTTGACCGAGTTGGGTTTGGTCGCCGGGGACCGGGTGGCGATCTATTTGCCGATGATCCCCGAGACCATCATCGCGATGCTGGCCTGCGCGCGGCTGGGGGTGTTGCACAGCGTGGTGTTCGCCGGCTTCTCCGCCGCCGCGCTGCGAGCCCGGATCGACGACGCCGAGGCGAAGCTGGTGATCACCGCCGACGGGCAGTACCGGCGCGGCAAACCCGCCCCGCTGAAAAGCGCCGTGGACGAGGCGGTGGCCGGCGCCGACACCGTCGAACATGTGCTGGTGGTGCGCCGTACCGGCGGCGACGTGGCCTGGACGGCGGGCCGCGACCTGTGGTGGCACGATATCGTCGGCGCGGCGTCCGATCGGCACACCCCGGCGGCGTTCGAGGCCGAGCATCCGCTGTTTTTGCTGTACACCTCGGGCACCACCGGCAAGCCGAAGGGCATCGTGCACACCAGCGGCGGCTACCTGACCCAAGCCGCCTACACCCACCACTACATCTTCGACGTCAAAGCCGACACCGACGTGTTCTGGTGCACCGCCGACGTCGGCTGGGTCACCGGGCACACCTACGCCGTCTACGGCCCGCTGGCCAACGGGGTCACCGAAGTCCTCTACGAGGGCACCCCGGACTTCCCCGACGGTCACCGGCATTTCGACATCATCGAAAAATACGGTGTGACAACGTATTACACCGCCCCTACGTTGATCCGCACCTTCATGAAGTGGGGCCGGGAGATCCCGGACAAACACGACCTGTCCAGCCTGCGGTTGCTGGGCTCGGTCGGTGAGCCGATCAACCCCGAAGCGTGGCGGTGGTATCGCACCGTCATCGGTGCCGGATGCACGCCGGTGGTCGACACCTGGTGGCAGACCGAGACCGGCGCGACGATGATCTCGCCGCTGCCCGGGATCACCGCCACCAAGCCGGGCGCGGCGATGACCCCGCTGCCCGGGATTTCGGCGCGCATCGTCGACGACGACGGCAACCGGCTGGCACCGGGCGGCGACCACGGCGAACAACCCAGCGGGTACCTGGTGCTGGACGAACCGTGGCCGGCGATGGCGCGCGGCATCTGGGGCGACCCGGAGCGTTTCGTGGACACCTACTGGTCCCGGTTCGCCGCGCAGGGTTGGTATTTCGCCGGCGACGGCGCCCGCTACGACGCCGACGGCGACATCTGGGTGTTGGGCCGCATCGACGATGTGATGAACGTGTCCGGGCACCGGATCTCCACCGCGGAAGTGGAGTCGGCGCTGGTCGGCCATTCCGGGGTGGCCGAGGCGGCGGTGGTCGGCGCCACCGATGAGCAGACCGGGCAAGGGATCTGCGCGTTCGTGGTGCTGGAGGGCTCCCACGCCGACCGCGGCGAGCAGATGGTCGACGAGCTGCGCGCCCAGGTGGCTCGGGAGATCTCACCGATCGCCCGGCCACGCGAGATCCACGTGGTGCCCGAGTTGCCCAAGACCCGCAGCGGCAAGATCATGCGCCGGCTGCTGCGCGACGTCGCCGACGGCCGCGAGCTCGGGGATACCTCGACGCTGCTGGATCCCGGTGTGTTCGAAGCGATCCGGGCCGCCAAGTAGCTGGCCGCCGGTGCCGCCGAGTGTGCGGCTTTATACGCCAAACGCGGGTGCAGGCGTATGACACCGCACAGTCGGCGCTCGGCCGATTAGGCCGGGATGGGCACGAAGCCGGCGCCGGGCCGGTTCTTGCTGTTGACGTCGTCGATGACCGCGTTGATCGACATCACCACCGCCGGGGTGTGCAGCGGAATGTACTTGACCACACACGTCGGCAGCGCATCGCTGAACGCACCGTGGATCATGCCGACCAGCATGTTGTTGACGGTGACCGGTCCCCCGGAGTCGCCGGGCTGCCCACACACCTGCATGACGATGGTGCCCGGATCTTGCCCGGGCCCCCAGGTGACGCCGCACGAGTTGCCGGTGGTGCGGCCCTGTTTGCAGGCCACCTGGCCGAACGCCGGATCGGGACCGATGCCGTTGATCGCGAAGCCGTCGAAGTTGGCCACCGGGTTCACCTTGGCCGGATCGAACCGGATCACCGCATAGTCCAGGTTGTCGTTGCCGGCCACCATGGTGCCCACCGGGCCGTTGCCCTCGGCGCCCTCGGCGGCGACCTGGGCGCCGGGCCCGCCGCAGTGCGCGGAGGTGAACCCGATCAGGGCGCCGGTGTTGTCGTGGCCGATCGTGGTCAGCGTGCACAGCGTGTCGACGTCGACGACGATTCCGGCGCCACCGCCCAGCGCCACCTTGTTATCGGCGGCGATGGCCGGGCCGGTCGGCCAGCCCGGTGCCGCCACCGCGGCGAGAGCCACCAGTGCGGCGGCAACGCGAAGCCCCCAGCGGTGTGCGATCTGCAATGCCCTGACTCCCGTCAACGAGGCCGACCCGGGTACTAGCGCGCAGTCTAACCTGACCACACAAGCAACAGGCGTCGCTTGCTCGGGCCTCACCGCGGTTAGCCTCGTGCCGCCCGGCACCGCATGGCAACATAACCCGCGAGGACAGCGAACCGGGAGGACCGTGGAGTGAGCAAGGCTTCAAGCAACGCCGACCGCAAGAACGGGGTGCCGGGCACCTTGACCGCGATCCCCCTGGTCGACCCGCACGCCGTGGCCGGTGATCCTTCGCTCGGCGATCTGGTCAAGGAGGCGACGACCCAGGTCTCGACGCTGGTACGCGCCGAAGTCGAGCTCGCCCGCGCCGAGATCACCCGCGACGTCAAGAAGGGGTTGACCGGCAGCGTCTTTTTCATCGCCGCGCTGGTGGTGCTGTTTTACTCCACCTTCTTTTTCTTCTTCTTTCTCGCCGAACTGCTCGACACCTGGCTGTGGCGCTGGGTGGCGTTCGCCATCGTGTTCGGGATCATGGTGCTGGTCACCGGGGCGCTGGCGGTGTTCGGGTATTTGAAGGTGCGCCGGATCCGGGGGCCGCGGGAGACGATCGCGTCGGTCAAAGAGACCCGCACCGCGTTGCGCCCCGACCACACCAAGCCCGCCCCGGCCGCGGTCGAGGGGCGGACGCCCACCGATCCGTCGGGCTGGTAGATGGCCGCACCGGACCCGTCGATCACCCGCATCGACGGGCCGTGGCGGCATCTGGACATCCACGCCAACGGAATTCGGTTCCACGTCGTCGAGGCGGCAAACCCGCAAGGTGCACCGCCGCCGCCCACCCAACCGCTGGTCATCCTGCTGCACGGGTTCGGCTCGTTCTGGTGGTCGTGGCGGCATCAGCTGCGCGGGCTGGCGAACGCGCGGGTGGTGGCGGTCGACCTGCGGGGCTACGGCGGCAGCGACAAACCGCCCCGCGGCTATGACGGCTGGACACTGGCCGGCGACACCGCCGGGTTGATCCGCGCCCTCGGGCACTCGTCGGCGACCCTGGTCGGCCACGCCGACGGCGGCCTGGTGTGCTGGGCCACCGCACTGCTGCATCCGCGGCTGGTCCGGGCCATCGCGGTGATCAGCTCACCGCATCCGGCGGCGTTGCGCGCCTCCATGCTGGCCCGGCCCGATCAGCGTCGGGCCCTGCTGCCGTGGCTGTTGCGCTATCAGCTGCCGATGTGGCCCGAACACGTGCTGACCCGCGCCGACGCCGCCGAGATCGAACGGCTGGTGCGCAGCCGCTCCACCGCCAAATGGCAGGCCAGCGAAGACTTCTGCGAAACCGTCGGTCATCTGCGGCGGGCCATTCAGATACCGTCGGCCGCGCACTGCGCGCTGGAATATCAGCGTTGGGCGGTGCGCAGCCAGTTGCGCGACGAGGGCCGCCGGTTCATGAAAGCCATGAAGCGCGGCGTGGCCATCCCGTTGCTGCACGTGCACGGGGACGCCGACCCGTACGTGTTGGCCGACCCGGTCGAGCGCACCCGGCGCTACGCGCCGCACGGGCGCTACGTATCGGTCGCCGGCGCAGGCCATTTCAGCCACGAAGAAGCACCCGAGCAGGTCAACGCGCAGCTATCCCGGTTCTTGCGGCGGGTGCACCAGGGGCTCAGCTGACACACGTCTCGGTGGACACCGCCGTGGTGTCACCGATCTTGGCCAACTGTCGGGCCACCTCTTTGGCGGTCAACACGAAACCGGTGTCGTTGTCGTCGACGGCGGCGCCGAACACCACGCCCAACACCTTGCCGTTGACGTCGATCAGCGGGCCGCCGGAATTGCCTTGGCGCACAGTGCCGCGGATCGTGTACACCTCACGGGTGACCGTCGCATTGCGGTAGATGTCGGGACCGTTGAGTTCGATGATCTCCCGGATCCGCGCCGGGGTCGCTTCGAAACCGCCGCCGCCGGGATAGCCCAGCACGATGGCGTTGGTGTCCGATCGCGCCGGTGAGTCGACGAACGCCAGCGGCGACGGCGGCAGATCGGGCACCGCGAGGATCGCGATGTCGACCTCGGGGTCGAAGGACACCACCGTCGCGTCGTAGGGTTTGCCCTCGGCTTCCACGGTGACGCTGTTGGAGCCCGCCACCACGTGGGCGTTGGTCATCACCCGGCTGGGGGCGACCACAAACCCGGTGCCCTCCAACACCTTCTGGCAGCTGGTCGCCACGCCGCGGATCTTGACCACGCTGGGCTCGGTGGCCGTCACCACCGGGTTGTCGGACAGCGCCGCATCCGGTGCATCCACGGCCACGATCGGGGTGCGGCTGAACGGCTCCAACACGTCGGGCAGCCCGGAGTTGTCCAGCAGCGCCGACACCCGCTTCGGCACGGTTTTCAGCCAGGGGGGCGCGACATCGTTGACCTCCGCCAACACCCGGGATCCGCGCACCGCGGCCGCCAAGCTCGGCTGATCCGACGAGGTCAACGGCGTCGCCAGCAACCAGGCCGCCACCAGCACCACCACCAGCTGCAGCGCCACCCCGATCAGCGAGTCGAGGCCCCGCACGGCGCGGCTGTGGATCGCGCCGCGCACCGCCCGGCCCAGCACCACCCCGGCGACCTCGCCGACCACCACCATGGACAGGATCAGAAACAGGGCGGCGAACAACTTGGGCCGGGCCCCGGTGACGTGGCTGACCAGGTGCGGGGCCAGCAGCACGCCGGCGACCGCGCCCAGCGCCACCCCGACGAACGACAACACCGAGCCCAATGCGCCGGAGCGCCAGCCCGAGACCGCCGCCACGAACGCGACGGCCAGCACCGCGATATCCAGCCACTGTGACGAGGTCATCGTCGTGTACCGCCTCCGTTGTCGACCAGCGCCATCGCCGCGTCCAGTTCCCGGACGTCGGCGGTGTCCCAGGGCTGCGCCCAGCCGGCCACGTCCAGCATCGCGGAGATCACCTGGCCGGTGAAGCCCCACACCAGCATCTCGTTGAGCAGGAACGCCGGCCCGGCCCAGCGGTGGCCGTGCGCGCGGCGGTACACCATCAGGCGGTTCTCCGGATTGATGAAGGCGCGCAGCGGGACCCGCGCCACGATCGCGGTCTCGGCTTCGTCGACGACGGTCACCGGACCCGGATCGGGTGAGTAGGCCAGCACCGGCACCACGTGGAAGCCCGACGGCGCGATGAACGTCCGCTCCATCGTCGCCAGCGGATGCAGCCGGGCCGGGTCGACACCGGTTTCCTCGCGGGCCTCCCGCAGCGCGGTGGCCACCGGACCGTTGTCGTCGGGGTCGGATGCGCCGCCGGGGAACGCGGCCTGACCGGCATGATGGCGCAGGGTGGAGGCCCGCACGGTGACCAGCAGGTCGGCCTCGTCGGGAACACCGGCCGACGATTCGGGTCCGGAAAACAGCACCAGCACCGCCGCGTCGCGTCCGTTGCGGCGCAGTGCCGCGGTGGCTTTGGCCGCGGTCACCAGCGCCAGCACATCGGCGGGCAGCCGGCGGCGGTAGGCGGCCGGGATCTGCCCCACGTTGTCGACCAGCGGGCGCAGCCAGGCGGGGCTGACGCCGGGGGTCAGCGGAACCGCTGGGGACGCGTTCGGTCCCGAGTGCGGGGGCGTACCACCAGCGCTCACCGACGCCTCACCTTTCCCATCACGCCTAGCCACCGACCGCGGCAGCGATCTCGTCAGCGCTGGCGAATGCTCGCGGCAGGACCTGCGCAACGGTACCGTCCGCCGCCAACACCACTGTCGCGGGCATCACATTAGGGACCCGCAGCGCGGCGGCGACCCGGCGCTGGCCGTCCTGCAGGGTCGGCAGCCGCACCCCCAGCTCGGCCAACCGCAGCAGCCCGGCGGTCTCGTTCTCGTCCTGATGCACCGTCAGCACCGTCACGCCGGGCCCGACGCGGCGTTGATATTCGGCCATCGCGGGCAGCTCGGCCCGGCACGGCTGGCACCAGTACGCCCACAGATTCAGTACCACCCGGCGGCCGGCCACCGCCCGGCCGACGTCGACCGGCGCGCCGGTGGCCGCGCATTCGACGAGGACCCCGTGCAGCGGGCCCGGCCCGTCGGTGTCCGCGCCGGTGGGACACGGCGGCAAGCCGGCGCGCCGGCGGGGTTCGCGCAGCGCCGCGTCGGTGTCGGCGTCGCGGTGTTCGCGGTCAGCCGCCGTCGGCGGCGGCGCCCCGGGCCGGGGGGCGGTGTCGCGCAGGGCGAACACCAGCGCGGCGATCAGCGCGGCGATCACGGTGATCACCGCGAGGGTCCAGCGGGTTGAGGTGCTCACGGCCGCGCCGCCGACGCCGCGCTACAGCCCGGCCAGGGCCAGCAGATGCTCGGTCTCCGGGCCTTTGACCAGGGCCGCGGCGATCAGCGGGTCGGTGGGGCCCAGCCCGAACGACGGGCAGTCCTTGGCCAGCACACACACCCCGCAGGCCGGTTTGCGGGCATGACAGACCCGGCGGCCGTGGAAGATCACCCGGTGGCTGAGCAGCGTCCACTGGTTGCGTTCGATGAGTTCGCCGACGGCGTGTTCGACCTTGACCGGATCCTCCTCGGCGGTCCACCGCCAGCGCCGCACCAGCCGCCCGAAGTGGGTGTCGACGGTGATGCCGGGGACATCGAAGGCGTTGCCGAGGATGACGTTGGCGGTTTTGCGGCCCACCCCGGGCAGGGTGACCAGCTCGGCCATGGTGGCCGGCACCTCCCCGTCGAACCGCTCCACCAAAGCTTGCCCGAGGCCGATCAACGAGGTTGCCTTGTTACGGAAGAAACCAGTGGGACGGATGAGGTCTTCGAGTTCGGCGCGGTTGGCCTGGGCGTAGTCCAGCGCGGTCCGATATCGGGCGAACAACGCCGGGGTGGTCAGGTTGACGCGCTTATCGGTGCTCTGCGCCGACAGGATGGTGGCCACCGTCAACTCGAGCGGCGTGGTGAAGTCCAGCTCGCAACGTACTTCCGGAAACGCTTGCGCCAGTGCGCGATTCATGCGACGGGCGCGGCGCACCAATCCGAGGCGGGTCTCTTCGGCCCAGCGCCGGGCGACTTTGCCACCCGCGGCGGCGGGCGCCGATTGAGCGCCGGAGGAAGGCTTGGCCACTGTCACCTACGACAGGGTACTAATTCGTGATCCCACCGAGACCTTGCCCGTGTTTACTTGCTCCTTGTGTCTTGGTTGCTAGTGGCCGTCATCCCGGGGTTGCTGATGCTGGCCGCCATCGGACTGGAACGGCTGGAAACCGGCCTTAACGACGACACCGTCACGGCGGCCGACGTCGCGGAGTTTCTCGACCAGGCCGAAGCCGACGAGGTGGGCACGTTGGCCCGCGACGGGATGCCCGAAGCGCTCGAGTGCTTCCAGCGGCGCCGTCTCGAGCAGCTCGACACCACCCTGGACTGGATCCCCCCGGTGTCCCCGCCGCCGGCGGTCGGGCTCGGGGTGCCGGCCCGGCGACAGATACATTCACGGGCAAATCCGCAGTTTCGGCCGACTAAACAGGCCGATCGTGTGTAGCGTTGGCACGTCGGTCCGGGCCTACCTCTAGACTTAGATTCGCTAACCTATGTAGGGGTTGGCATGCGAGTTTTCACACATCAGAAGAGCACTTAAGGGGCAACGTGGACGAGATCCTGGCGAGGGCCGGAATCTTCCAGGGGGTTGAACCCAGCGCCGTCGCCGCGCTGACCAAGCAATTGCAACCCGTCGACTTCCCACGCGGACACACGGTGTTCGCCGAAGGGGAACCGGGCGACCGGCTGTACATCATCATTTCCGGCAAGGTGAAGATCGGCCGCCGGTCCCCGGACGGCCGGGAGAACCTGCTGACCATCATGGGCCCGTCGGACATGTTCGGCGAGTTGTCGATCTTTGACCCCGGCCCCCGGACCTCCAGCGCGACCACGATCACCGAGGTGCGCGCGGTGTCGATGGACCGCGACGCGCTGCGGGCCTGGATCGCCGACCGCCCGGAGATCGCCGAGCAGCTGCTGCGGGTACTGGCCCGCCGGCTGCGGCGCACCAACAACAACCTCGCCGACCTGATCTTCACCGACGTGCCCGGCCGGGTCGCCAAGCAGCTGCTGCAGCTGGCCCAGCGGTTCGGCACCCAAGAGGGCGGCGCCCTGCGGGTCACCCACGACCTCACCCAGGAGGAGATCGCTCAGCTGGTGGGCGCCTCGCGGGAGACGGTGAACAAGGCGCTGGCCGACTTCGCCCACCGCGGCTGGATCCGGTTGGAGGGCAAGAGCGTGCTGATCTCCGACTCGGAGCGGTTGGCGCGCCGGGCGCGGTAGATCGTTCCCATCGCGTCGAGATCAACGTTAGCGCGGCGTGTCCTCGGCATTTTCCTCGGTAGCGTCGATCTCGGCGCAGCCCGAGGGTCACCGACGCAGATAGTCCAGCTGGGCCTGCACCGACCATTCCGCGGCGCCCCACAGCTCCTCGTCGACGTCGATGTAGACGTGTTCGACGATCTGGCGCGCGGTGGCGTCCTCGCCGAGTTCACCCAGCGCGGAGCGCACCTGGTTCAGCCGCTGCTCACGGTGCGCGAGGTATCCCGACGCGACGGCGTCCAGGTTGGGCAGCTCCGGGCCGTGGCCCGGCAGCACCATCCGGGGGCCCAGGCCGCGCAGCCGGCGCAGCGACGTCAGATAGTCGCCCAAGCTGCCGTCCTCGGTGTCGATGACGGTGGTGCCGCGGCCCAGCACGGTGTCCGCGGTCAGCACCGCATCCTCGAGGACGAACGACAGCGAGTCGGCGGTGTGCCCGGGGGTGGCCATCACCGTGATCCGCAGCCCGGCGGCGTCGATCACCTCGCCGTCGGTCAACGGTCCCCCCAGGCCGCGTAAAAACCCGCTGCCCACCGCGCGCACGGTGGCCCCGGTGGCGTCGACCAGCTTGTCGATGCCGTCGGTGTGGTCGAAATGCCGGTGGCTGATCAGCACCAGCGCCACCCGGCCGACCTCGGCGACCCGCGCGATGTGCTCGGCGTCGTCGGGCCCGGGATCGACGATCACCACCTCGTCGCTGCCCGGCCCGCGCAGCACCCAGGTGTTGGTGCCGTCCAGCGTCATCAACCCGGGGTTATCGGCCAGCACCACCGAGGCGGTGGCGGTGACCGGTCGCAGCTGACCGTAGGCGGGGTGAGACAGCGCCACCGGTCACCCAACTTCGACGATCAATTCGACCTCCACCGGCGCGTCCAGCGGCAGCTCGGCCACCCCCACCGCGGACCGGGCGTGCGCGCCGCTGTCCCCGAACACCTCGCCCAGCAGGTTGGACGCGCCGTTGATCACGCCCGGCTGGCCGTGGAATCCGGGTGCCGACGCCACGAAGCCGACCACCTTGACCACCCGGGTCACCGCGTCGACTCCGACCAGCGCGTCCACCGCGGCCAACGCGTTGAGCGCACAGGTGCGCGCCAGCGCCGCACCCTGCTCCGGGCTGATCTCGGCGCCGACCTTGCCGGTGCCGGCGAGTTTGCCCCCCTCCATCGGCAGCTGGCCGGAGGTGTAGACGAGGTTTCCGGTGCGCACCGCCGGTACGTAGGACGCCAGCGGCGTCACCACCGGCGGCAGCTCCAGGCCGAGCTCGGCCAGCCGGGCCGACGCGCTCATTTCGGTCGTTTGAGGTAGGCCACCAGTTGCTCACCGGTCGGGCCGGGCATCACCGTGACCAGCTCCCAGCCGTCCTCGCCCCACTGGTCGAGGATCTGCTTGGTCGCATGGGTCAGCAGGGGAACGGTCGCATACTCCCACGTGGTCCGTTGGCTCATAACGTGAGCTTATCGGTAAGCCCGCAACGGCCTTGGCGCCCGGCGACGATGCGCGCCGCGGAGCGGCGTGAGGAGGAGCCGGGCAGCTTGGTTAGCATGCAGTGGTGGCACCCACACCGAGCGGCGACAGCCCTATTGGCTGGCCGTCGCGTTTGTCCAAGGCCCGCCTGCATTTCATCACCGGAAAAGGCGGTACCGGCAAGTCGACGGTCGCGGCCGCGCTGGCACTGGCGCTGGCCGCCGGCGGCCGCAAGGTGCTGTTGGTGGAAGTCGAAGGGCGCCAAGGCATTGCGCAGCTCTTCGACGTCCCCCCGTTGCCGTATCAGGAGCTAAAGATCGCCACCGCCGACGGCGGCGGCCAGGTCAACGCGCTGGCGATCGATATCGAGGCCGCGTTCTTGGAATACCTCGACATGTTCTACAACCTGGGCATCGCCGGGCGGGCGATGCGCCGGATCGGGGCCATCGAGTTCGCCACCACGATCGCCCCGGGCCTGCGCGACGTGCTGCTGACCGGCAAGATCAAGGAAGCCGTCATCCGCCTGGACAAGGGCGCCAAGAACAAGCATCCGGTGTACGACGCGGTCGTCGTCGATGCGCCGCCCACCGGCCGCATCGCGCGGTTCCTGGACGTCACCAAGGCGGTGTCCGAGCTGGCCAAGGGCGGCCCGGTGCACTCCCAGGCCGACGGCGTGGTCAAGCTGCTGCACTCCGATCAGACCGCGGTGCACCTGGTGACGCTGCTCGAGGCGCTGCCCATGCAGGAGACCATGGAGGCGATCGACGAGCTCAACGAGCTGGAACTGCCGATCGGCAGCGTCATCGTCAACCGCAACATTCCGGCCTATCTGGCCCCCGACGACCTCGCGAAGGCCGCCGAGGGGGTGGTCGACGCCGACGCGGTGCGGGCCGGGCTCACCGCCGCCGGGATCACGTTGAGCGACGACGACTTCGCCGGCCTGCTGACCGAGACGATCCAGCACGCCACCCGGATCACCGCCCGCGCCGAGACCGCCGAGCAGCTGGAGCGGCTGCATGTGCCGCGGTTGGAGCTGCCGATGATCGCCGACGGCGTCGACCTCGGCAGCCTTTACGAGCTCTCCGAAATACTTGCCCAGCAGGGGGTTCGATGAGTCCCAACCCGACCAGCAAGCCCCCGGCCCTGGACGTCGGCGCGATCCTGTCCGACACCAGCAACCGGGTGGTGGTGTGCTGCGGTGCCGGCGGGGTGGGCAAGACCACCACGGCCGCGTCGATGGCGCTGCGGGCCGCCGAATACGGCCGCACGGTGGTGGTGCTCACCATCGACCCGGCGAAGCGGTTGGCGCAGGCGTTGGGCATCAACGACCTTGGCAACACCCCGCAGCGGGTGCCGCTGCCCGACGAGGTGTCCGGCGAGCTGTACGCGATGATGCTCGACATGCGCCGCACCTTCGACGAGATGGTGATGCAATACTCCGGACCCGAACGGGCACAAGCGATTCTGGACAACCAGTTCTATCAGACGGTGGCCACCTCACTCGCCGGTACGCAGGAGTACATGGCCATGGAGAAGCTGGGTCAGCTGCTGGGCGAGGACCGGTGGGACCTGGTGGTGGTGGACACCCCGCCGTCCCGCAACGCGCTGGACTTCCTGGATGCGCCCAAGCGGCTGGGCAGCTTCATGGACAGCCGGCTGTGGAAGCTGCTGCTGGGTCCCGGGCGCGGCATCGGGCGGCTGGTGACCGGCGCGGTCGGGCTGGCGATGAAGGCGCTGTCGACCGTGCTCGGATCCCAGATGCTGTCCGATGCCGCGGGTTTCGTTCAGTCTCTGGACGCCACCTTCGGCGGGTTCCGGGAAAAGGCGGACCGCACCTACGACCTGCTCAAGCGGCACGGCACCCAGTTCGTGGTGGTGTCCGCGGCCGAGCCGGACGCGCTGCGCGAGGCGTCGTTCTTCGTCGACCGGCTCTCGCAGGAGCGGATGCCGCTGGCCGGCTTGATCCTCAACCGCACCCACCCGCTGCTGTGCAATCTGCCGGTGGAGCGCGCCATCGACGGCACCGAGACCCTGCAGGACAAGGCGGACACCGACGATGCCACGACGCTGACGGCCGCGGTGTTGCAGGTTCACGCCAACCGCGGTTCGACCGCCAAGCGGGAGGTCCGGCTGCTGTCCCGGTTCACCGGGGCCAACCCCCACGTCGCGATCGTCGGGGTGCCCTCGCTCCCGTTCGACGTCTCCGATTTGGAGGCGCTGCGCGCGATCGCCGACCAGTTGACGTCTGCCGCCGGCTGAGGACTCGACGCGCATCGAGCACGCGCATCGAGATCGACGCTACCGAGGCGCCTTCTCGAGCTTTTCCGCGCTGGTGTCGATCTCGGCACTAAGACGACCTTAGAACCCGCTAGGACCTAAGCAGAGTTAGCCAGCGCTGCGGTGCTTGCGCTGTACAGCGAAGAAGTCCGCCCACGACACCACCTCGGGGTGCTGCTTGAGCAGGGCGCGGCGCTGGCGTTCGGTCATCCCGCCCCAAACCCCGAACTCGACGCGGTTATCCAGCGCGTCGGCGCCGCACTCCAGGATCACCGGGCAGTGGCGGCAGATCACCGCGGCCTTGCGCTGGGCGGCGCCGCGGACAAACAATTCATCGGGGTCAGTAGTTCGACACAGGGCCTTGGACACCCAGGCGATCCGGGTCTCGGCCTCGGCGCTCTGGACTGCAGTGCGAGTGGTTGCTGTGGTTGTCCTTCGCGCCATGGGCCGTGTAGCTGACACCAGCGATCCTTCCTCCTGGCCGCCGCACGGGCGGCTCCCCTACTCCGGCGCAGACGCTGGATGCGATCTACGCCACATTGCGCAGGTCAGTGTTACCTGAGTCGCACTGTGTGTCTAAGTTAGGTGGTCAGCTCGCATTTGCGCAACAGTTTCAAAGCCCCTTTTTTGGGACGGGCGTCCCGTCCGATCATGATGGCGGCCCCGGGCAGCGGCGATTCGCCGTGAGCGGCGCGGTTATCTGGTAACGCCGCGGAAAATTTCGTCGGACGCTCTGTTCGGGGTCATCTCTGGGGTGCCGCTGGTGGCGTCGCTAGTGTGGTACCCATGTCGGAGCGCCCCCCGGCCGGACTCACGGTGATCAAGCTGGCCGGGTGCTGTCTGCTTGCCGGCGTCCTGGTCGCAGCTTTGCTCTTTCCGGCCGTAGGCGGAGTCGGGCTGATGTCCAACCGGGCCTCCGACGTGGTGGCCAACGGGTCGGCCCAACTGCTGCAGGGCGAGGTGCCCGCGGTGACCACGATGGTCGACGCCAAGGGCAACACGATCGCCTGGCTCTACTCGCAACGCCGCTTCGAGGTGCCCGGCGACAAAATCGCCAACACCATGAAACTGGCAATCGTCTCAATCGAGGACAAACGGTTTGCCGAGCACAGCGGGGTGGACTGGAAAGGCACGCTGACCGGGCTGGCCGGGTACGCGTCCGGCGACTCCGACACCCGGGGCGGGTCGACGATCGAACAGCAGTACGTGAAGAACTACCAGCTGTTGGTCACCGCGCAGACCGACGCCGAGAAACGCGCGGCCATCGAAACCACCCCGGCGCGCAAGCTGCGCGAGATCCGGATGGCGCTGACGCTGGACAAGACCCTGAAAAAGCCGGAGATCCTGACCCGCTACCTCAACCTGGTGTCATTCGGCAACGGCGCGTTCGGCATCCAGGATGCCGCGCAGACCTATTTCGGGGTGGACGCCGCCGAGCTGAACTGGCAGCAGGCGGCCCTGCTGGCGGGCATGGTGCAGTCCACCAGCGCACTCAACCCCTACACCAACCCCGAGGGCGCGCTGGCCCGGCGAAACGTGGTGCTCGACACCATGATCGAAAACCAGGCCGGGCCGGTTAACGAATTGCAGGCCGCCAAAGCCGAGCCGCTGGGCATCCTGCCGCAGCCCAACGAGCTGCCGCGCGGCTGCATCGCGGCCGGCGACCGCGCCTTTTTCTGCGATTACGTGCAGGAATACCTGGCCCGGGCCGGGATCAGTAAGGAGCAGGTGGCCCGCGGCGGTTACCTGATCCGCACCACGTTGGATCCCGACGTGCAGATCCCGGTCAAAGCCGCCGTCGACCAATTCGCCAGCCCGACGCTGGAGGGCGTCGCCAGCGTGATGAGCGTGATCAAACCGGGCAAGACCAGCCACCAGGTGCTGGCGATGGCCAGCAACCGCACCTACGGGCTCAACAGCGATCTCGGCGAAACCATGCGGCCGCAGCCGTTCTCGCTAGTCGGCGACGGCGCCGGGTCGGTGTTCAAGATCTTCACCACCGCGGCGGCGCTGGAGATGGGGATGGGCATCAACGCCCAACTCGAGGTGCCGGCCCGCTTCCAGGCCAAGGGCATGGGCAGCGGCGGCGCCAAGGGGTGCCCGAAAGAGACGTGGTGCGTCCTCAACGCCGCCGGCTATCGGGGGTCGATGAGCGTGACCGACGCGTTGGCCACCTCGCCGAACACCGCGTTCGCCAAACTGATCCAGCAGGTCGGGGTGCCGCGCACGGTGGACATGGCGGTCAAACTGGGGCTGCGCTCCTACACCGACCCGGGTACTTCCCGCGACTACGACCCGGACAGCGACGAGAGCCTGGCCGACTTCGTCAAACGGCAGAACATCGGGTCGTTCACCCTGGGACCGATCGAGGTGAACGCCCTGGAGCTGTCCAACGTCGCGGCCACCCTGGCCTCCGGCGGGGTGTGGTGCCCGCCCAGCCCGATCGACAAGCTGATCGACCGCGACGGCAACGAGGTTGCGGTGACCACCGAAACCTGTGATCAGGTAGTGCCGCAGGGGTTGGCGAACACGCTGGCCAACGCACTGAGCAAGGACGCCCAGGGCGGCGGAACCGCCTCCGGCGCAGCCGGTGCCGCGGGCTGGGACCTGCCGGTGTCGGGGAAGACCGGGACCACCGAGGCGCATCGGTCCTCCAGCTTCGTGGGCTTCACCAGCCACTACGCCGCCGCCAACTACGTCTATGACGACTCCAGCACACCGACCGATCTCTGCTCGTTCCCACTGCGGCACTGCGGTGACGGCGACCTGTTCGGCGGTAACGAACCGGCCCGCACCTGGTTCACCGCAATGAAACCGATCGCCAACAGTTTCGGTGAGGTGAAGCTGCCGCCGACCGATCCGCGGTACGTGGAGGGCGGCCCCAACTCGAAGGTGCCCAGCGTCACCGGCCTGGAGGTGGACCAGGCCCGGCAACGGTTGACCGAGGCCGGTTTCCAGGTCGCCGAGCAGCCCAACTGGGTCAACAGCAGCTCCAAGTCCGGCACGGTGGTCGGGACGGCTCCCAACGGCCAGACGATTCCGGGGTCGATCATCACCATCGAGGTCAGTAACGGCATCCCGCCGCCACCGCCCCCGCCGCCGGTCAATCTGCCGCCGGTGGAGATGACGGTCGTGGAGATCCCGGGGCTGCCGCCGATCACGGTGCCGATCATGCCGCCACCCCCGGGCGAACCCCCGCCCCCGCCGCCGTAACCGGCTCGAGGATCAGCGCACCACCGGCAGCAGCCGCCCGGCCGCCACGGCCACCCGTTGACGGCTCAACTGGGGCCAGGCCTGCACGGCGCAAAACGGTGCGCACTGATCTTGGGTGGCGCGGGTACCGACGTGCACGCAGCACTGCACCAGCCGCTCCTCGAGCATCGTCGAGAGATCCATGAACGGTTTGACCGTGAGGCGGACCATCCGCTCACCGAACAACCGGCGCAGCTTGTGCCGCCGCCCGGGCAGCGCGGTGGCGGCCAGGGTCAGCAGGGTGGACATGCCCAGGTCGCAGTTCTCGCAGATGTTGCGCCAGATCTGAGCGAGCTGCGGGTCGGACAGCGAGGACCGCTCGGACAGCAGACCCAGCAGCGATTCCCGCACGGCCAGCTGCAACCCGCGCGGCAGTTCGGCATCGGCGATCCGGTTGGCGACCAGTCCCAGCTGCTGTTTGAGCCGGTCGTGGCCGATCAGCGCGACCAGGGAGCGCCACTGGTTGGTGTCGTCGCGCAGCAGGTAACCCACCGAGCAGCAGTGCGGGTGCGAACACGGCAGCGCGGTCAGGTCCCGCCAGCCGACCAGGCCGGCGGTCTGCGGGGCCAACCGCTTGAGCACCCCGGTATGGGTGAGCCGGTCGAGCGGATCGATGCGTCCCGAGCGTCCCGAGGAGAACTGCGGCTGAATCGACACCCCGCCCACGAACGGGGTGTCCAACGCCACCTTGATGACGTCACCGATCTCGCCGTCGTTGACCCCCAGTGCCGCCGTCATCACCAGCGTGGTGAAGATCTCGCGGCGCGAAAGCCGGTGCAGGGCGGCCTGCTTGGTGCGCCGCAGGTCGCCGCCGCGGTGATGGTGGTGGGCGGCCAGGCTGTGCCCGTCGTATTGCAGGTACACCTCGACCCGCTCCCGGTGTGCGGTGAGCAGGTCCAGCAGGCCGTCGTCGGTGGCGATCCGCACCCCGTTGCTGTTGACCAGGATCCGGGTGATCGGCCGGGCGGTGAGCTCGGTGAGCAACTCCGGCAGCTGCGGATGCAAGGTGGGTTCGCCGCCGGACAGCATGAGCACGTCGAGCCGGCCGTTCTCCCGGTCCAGCCGCTGATCGACGTTGGCCAGCACCTCCTCGATCGCGACCACGTTGCGCAGATCCGGTGAGGAGTCGGTGAAGCAGGTCGGGCAACGCAGGTTGCAGGTTTCGGCGATGTCCTCCAACAGGATGCAGGTGTGCTGGGTTTGCATTTCGGGCAGGCCGCGTAGATACGCCGCCGGGATCGGGTCGAAGTTGCCGGGGGTGTCCGGCGTGTGGGCCTTGCTCGGTGCGGTCCACTCCTCCAGGTAGGCCAGGATCTCTGGGTCCTCGTCGTAGAGGGTGCGGACCAGCCCGTGCGCCGGGCAGCCCCGCTCCAGCCAGACCCGCCCGTCCCGCTCGGCCAGCCAGCCGCTGAGCCGGGCAACGTCGCGCAACGGGCGGTCCGGCTGTTCGGTGTGGCAGTGCGGGCAGAAGGCGTTGACGTAGCGCAGTATCCGGTCGCCACGCAGCTCCATGCCGTTCATCACAGATACCCATACATGGCCGGGTTCACGCCGGTGCACAAGCCCACCGACAGGATCGACGCGATCCCCCACCCGATCATCAGCCCGAGTCCCAGGCCCCTCGCCCGGGGTGTGTGCACCGCGAGCAGCGCGCCACCGACACCGAACGCGATGACGGCGAGCACCACCGCGTTGGTGAGGCCAACGACCGTTTTCGAGGCCACGTGGGAAACGGCGTTCACGACGGTGAACCAGACGACCACATTGATCACGAAGTACAGGAATGCGCCGACGACCGCGAACCCGACGACCTCCCCCGTCGACTTGCGTGGTGGCGGCTGCCACCCGGGGTGTGGCGGCCAGCCGCCGGGTGGCGGCGGTCCCGGGGGTGGTGGATTGCTCATCTCTAACCCTCCATCAGTTCGGTGCAGGCGCGCGCGATCTCACCCACCACGCCCACGGTCAGCGCGACGACGGTGGTGAGCGCCCAGCCGATCATCAACCCGCAGCCCAGGCCGGTCGCCCACGGTTTACGTACCGCCAGCAGCCCGCCGCCGCCGGCGAACGCGATCACGAACAGGCTGATGGTCCCGATCCGGAAGCCGGGCGCGATGAATCCGACCACGACGTAGATCACTGCGGCGAGCAGCACCCCGGCGGCGGCCATCCCGAAGATGGTCAGGGTTTTCGCACCGGATCCGCGTGGCCGCGGCGGTGGGCCGGGGTAGGGCGGGTACGGGTAGCCGTAGGGCGGGTAGGGATACCCGTACGGCGGCTGCGGAGATGGTGGCCGCCGCTCCGGGTCCGGCGGTGGCGGCGGGGCACTCACGCCGGTGCCTCCTGCCGTCGAAGCACCGCGTCGTAGTAGCCGTGCCGGTAGCCGTAGCTCAACCGGAACCCGACGACGATCAGGGTCGGCAGCAAAAACCACTGCGGCCGGGTCAATCCCAGCCAGACGGTGTCATTGGCTCGGACGAATTCGACGGCGAACCGAAATACCGCGTAGCCGGCGATGTAGAGGACGAACAGTTCCCCGGGCCGGGTGATCCCGCGGCGCAGCCACAGCAGCGCCGCGAACGCCGCCAGCTGGAAGGCGATCTCGTAGAGGAACGACGGATGCATCGGCTGACCGGTCAGGCAGCCGGGGCAGTGCGGTGTGGTGGCGGGCGCATGGATGCCCCACACCAGCCCGGTGGGCCGCCCGGGCGCCTCGGTGAGGTGGCAGCCGATCCGCCCGATGGCCATGCCCAACGCCACCGCGGGGGCGAAAAGGTCGCCGGTTTTTCCGCGGAAGCCGCCGATCCGCTTGGCCAGCAGCACCCCCAGGTAGGCGCCCAACAGCCCACCCAGGATGCTGCGGGAGCCGAACTGCCAGGCCTGCATCAGGGTCGGGTTTTCCCGCAGGTCGAGGTGGCGGGCCCAGCCGGAGAGTCGCATCCCCACCGCGCCGCCGACCAGCGCACCGGTGACCGCGACCAGGGACTGTTCGGTCAGCGCGTCGCGGCGACGGGCTTCGGCGAAGAACACCGCCGTCGCGGCCAGCACCCCGAGGCCGACGAACGCGCCGTGCACGGGCAAAAGCAGCGGGCCGATCCGCCACTGCGGCATCACCCCGCCAGCCTATGCGGGGCGAACGGCAGCGCTGGCCGAAACCGACCCGATGCGCAACGTCGGCCCAGATCGTTGCGCGGGGCGTCACGCCCGTCGACGCCGCGCAGTAGGCTGCCAACATGTCTGCACCACCCGCTGTGACAAGGTCCGCCGCCGCCGTTCTGGGATCGGCCGCGCTCGGGATCGGCTACGCGTCGATCATCGAACGCAACGCGTTCGTGGTGCGGGAAGTGACGATGCCGGTGCTGACCCCCGGCTCGTCGCCGCTGCGGGTGCTGCACATCAGCGACATCCACATGCGCCCACAGCAGCGCTACAAGCAGGCCTGGCTGCGGGAGCTGGCGCGCTGGGAACCCGACCTGGTGGTCAACACCGGCGATAACCTGGCCCACCCGAAGGCGGTGCCGGCGGTCGTCCAAACGCTGGGTGAGCTGCTATCGGTGCCCGGCGTCTTCGTGTTCGGCAGCAACGACTACTTCGGCCCGCGGCTGAAGAACCCGGTGAACTACCTGACCAAACCCACGCACCGCACCCACGGGGAGCCGCTGCCCTGGCAGGACCTGCGGGCGGCGTTCTCCGAACGGGGCTGGCTGGACCTCACCCACAACCGGCGCGAGTTCGAGGTGGCGGGGCTGCGGATCGCGGCGGCCGGGGTCGACGACCCGCACATCAACCGGGACCGCTACGAGACCATCGCCGGCCCGGCCAGCCCGGCCGCCAATTTGCGGTTGGGGTTGACCCATTCGCCGGAGCCGCGGGTGCTGGACCGGTTCGCCGCCGACGGCTACCAGTTGGTGATGGCCGGGCACACCCACGGCGGCCAGCTGTGCCTGCCGTTCTACGGTGCGCTGATCACCAACTCCGGTTTGGATCGCTCCCGCGCCAAGGGGGCGTCGCGGTGGGGGGCGCACATGGCGTTGCACGTGTCCGCCGGGATCGGCACCTCCCCGTTCGCGCCGCTGCGGTTCTGCTGTCGCCCGGAGGCCACCTTGCTGACGCTGGTGGCGGCGCCGACCGGCGGCCATGACTCGGCGACCACCCTCGATCGATCGCAGCCCACCGTTTCGGCGCGTTGACGCCGCAGACCCGGCTCGCCGCGCACGCGCGGCCGCGCGACTGGACCGACAACGCGATCCGGTTGATCGAAGCCGACGCCCGGCGCAGCGCCGACACCCACCTGCTGCGCTACCCGCTGCCGGCGGCGTGGGGCGCCGAGGCCGACGTCGCGCTGTACCTCAAGGACGAGACCACCCACATCACCGGCAGCCTCAAACATCGGCTGGCCCGCTCCCTGTTCCTCTACGCGCTGTGCAACGGGTGGATCGGTGCGGGTACCACCGTGGTCGAAGCGTCGTCGGGTTCCACGGCGGTGTCCGAGGCGTACTTCGCAGCGCTGCTGGGGCTGCCGTTCATCGCGGTGATGCCGGCCTCCACCAGCGCCACCAAGGTGGCATTGATCGAAGCCCAGGGCGGCCGGTGCCATTTCGTGCACCAGTCCGGTGAGGTCTACGCCGAGGCTGAACGGCTGGCCGCCGAGACCGGCGGGCATTACCTCGACCAGTTCACCAACGCCGAGCGGGCCACCGACTGGCGCGGCAACAACAACATCGCCGAGTCGATCTATGTGCAGATGCACGATGAGCGCCATCCGATCCCGGACTGGATCGTGGTGGGGGCGGGCACCGGCGGCACCAGCGCCACCATCGGGCGCTACATCCGCTACCGGCGACACGCCACCCGGCTGTGCGTGGTGGACCCGGAGAACTCCGCGTTCTTCCCGGCCTACGCCGAACGCCGCTACGACCTGGTCACCGGCGGGTCGTCGCGCATTGAGGGCATCGGCCGGCCGCGGGTGGAGCCATCGTTTCTGCCCGATGTGGTGGATCGGATGGTGTCGGTGCCCGACGCCGCGTCGGTGGCCGCCGCCCGCCATGTCAGCGCGGTGCTGGGCCGCCGGGTCGGGGCGTCAACGGGCACCAATGTGTGGGGGGCGTTTGGGCTGCTCGCGGAGATGGTCGCCGCGGGGCGCAGCGGATCGGTGATCACGCTGCTGGCCGATAGCGGCGACCGCTACGCCGACACCTACTTCTGCGACGACTGGGTGGCGCAGCAGGGGCTGGACATGGCCGCGCCGGCCGCGACGCTCGCCGCGTTCGAGCGGTCCGCCGCCTGGGAGTGATCCTCCTCGGCCGTCTTCTCCGGGGAGGTCGCCGCCAGCCAGAGCGCGGCCAAGCCGAAGAATCCGCCGTACACCGCGGCGCCCAAAGCCGTCATGATCCGCTCCTCTGCCCCGACAACAGCGTTATTAGCCAGTCTGCCTAACGTCGCTGGTCGATGCCTATATGCCACGCCCAACTGTGGGCCATCAGTTGCGCGGTCAGGGATGTGATCTACGCCGCGCCCGCGCAGCGGGGCACCGCATTTGGTGGGTGGGCCCGCCGGTGCGATAGGCTGTCGAGGCTTCACGCGGGGTGTGGCGCAGCTTGGTAGCGTGCTTCGTTCGGGACGAAGAGGTCGTGGGTTCGAATCCCGCCACCCCGACACTTGTCATCACGGCAGCGGGCTCTGACCGATCCGGCCAGGGCATCGGGTTAATCGGGCGGCTCTTGCGGTTGGCCCGTGTCATCCTTAGGGCTGTCCTGCGCGTGTGGGGCCTCACCTGGCTCGCCGAATTTCGGGTTGCCCTCCTCGTCGAGCCAGTCGTTGATAGCGGTGCCGGCGACGGTTCCGCCGGTACCGGGCATCACGACCGTCGGGCGCTCGGTGTAGGCCTGCTCGACCCGGTGGGCTTTGGCGCTGCCTTGTTCATCGGTCTGCGGCGACTCGTACCTCGGCTGCTGTTGGTTGGTGTTCTCGGTTGGTTGGTTGTCTGCGCTCATCGTTTGTGTTCCTTCGTCCGTCCCTATCGAGGGCGCGGCCATCCACGGGTGCTGTCGGGTTACCCGTTGCAGCAGCGCACCCAAACGGCACGCCAAGCCATCGCCGGTCGCGCGCGGTTTCAGCCACCGCGCGAGCGCGAAGTGTAAGACGGGGAACCCCGAGGTCAGCCGCGTTCGCAGCTAAACCGATACTGTCCTGCGTGTGGCTGGACTGGGTGTTTTTGGGCGCGGTGGTCTGCGTCTTGGCCAGCTGGATGCTGCTGCGAACGGACCGCGAAGCGCCTCGGATCCACACGTTCGCCAAGAGCCTCATGCTCACCGGTTTATCTGTCGTCTCGGCGTATGTGGCGCTGTTCGCCGCCATCTGGTTGATTTGGCCGGTTTACATTCCGGTTGCGCGGCTTTTCGAGGAGGGACCGCTGCAAACGGCCGCCGTCTGGTTGCAGGCGGGCTTGATGTTTGCGGTCGTGGCGGTTCTGCTTCGGCGCAACCTCGTGACTGGGATTCCTGTACTGGTATTCGCCGCGGTCGCGGCGGGGTTTGGCGCGTGGGCTGTCCTGCACGCGTGGGATTGGATTCCCCATCCAAGCTGATGGTGGCCCGCCGGCCGATACCCTTCCGCCATGCGGGTGTCGAGAGTGCTCGGCCATGTCGGCTGGTGGGTGTTCATCGTCGGCCGGTTGCTGGGGGAACTGCCGGCGGGCGCAGTTCTACCGCGGCGCTACGCCGACCCGGCACCGGCGGACGGGTTCTGCGTCGCGAACGTGTTGGTGGCCGCGGCGTGGATCGCGCTGGTAATCGTGGTCATCGCCGCGATCGTTGACGCCGTGCTGTTGCGCCGGTGGTGGTTCGGCCTCGCGACGGCGGCTGCCCCCTTCCTGGGCGCCGTCATCGTCCTTTTTGCGCTGCATGAGCGAGCCGGATCCGCTGGCGGCAGCCTGCAATTGGGCTCGATCACCACTGCCGTGCTGGTCCTGCTAGGTATCGCGGTCCGCGAGGTGTGGAGCCGCAGCGTTGTCCCGTTGGTGTCCACCAATGGGTGATTACACGCCGAGCAACACCCAGCCCGCCACGATCGACCCCACCGCGGCGGCGCCGTAACAGCACAGCGCGATCGCCGGGTCGAATCGGCCCAGCTTCAGCCCGTGCTCGACGGTGAACCGGAACCGGTGCGCCCAATGGAACAGGGCGAGCAGGAACACGCCGAACAGCACCAGCTTTGTCAGCGGGTGGCCCAGCACCGCTGACAGGTGCGCATAGTCCGGCGCGTCGAGCCAGCCGAGCGGGAACACCACCCCGAACAACACCACCAGGATGGGCAGCACCAGCGCCGCCGCCATGCCGCCGGCGCTGAACAGCAGCCACAGAAACGGCTCGGCAACGTGCCGGCGCGGCGCGCTCATTTCAGCACCAGCCAGGCCACGAACGCCGAGATCACCAGCCACGCCGCGTAGTGCCCGGCCAGCACCGCACGGGCCGGCACCCGGCGTCCCCGCAGATGCAGCACCATGGCCCGCGGCGCCACACTGAACCAGGTCACCGCGTGCAGCAGCACGAACGCCAGGGTGACGACGTTCAGCGCCACCACCGCTGGCTGGGCGCTGAAGTCCAGGAAGCGCCGGTAGGCCTCCGGGCCGGCACCGACCGCGTGCACCAACGCCAGCAGAAACACCACGAACCAGGCCACGAAGACGCAGCTGATTTCGCGCAGCATGTACACCAGATACGAGCGCCGCCTAGCCCACCAAAACCTGGGGAACGGCTGGCGATACGGGCGCGCGGCGGTGGTCATCGTGCACCCCGGGGAAGCAGCAGCTGCTTGACCGAGTGGGTCGCTGCGGTCAGCTTGTAGCGTTGGATGGCGCCGGCCGGATCAACCCCCTTCGGGCAGGCCGTGGAGCATTCGCCCACATTCGTGCACGCCCACGCCCCGTCTGCCGCCGCCAGCACATCGCGCCGGTCGGCGGCGCCGTCGTCCCGCGAATCCAGGTTGTAGCGCTGCCCCAGCGCGATCGCCGCCGGACCCAGGAAGTGCGGATCCAACGCGTACACCGGGCACGCCGCGTAGCACAGCATGCAGTTAATGCACATGCTGAACTGCTTGAATTCGTCCAATTCGGCGGGGGTCTGCCGGTATTCACCGTCGTCGAGAGGCTGCTCGTCGTCGCGGATGATCCACGGCTTGACGGTCGGGAGTTTGGCCATGAAGTCGCTGATATCGACGACCAGGTCGCGGATCACCGGGAAGTTGCGCAGCGGCTCCACCCGCACCGGGCCGGGCAGGTAGTCGACCAAAAACGTCGCGCAGCCCAGTTGGGGGTCCCCGTTGACGGTCATCCCGCAGCTGCCGCAGATCCCCATCCGGCACGACCACCGGAAGCTCAGCGTCCCGTCCAGCTGATCCTTGATGTAGTTCAGGCCGTCCAGGATCGCCCATTGGCGATCGAAGGGCACCTCGTAGGTCTGCACCGCGGGCGCGGATTCGATCTCGGGTCGGTACCGCAACACTTCCATGGCGATTCGGTCTGCCATCACTACCTCCCATACACCCGTTCCCCCGGAGGCCAGCGCGTGATCGTGACCGGAAGGTAGTCGACCCGCGCGGTTCCGTCGGGTTCGCGATGAACCACGGTGTGCGCCAAGAAACGGTCGTCGTCGCGATGCGTAAAATCGGTGCGCTGGTGGGCGCCACGGGATTCTTCGCGCTGCAACGCAGATTCGATGATCGCCTGGGCGATGTCGAGCATCCCCGCCAATTCGAGCAGCGCGGTCAGCTCGGTGTTGAAGGTGCGGCTGTGGTCGTCGATGCCGGCATTGGCGAATCGCTCTTGCAACACCCGGATTTGGTCGGCGGCCTTGGTCAGGGCAGGCCCGTCGCGATAGATCCCGGCGGCGGTTTCCATGATGGTCTGCATCTCGGACCGGATGTCGGCGATACGTTCACGTCCCTCGGCGCGGCGGGCGAGTTCGCGTTGCAGCCGCTGCTCCTCGGCGCCGGCCTGCGTCTGCACCGCCGGCGAGGCGGCCCCGACCGTCGACGCGTACTGGGCGGCGGCCCGGCCCGCCCGGGCGCCGAAGACCAGGCACTCCGGCAGCGAGTTCGATCCCAGCCGGTTGGCGCCGTTGATGCTGACGCAAGCCGTTTCGCCGGCCGCAAACAGCCCGGGCAGCGGTGTGGCGCCGTCGATGTCGGTATGGACACCGCCCATCATGTAATGCACCACGGGCCGTACCGGGATCAGTTCGGTGACCGGGTCGATGTGTTGATAGTCGCGGCACAGTTCCCGCACGAACGGCAACTTGGCGTCGATCAGCTCGGCACCCAGGTGCCGTAGGTCGAGGTAGACGACATGGCCGTACGGGGTCTCGACGGTGCGCCCTTTCTCCTGTTCGTGCACGAACGCCTGCGACAACCGGCCCCGCGGCCCGAGTTCCATGCTGCGCAGCTTCGGTTCGGGGGTGGGGGTGCCGAGGTCGTAATCCTGCAGGTAGCGGTAGCCGTCCTTGTTGAGCAGCCAACCACCTTCCGCGCGTGCGGCTTCGGTGACCAAGATGCCGGTGAACGGCAGCCCGGTGGGGTGGTACTGGACGAACTCCATGTCCTTCAGCGGTGCGCCGGCCCGGAAGGCGAGCGCCATGCCGTCCCCGGTGCTGATGTTGGCGTTGGTGGTGAACGGAAATACCCGCCCGCATCCGCCGGTGCAGACCAGCACCGCGTCCGCGAGGATGGTTTCGATGCGTCCGGTGGCCAGCTCGACGGCGACCACCCCACCGACCCGTCCGTCGTCGACGAGCAGGGTGGTGGCGAACCACTCGTCGTAGCGCACGATGTCCGGGTAGGCCAGGATCCGCTGAAACAGTGTGTGCAGCATGTGAAACCCGGTCTTGTCGGCGGCGAACCAGGTGCGCTTCTTCTTCATTCCGCCGAATGCGCGAACCGCGATGCGTCCGTCCGGTTTACGGCTCCATGGGCAGCCCCAATGCTCCAGCTGCAGCAATTCGCGTGGCGCTTCGGCCACGAAAGCTTCGACCGCGTCTTGGTCACACAACCAGTCGCTGCCGGAAACCGTGTCGTAGGCGTGTTCGTCGAGGCTGTCGTCGTCACCGGCGACCGCGGCCGCACCGCCCTCCGCCGAGACGGTATGGCTGCGCATCGGATAGACCTTGGAGACGACCGCAATGCTGAGGCGCGGGTTGGTTTCGGCGATGGCGATGGCGGCGCGTAGGCCGGCGGCTCCGCCGCCGACCACCACGATATTGTGCGACGCGGTCATTGCCGCGTCTCACGCCTCGTGGTCACCGCTGTGCTCGTCGCGTAACACTTTGCCGTCGTGTCGAATGGTGCGCGACCGCACGGATCCGTCGTGATAGACGTGCCGGATCTCGCGACAGCCGCAGGAGAACCTGAGGTCGTTGTAGGCGAGGCCCTCGTCGTCACCTTCGATGTGGTGATCGCCCTCGGCCATCCGCCCGCATGGCGCCTTCTGTTTGGGAAAGTGGGTTGTGGTGGCAACCATCATCCCGCCCCCTAAGATCTTGAACGTGACTTAGGTCACATTCAGGGTAGGCTTTGCGGGACTGCGCGTCCAGCGCCCCGGACGATCGCGCGCTGGCTACCGGCGCGGGTCGCCGTTGCGGGTTTGTGTCGATGCGCCACCGAGCTGACGGGCGGTGTTGACCAGGCCGACCATGCTGAACGCCTGCGGGATGTTGCCCACCTGTCGGCGTGCGACGGTGTCGTATTCCTCGCTGAGCAACCCGACGTCGTTACGCAGCCCCAGCAGCCGCTCGAACAGGGTGCGGGCCTCGTCGCGGCGACCGATGCCGTGCAGCGCGTCGGCCAGCCAGAACGTACACACCAAAAACGCACCCTCGCTGCCGGGCAGGCCGTCGACGGAGCCTTGCGGGTCGGCGCCGTAGCGCATCAGGAAGCCATCGTTGGCCAGCTCGTTTTGCACGGCGTCGACGGTGCCGATTACCCGCGGATCGTCCCACGGCAAGAAGCCGACCCGGGGAATCAGCAACAGGGCGGCATCCAGGCCGGCCGAGTCGTAGAACTGGGTGAAGGTGTTGCGTTCGGCGTCATACCCATGCTGGCAGACGTCGGCGTGGATGCGGTCGGCCAGCGCGCGCCACCGGTCCAGCGGACCGTCCAGCCCCTGGGTTTCCACCGTGTGCACGGCACGGTCGATCCCCGCCCACGCCATCACCTTCGAGTGCACGAAATGCCTTCTGGGGCCGCGAACTTCCCACAACGAGGAGTCCGGCTGGTCCCAATTGCCTTCCAGGAAGTCCAACAGCGCCCGCTGGATATCCCAGGCGGTTTCCACCGCCTCCATCCCGGCTTCGCGCGCCAGGTGCAGGCCGTCGAGGACCTCGCCCCACACGTCGAGCTGGAACTGGCCGGCGGCCTCATTGCCGATCCGCACCGGTGCCGAGCCTTCATACCCTGACAGCCAGTCCAGGGTCAGTTCGGGCAGCCGCCGGGTGCCGTCGAGGCCGTACATGATCTGTAGCTTCGCCGGATCGCCGGCGACCGCCCGGACCAGCCAGTCCCGCCACGCCTTGGCTTCGTCGATGTAGCCGGTGCCCAGCAGTGCTTGCAGGGTGAAGGTGGCGTCCCGCAACCAGCAGTACCGATAGTCCCAATTACGGACTCCGCCAATGGCTTCGGGAAGCGACGTGGTCGCGGCGGCAAGGATACCGCCGGTCGGGGCGTAGGTGAGCGCCTTGAGCGTGATCAGGGCACGGCGCACCGCGGCCGACCACTCACCGCGGTAGCTGCATCGGTCGATCCAGTTCTGCCAAAACGCCTCGGTCTTGGCCAGTGCGCGTTCGGCCTCCGAGCGCACCGCGTCGGGCAGGCGATGCGATTCGACGTGGTTGAGCACGAACGGCACCCGCTCGCCGGCGGCCACCTCGAACTCCGCGACGGTGGACAGGTGCTCGCCGCGCACCTTGACCGGGGTGCTCAGGCACAGGGTGTCCGGCCCGGCGACCGCGACGAGCCCGTAGTCGCTGCGCCGGATCCAGGGCACCACGTGCCCGTAGTCGAATCGGATCACCAAATCCATCCGCATCGACACCCGCCCGGACAGCCCTTCGACGATCCGGACCAGGTCGGCGGCGTGACCGCGCGGCGACATGAAATCGGTGACCCGCACCGAGCCAGAATCGGTGTCCCACTCGGTGTCCACGATCAGCGTGTCACCGCGGTAACTGCGCCGGGTGGCCGGGCCGTGGCCGGCGGGGGCGAGCCGCCAGTAGCCGGCGGACTCGTCGTGCAGCAGCGCCGCAAAACACGCCGGCGAATCGAACCGGGGCAGGCACAACCAGTCGATGCTGCCGTCGCGGCCGAGCAACGCAGCCGTGTGCAGGTCACCGAGCAGCGCGTAGTCCTCGATCCGCGCGGTCAAAGGCGTCCCTTGACCGCGGCGGCCAGCCGGGCGCCGTCGACCTTGCCCGCCGTGATCGCGGTGGCGGCTTTCATCACCAGGCCCATCTGTTTCATGCCGGGCCGCTCACCGAGTTGTTCGGCGACCTGGGCCAGCGCGGTGTCGACGACATCGGCCACCTCACCGTCGGATAGCGGCGGCGGCAGGTACTCGTCGATGATGCGCGCCTCGGCGTGTTCCTCGGCGGCCAGCTCACCGCGGCCGTTTTGGGTGTAGATCTCGGCCGCCTCCGCCCGCTTGCGGGATTCCCGGGCCAACACCTTGAGCACCTCGTCGTCGGACAGCTCGCGCGCCTGCTTGCCGGAGACCTCTTCGGTTTGAATCGCCGCCAGCAACATCCGCAGGGTCGCGGTGCGCAACTTGTCCTGTGCTTTCATCGCATCGGTCAGATCGGCCCGCAACTGGGCTTTGAGTTCCGCCATGGTGCAAACGCTACGCTGGCCGACGGCCGCGCACCGGTACCCGGCTGGCTTCGCGAAACGTTGAGAAACGCCGCCCCGGTCGGACAGGATGGGAGCCATGTTCCGCACCGACGACGTCGCTGCCGGGCGCTCCGCGTGGTGAGCCCGCCGCCGCCCGGTAGCCCTGGTTACCCGCCGCCCGGTTACGGGCCACCGGGCTACCCGCCGCCGGGTTACGGCTACCCCGGCTACCCCCCGCCGGGTTACGGGCCACCCGGTTATCCGCCGCCGGGTTACGGGCCGCCGGGCTATCCGCCACCGGGCGGTGCTGCACCGCACGGCTATTTCCCAGTTGGTCCGCCGCCGGCGCTCAAGCCCGGGGTGATCCCGCTGCGGCCGCTGTCACTCAGCGACATCTTCAACGGTGCCGTCGGCTACATCCGCACCAATCCGAAAGCCGCGCTGGGGCTGACGACCGTGGTGGTCGTCGCCATGCAACTGGTGCTGCTCGCGGTCAACATCGGGCCGCTGGCCGCACTCAACCGGTCGGCGCAGGGACCTGCCCCCGACCTGTCCGGCAGCGACGTGGCCGTGTCGATGCTCAGCGTCATCGCGGGGGTGATCGCGACGGGGTTGGGCGGCGTCGTGCTCAACGGCCTGTTGACCGTGGTCGTTGGCCGGGCCGTGTTTGGTTCCTCGATCACCGTCGCCGACGCGTGGACCAAGGTGCGCGGCCGGTTGCTGCCGCTGATCGGCCTGGCCGCGCTGATGGGTCTGGGCACCGTGGCGGCGGCCGGGGTGGTGACGCTGATCCTGGTCGCCGCGGGCACCGCCGGCGGGCCGGCCGCCGCGATCCTGCTCGGTCTGCTGCTGGTACCCGCGGCCATCGCCGGCTACGGCTACCTGTACACCATGTTGAGCTTCGCGTCACCGTTGATCGTGCTGGAGCAGCTCCCGATCCTTGCCGCGGCGCGCCGGTCGTTCGCGTTGGTCCGCAACAGCTTCTGGCGGGTGCTGGGCATCTTGTTGTTGGCCGGCCTGGTCGCCTATCTGGTCGCCAGCGTGGTGGGGTCACCGTTCAGCATCGCCGGTGCGCTGCTGACCGTCAGCTCGGGCTCGACCACACCGGCGCCGCTGGCGTCCGCGCTCTCGACGGTGGGGTCGACAATCGGGCAGGTCATCACCGCCCCGTTCAGCGCCGGCGTGGTGGTGCTGCTCTACACCGACCGGCGGATCCGGGCCGAGGCCTTCGACCTGGTGCTGCAGACCGGCGCTGCCCACCCACCAACGGCGACGGACTCCACCGACGTCTTGTGGCTGACCCGGCCGGTGTGACACTGATGCCCGCCATCGACATCGATCGCGACGCCGCGCATCAAGCAGCGCAGCGCGAACTCAGCAAGCCGATCTATCCCAAAGACTCGCCCTCCCAACGCTTCATCGACGGCATCGAGCGGATGCTGCGCCACCTGGCGGCGCATGGTTCCACGGTGCCCGGCGGGTGGTTCACCCTCAGCGTGCTGTTGATTGGGCTGATCGCCGCCGCGGTGGTGACGATTCGCATCGCGCGACGCACGCTGCGCACCAACCGCGGCGGTGACTACCGGCTGTTCGGTCCCGCCGAGCTGGGCGCCGCCGAGCATCGTGCCACCGCCGAGGGCTGCGCGGCCGTGGCCGACTGGGCGGGCGCGATCCGGCATCGGCTTCGTGCCGTCGCACGTCAGTTGGAGGAAGACGGCGTGCTCACTGCGGTCCCGGGACGCACCGCCAATGAGTTGGCCCGCGACGCCGGGGACGCGCTACCCCAGCTGGCCGCCGAGTTGGGCAGCGCCGCCGCGGCGTTCAACGATGTCAGCTACGGCGAGCTGCCCGGTACCCCCGCCGGCTACCGGGTGGTCGCCGACCTCGACGACCACCTGCGCTCGCACCCTGCCGGCGGTCCGCCCGTCGCCGCCGGGCCGGCCCCGGATCGATGGGTTCAGATCCGGTGACCGCGGTCGCCACCCGGCCGCCCACCGGCCCCCGTGGCCGCACCTGGTGGTGGACGGCGCTGGCGCTGATCGTCATCGTCGCGGTGGCCGCGCTGAGCGCCTATCTGACCGCGCCCCGGCCCGGCGGCCCGATGGATCCGACGTCGACCGGTTCCGACGGCGGCCACGCGTTGGTGGCGTTGCTGCGCGATCACGGTGTGGACGTCGTGCTCGCCGACAACATCGGTGCCGTCGAGCACCAAGCCCGCCCCGATACCCAGCTGTTGATCGCCGAAACGCCGCAACTGACCAACAAGCTGCTGCAGCGGCTGGCCGACGTTCCTGGGGACCGGCTGCTGGTGGCACCCACCGGACGCGCCCGCGAGGCGCTGGCCCCCGACATCAAACCGCGCAGCGTCGCCATCGTCACGCACCGGCCGTCGTGCGGGTTGCGTGCGGCAAATCAGGCCGGACCGGTGGATTTGTACAGCGCCGAAACCTACACCGCCGACCGGCCGGTGATCAGCTGCTATGACGGCGCCGTGGTCAGCTACCGAGACCGCGGGCGCACCGTCACCGTGGTCGGCAGCGCCTACTTCCTGATGAACAAGGGGCTGCTCAGCGAGGGCAACGCCGCCCTGGCGATGAACCTCGCCGGTGCCCGACCGCGGTTGATCTGGTATGCACCCCAGCACGTTGAGGGCGAATCATCCGGTGCGGCAAGCATCCTCGATTTGATCCCGGACAATGTCAGCTGGCTGGTCTGGCAGCTGGGGCTGGTGGTGCTGCTGCTGGCGCTGTGGAAGGGTCGGCGCCTCGGCCCGCTGGTGGCCGAGCAACTGCCGGTGGTGGTGCGGGCCTCGGAGACCGTCGAGGGCCGCGGTCGGCTGTACCGGTCGCGGCGGGCCCGCGACCGCGCCGCCCAAGCACTGCGGACCGCGACGCTGCAGCGGCTGCTGCCCCGCCTCGGGCTGGCCGGCACTGCGCCGCAACCGGCGGTGGCGATGGCCGTCGCCCAGCGCAGCGGGGCGAACCCGGCGGTGATGCAGCACATCCTGTTCGGCCCCCCACCGGATTCCGACACCGGCCTGCTACAGCTTGCTCATGACCTCGACGACATCGAAAGGCAGGTCAGCCACTCGTGACACAGACTTCCCCGGCCGGTCCCCAGGCGCAGGCGAGCGAGACGGCGCGGAACGCGCTGCTGGCGTTACGCGCCGAAATCGCCAAAGTGGTGGTCGGACAGGATGCCGCGATCAGCGGGCTGGTGGTCGCGCTGCTGTGCCGTGGCCACGTGCTGCTCGAAGGCGTTCCCGGGGTGGCCAAGACGCTGCTGGTGCGTGCCTTGGCCGCCGCCCTGCACCTGGAGTTCAAGCGGGTGCAGTTCACCCCGGACCTGATGCCCGGTGACATCACCGGTTCGCTGGTCTACGACACCCGCACCGCGGCGTTCGAGTTCCGCGCCGGCCCGGTGTTCACCAACCTGATGCTGGCCGACGAGATCAACCGCACCCCGCCGAAAACCCAGGCCGCGCTGCTGGAAGCCATGGAAGAGCGGCAAATCAGCGTGGACGGCGAAGCCAAGCCGCTGCCGGACCCGTTCATCGTGGCCGCCACCCAGAACCCGATCGAATACGAAGGCACCTACCAGCTGCCCGAGGCGCAGTTGGACCGGTTCCTGCTCAAGCTCAACGTGCCGTTGCCGTCGCGGGACTCCGAGATCGCCATCCTGGCCAAGCATGCGCACGGCTTCGATCCCCGCGACCTGTCGGCGATCACCCCGGTGGCCGGGCCCACCGAGCTGGCGGCCGCCCGGGCGGCGGTGCAGCAGGTGCGGGTCGCCGACGAGGTGCTGGCCTACACCGTCGACCTGGTGGCCGCCACCCGCAACTCCCCGGCCCTGCACTTGGGTGTTTCGCCGCGCGGCGCGACCGCCCTGCTGGCCACGGCCCGGTCCTGGGCGTGGCTGTCCGGGCGCAACTACGTCACCCCGGACGACATCAAGGCCATGGCCCGCCCGACGCTGCGGCACCGGGTGGCGCTGCGCCCGGAGGCCGAACTCGAGGGCGCCACCCCCGACGCCGTCCTGGAGGGCATCTTGGCCTCGGTCCCGGTGCCCCGCTAGTGGTCCTGACCGGGCGCACCGCGCTGGTGGCGTTGATCGGTGCGGTGCCGATCACGCTGTCGCCGTGGCCGGCCACCGCGTTCGTCGCGCTGTTGGCCGCGTTGGCGGTCGCGGTGGCGATCGACGTCGGGTTGGCGGCCAGCCCGCGGGCGTTGCGCTTCACCCGCTCCCCGGACACGTCGGCGCGGCTGGGGGAACCGGTGCCGTCCACGTTGACGATCCACAACGCGGGGCGACGCCGGTTCCGCGGCCGGGTGCGCGACGCGTGGCCGCCCAGCGCCCGCGCCACACCGCGCAGCCGCCGCATCAACCTCGCCGCGGGGTCGGCCGCGCAGCTGACCACCTTGCTGCGGCCGGTGCGCCGCGGCGACCAGCCGGCCGCGTCGGTCACCGCGCGATCGGTCGGGCCGCTGGGGCTGGCCGGCCGCCAGCGCTCCACCACGGTGCCCGGGCAGGTCCGCATCCTGCCGCCGTTCCTGTCCCGCAAGCATCTGCCGTCCCGGCTGGCCCGGTTACGCGAACTCGACGGGCTGCTGCCGGTGCTGATCCGCGGCCAGGGCACCGAATTCGACTCGCTGCGCGAATACGTCGTCGGCGACGACGTCCGCTCCATCGACTGGCGGGCCACCGCGCGTCGCGCCGACGTGGTGGTGCGCACCTGGCGCCCCGAGCGCGACCGCCGCGTCGTCGTCGTGCTCGACACCGGCCGCACCGCGGCCGGCCGGGTCGGCGTGGACCCCACCGCCGGCGACCCGGGCGGTTGGCCGCGGCTGGACTGGTCGATGGACGCCGCGCTGCTGCTGGCCGCCCTGGCGGCCCGCGCCGGTGACCATGTGGACTTCCTGGCCCACGACCGGGTGACCCGCGCCGGGGTGTTCGGCGCGGGCCGCACCGAACTGCTGCCGCGACTGGTCGAGGCGATGGCCCCGCTGCAGCCGACCCTCGTCGAATCCGACGCCACCGCAATGGTTGCCGCCATCGCACGCCGGGTCCGGCGCCGCGCCCTGGTGGTGTTGCTGACCGACCTCAACCCCAGCGCCCTGGACGAGGGGCTGCTGCCGGTGTTGCCGCAGTTATCGACCAAGCATCAGGTGCTGCTGGCCGCGGTCGCCGATCCGCGGGTGGACCGGCTGGCGGCCGAACGCTCCGACGCCGCCGCGGTGTATGACGCGGCGGCCGCCGAACGCGCCCGCAATGACCGCCGGGCGATGGCGTCGCGGCTGCGGCACGTCGGCGTGGAGGTCGTCGACGCCGCGCCCGACGAGCTGGCCCCCGCGCTGGCCGACCGCTACCTGGCCATGAAGGCCGCCGGCCGGCTGTAATTTGCCGACCGCCGCGAGCAGACGCAAAAGCGCCCTAATCTCGTTGGAAAAGGGGGCTTTTGCGTCTGCTCGGCGTCGCTATCGGGTGGGCAGCACGTCGGGGGCGTCCTCGACATCGCCGGTCTGCCCGGCGATGTCGGCTTTTCGGCCGAAATACCCGATGTAGCCCAGGAACGCGGCCTCGGCCAGCACGCCGATGCCGATCCGTACCACCGTCGGCCACCGCGCCGGTGTCACGAACGCTTCGATCAACCCCGCCACCAGCAGCATCGCCACCAGTCCGGCGGCGACCGCGATCACCGCGCGGGCCTGCTCGGCCAGCGCCTGACCGCGCGGCCGATCCCCCGGCGCGATCGCCGTCCAACCCAGCCGCATCCCCGCCGCCGCAGCCAGGAACACCGCCGTCAGCTCCAGCAGCCCGTGCGGGGTGAGCATGCTCAGCATGAAGCCGCCCTTGCCGGCGGGAAACATCAGCCCGGCGATAACGCCGATATTGGCCGCGTTCGAAAACAGCATGAACGGGACCGGGAGACCCAACAGGATCGCGCAGCCGATCCCGGTGAGGGCCACCTTGACGTTGTTGACGAACACATGCAAGAAGAACGACGGCGACGGGTCCTCGCTGTAATACGAGGCGAAATCGTGGTTGATCAGATCGCCGATCTGGGTCGGGGTACCGATGGTGGCCTGCACCTCGGGGTTGCGGGCGACCCAGACCGCGATCACCACGGTGACCGAGACGAACGCCGCCGCGGTCGCCAACCACCACCACCGTGCGCGGTAGGCCACCACCGGGAACGACACCCGCCAAAAATGGGTGAACTCACGCCACAGTGGCGCGTGCGCGCCGGTGACCGCGGCGCGCGCCCGCGCCACCAGGCTAGACAGCCCGCCGACCAGCGCGGAATCCGAGGAGGCGGACCGCAGCATGGACAGATGGGTCGACACCCGCTGGTACAGCTCGACGAGCTCGTCGACTTCGGCACCGGTCAACCGCCGACGCTTCTTGACCAGCCAGTCGAGCCGGTCCCAGGTGGCGCGGTGGGCCAGCACGAACGCGTCGACATCCACCGGGTCAGGGTAGCTGCGCAGCCGGTAGCGTTGCGGTATGTCGCAGGTGGTGACCGGGGACGCCGTCGAACTCGACGTCAAGATCGCCCAGCTGCCGGTGCGGGCCATCGGCGCGCTGATCGACATCGTGGTGATGTTCACCGGCTACGTCGTGGGCGTGCTGCTGTGGTCGTTCACGCTGTTCCAATTCGACAAGGCGCTGTCCGCGGCGATCCTGATCATCTTCACCGTGCTGGTCCAGGTCGGCTACCCGGTCATCTGCGAGACCACGACGCGCGGCCGATCGCTGGGCAAGATCGCGATGGGTCTGCGCGTGGTCTGCGATGATGGCAGCCCGGAACGCTTCCGGCAGGCGGTGTTTCGAGCGTTGGCGTCAGTGGTGGAGATCTGGATGTTGGCCGGCAGCCCCGCCGTGATCTGCAGCCTGATCTCGCCGCGGGGCAAGCGGATCGGCGATCTGTTCGCGGGCACCGTGGTAATCAGCGAACGCGGCCCGCGGATGGCGCCGCCGCCGGTGATGCCCCCGGCGCTGGCGTGGTGGGCGTCGTCGCTGCAACTGTCCGGGCTGCGGCCCGAGCAGGCCGAGGTGGCCCGCCAATTCCTGTCCCGCGCACCACAACTCGATCCGCGGGTGCGTGACCAGCTGGCGTATCGGCTGGCCGGTGAGGTGCTGGCCCGGATCTCGCCGCCGCCCCCGCCGGGCACCCCACCGCAGTTCATGTTGGCGGCGGTGCTGGCCGAACGACACCGCCGGGAGCTCGCGCGGCTGCGGCCGCGCACCGGACCGGTCGCCCCGGCGGCCGGCGCGGCGCCGCCCGCCGCCGTGGCGCCGACCCACGGTAACGGGGCCGCGGCAGCACCGGTCGAGTCGTCGCCGACAAGCACCGGGTTCGCGCCACCGGACTGAGCAGACCGCCCCACGGTTGCCAACCGATAGTTTCCGATATATCGTCAACGTATCGGAAGCGCATCGGGTGCTTCCTTATCGAGAAGCGAGACAACCTATGACTCTCCCCTTCCCCCCGTTCGGGGGCCCCTTCGCGGACCGCCCGGCCGGCGACTTCGGTTTTGGCTTCGGTCCGCAGCAGCGTCGCGCGATGCACCAGGCCCGGCGCCAAGCCCGGCGGGACCTGCGCGCCCAGCTGCGCGGCCACGGCGCCGGACACGACGGCCCACCGTTCGGTTTCGGACCCGGCTTTGGCCCGGGCTTCGGTCCCGGTTTCGGGTTCGGACCCGGACCGCGCGGCGGACACCGCGGTCCCGGCGGCCGTCGCGGTCGCCGCGGCGATGTGCGCGCCGCCATCCTGGTCCTGCTCGCCGAGCGGCCCATGCACGGCTACGAGATGATCACCCAGATCGCCGAGCGCAGCCAGGACCTGTGGCGGCCCAGCCCCGGATCGGTGTACCCCACCCTGCAGCTGCTGGTCGATGAAGGCCTGATCGTCGCCAATGAAACCGACGGCAGCAAGAAGCTTTTCAAGCTGACCGAGGACGGTCGCGCCGCCGCGGACAAGGTCGAGACACCGCCGTGGGAGGAAATCACCGAGGGCGCCGACCCCGGTCATGTCAGCCTGCGCAAAGCGGTCGGTCAACTGTTCGGCGCGGTGGCCCAATCGGCGCATGCCGCGAGCCCGGAACAACAGCAGCGCATTGTCGACATCGTCAACAACGCCCGCCGCGAGGTCTACAACATCCTCAGCGAAACCGAATAACGGCCGCCCCTGGCGCGAGTGGCACTCTCACGACGCGACGCGCCGACGATGCGTCGTGAGAGTGCCACTCGGCGGTCCGCTAGGGACACTCAGGACACGTCGACCCAGTCCAGGGTGCGCTGCACGGCCTTCCGCCACCCGGCGTACGCCTCGGCGCGCTGCTCCTCGCTCCAACTCGGCGTCCAGCGTTTGTCCTCTTGCCAGTTGGCCCGCAGGTCCTCGGGGTCGCGCCAGAAGCCGACACCCAGCCCCGCGGCGTAGGCCGCACCCAGCGCAGTGGTCTCCGACACCACCGGCTTGACCACGTCGACGCCGAGCACATCGGCCTGGATCTGCATGCACAGGTCGTTGACGGTGATCCCGCCGTCGACCTTGAGCACCTCCAGGTGCACCCCGGCGTCGGCCTCCATCGCATCGACCACGTCGCGGCTCTGATAGCAGATCGACTCCAGGGTCGCCCGGGCCAGGTGCGCGTTGGTGTTGAACCGGGACAACCCGATGATCGCGCCGCGGGCATCGGAGCGCCAGTACGGGGCGAACAGCCCGGAAAACGCCGGCACGAAGTACATGCCGCCGTTGTCGGCGACCTGCCGGGCCAGCGACTCGCTTTGCGCCGCACCGCTGATGATGCCGAGCTGATCGCGCAGCCACTGCACCGCCGAGCCGGTGACGGCGATCGAGCCTTCCAGCGCGTAGATCGGTTTGGCGTCACCGAACTGGTAGCAGACGGTGGTCAGCAACCCGTTGGCCGACCGCACGATCTTCTCACCGGTGTTGAGCAGCAGGAAGTTTCCGGTGCCGTAGGTGTTTTTGGCCTCACCGGCAGCCAGGCACACCTGCCCCACCGTCGCCGCCTGCTGATCGCCGAGGATGCCGGTGATCGGCACCTCGCCGCCGGCCGGGCCCAGTTCGGCGGTAACCCCGTGCGGCCGCCGCGATGAGGACGGCGCGATCCGCGGCAGCATCGACCGCGGGATCGAGAAGAACGACAGCAGCTCGTCGTCCCAGTCCAGGGTTTCCAGGTTCATCAACATGGTCCGACTGGCATTCGTGACGTCGGTGACGTGGACCCCGCCGCGCGGCCCGCCGGTCAGATTCCACAGCACCCAGCTGTCGCAGGTGCCGAACAGCGCGTCACCGCGGTCGGCGGCCGCCCGCACCCCGTCGACGTTTTCCAAGATCCACTGCACCTTGCCGCCGGAAAAGTAGGTGGCGGGCGGCAATCCGGCCTTGCGCCGGATCACGTCGCCGCGACCGTCGCGGTCCAGCGCCGAGGCGATGTGGTCGGTGCGGGTGTCCTGCCACACGATGGCGTTGTAGTACGGGCGGCCGGTGTGTTTGTCCCAGACCAGCGTGGTTTCCCGCTGGTTGGTGATGCCCAGCGCCGCCAGGTCGCTGGCCTGCAGTTTGGTGGTGTTGAGCACCGAGATCAGCGCCGCCGCGGTGCGCTCCCAGATCTCGAACGGGTTGTGCTCCACCCAGCCGGCCCGCGGCAGGATCTGTTCGTGTTCGAGTTGGTGACGGCCCACCTCGGCGCCGTCGTGGTCGAAAATCATGCAGCGGGTGCTGGTGGTGCCCTGGTCGATGGAGGCGACGAAGTCGGCCAACGTGCTGCTCCTTCCGGTGCATCGTCCATGATGTCTTACATGCCCGGCGAAACCCGCGACATCGCCCGCATGCCGCGCGGCGGCTTTAACGCCTCCTGCCTGGATCGGCGGCTGCAGACCGACCGGCCGGAGTACCTGGACCGCGACGACGTCGACCACCTCAAACGGCAGGTAGTGCGGTCGCTGGAGGTGGTCGGGTCGTTATTCGGTGACCACCAGCGGTTCGCGCGGCTGGCGCTGGCCGAGGTCGCCGAGGTGCCCGACCCGAAGATCCTCGAGTTGGGCGCCGGCCACGGTGCGCTGTCCCGCGCGCTGCTGGAGAACCATCCCACCGCCGCGGTCACCGTCACCGACATCGAGCCCACCTCGGTGACCGCGATCGCCGCGGGCGACCTGGGCCGGCATCCCCGCGCGACGGTGCGGGAGATGGACGCCACCGCCATCGACGCCGCGGACCGGCAGTTCGATCTGGCGGTGTTCGCGCTGAGCTTTCACCACCTGCCCCCGCTCGCCGCGTCCCGGGTTTTCGCCGAGGGCACCCGGGTGGCCGACAAGCTGCTGATCATCGACCTGCCCCGCCCTCCGGCACCGCTGCATGTCATCCAGCTGGCCACCATGCTGCCGTTCGCGGCGGTGCTCCCGCTCGCGCACGACGGGGTGATCAGCTCGCTGCGCGCCTACAGCCCGTCGGCGTTACGGGCGCTGGCCGCCCACGCCGATCCGGCGATCCGGGTCGAGTTGCGCGGCGGCGGATTCGCGCTGCCGCTGCGCCCCAACCCGCAGGTCGTAGTGGCGTCGCGCCGGTAGGTCAGCCGGCGAACGGGTCACGCACCGTGATGCCCTCGAACTTGCGGAAGTCACGGTCATGGGTCCAGATGGTGGCGATGCCGTGCTGCCGCATTAACGCGACGAGGTGCGCGTCGGGCACGAGGTTACCCTTGGGGCGCACGGCATCTGCGACCCGCCGATACACCGCCCAGAACCCGTCGCTTTCCCCGACCTGCCGGATGTGCGGCCGCGCGACCAGTTGCTCGATATTGCCGGCGGCCACTTCCGGCGACAGCGGCGTATCCAGCAGTGCCGGGTGGGTCACGATGCGCAGGTAACCCATTGCCACCGGCCACAACAAATAGACCAGCTCGGGCCCGGCGAGAAACCGCTCAACGAGGGCCTTGGCCCGACCATGAAACGGGCTTCCGCGATCGGTCGCGTACACCAGCACATTGACGTCGAAGGTCTGGCTCATTCCTCGACCGCCCGGTCCAGCGCCGCCCAGACCGCGTCCTTGTCGCCGAGGTCGACCCGGGGCCGTAGCTCCGCGGTCGTCCAGCTCACATCGAGGCGTGCCTGGGGCTTGTTAGCGAGGGCCTGCGCCAGCAGCTCGGACACCAATTGTCCTAGCGTCTTGCCCTCGTCCCGCTGTCGTTGCTTGAGCACCCGCAGGATGTCGTCGTCGAGATCGATCGTGGTGCGCATACATCTGATGTTACTCTCCATCGCATCTGATGCAGCCTCGTTAGTTGCGCAACGACCGCCGCCCCTGTTGCATCGACGGTGTGGGCGACGAGGTCGAACGCACGGCGTACAACAGCACGCATCGCCGCGAGTACCGGCGCAAGGTGCAGCTGTGCCTGGACGTCTTCGAAGCCATGCTGGCGCACTCGGACTTCGAGTTCGATCGCCCGTTGACCGGCATGGAAATCGAATGCAACCTGATCGGCGCCGACTACCAGCCGGCGATGTCCAACCAGAATGTGCTGACCGCCATCGCCGACCCGGCCTACCAGAGCGAATTGGGCCGCTACAACATCGAATTCAATGTCGCGCCCCGGCCGCTGCCCGGGCACTCCGGCCTGGAGTTGGAGGACGAGGTGCGGGCCAGCCTCAACGCCGCCGAAGCCAAGGCCAACACCGACGGCACCCACATCGTCACCATCGGCATCCTGCCCACGCTGATGCCCGACCACCTCGACCGCGGCTGGATGAGCGAGTCGACCCGGTACGCCGCCCTCAACGACTCGATCTTCACCACCCGCGGCGAGGACATCGTCATCGATATCACCGGCACCGAGCGGGTGTGCCTGCACACCTCCACCATCGCTCCCGAATCCGCCTGCACCAGCATGCAATTGCACCTGCAGGTCGCCCCGGAGGATTTCGCCGACAACTGGAACGGCGCGCAGGTGCTGGCCGGGCCGCAGCTGGCGCTGGGCGCCAACTCGCCCTACTTCTTCGGCCATGAGCTGTGGTCGGAAACCCGGATCGAACTGTTCACCCAGGCCACCGACACCCGCTCGGAGGAGCTGAAGGTCCAGGGGGTGCGTCCGCGGGTGTGGTTCGGCGAGCGGTGGATCACCTCGATCTTCGACCTGTTCGAGGAGAACGTCCGCTACTTCCCGCCGCTGCTGCCCGAGCTGTCCGACGAGGATCCGCGGTCCGAGCTGGCCGCGGGACGCACCCCGCAGCTGGCCGAACTGCGGCTGCACAACGGCACGGTGTACCGGTGGAACCGGCCGGTGTATGACGTCGTGGACGGCCGCCCGCACCTGCGGGTGGAGAACCGGGTGTTGCCGTCCGGACCGACGGTGGTGGACATGCTGGCCAACGCCGCCTTCTACTACGGCATGCTGGGCACGTTGACCCGGGAGGATCGGCCGCTGTGGACCAAGATGAGTTTCGCTGCGGCACAGGACAACTTCCTGGCGGCGGCGCGCCGCGGGATCGCGGCGCGACTGTACTGGCCGGGGCTGGGCGAGGTGGCCGCCGACGAGCTGGTGCTGCGCCGGCTGCTGCCGATGGCCGACGAGGGGCTGCGGTCCTGGGGGGTGTCCGCGGCGGTGCGGGACCGCTACCTCGGGATCATCGAGGGCCGGGCGAAGACCGGCCGCAACGGCGCCGCCTGGCAGGTGGCCACGGTGCGGGCGCTGCAGCAGGGCGGAATGAGCCGGCCCGCCGCGCTGGCCGAGATGCTCAAGCGGTACTGCCAGGGCATGCACAGCAACGAGCCGGTGCACACCTGGGAGCCGCCGGCCGGAAATGCGTAGTTGATTACTCGACCCGGATTGCCCGCACCGCGCTTCACTGATTGCCGTGCGGAGAGCAGGAACCGAGGCCCGGTGATGGACGGCGCGGATGGCGAGCGGGAGCGGGCGCTGCGCCGGCTGCCGGCGGCGTATGCGACCGCGCTGCGGTTGCGCACCGACGGCGCCACCGACGCGGTGATCGTCGAGCGCCTGGACATCGAGCCGGAGGCTCTCGATCCGTTCATGCGGATCGCGGAGGCCAAGCTGGCCGCCCTGATGAGCCAGCAACTGTCGTGCTAAAAGGCCCGTCCGCGCTCCGCCGATCACCACCCGACGCCCGAGTCGCGGTCGTACCATCCATTTCATGCTCACCGACTGGCCCCTGGTGGGGCGTCGTGAAGAGCTCGGAGTGATCGGTTCCGCGCTGGGCTCGGTGCATGCCCCGGGCTCCGGGGTGGTGTTAGCGGGAGCCGCGGGTGTGGGTAAATCTCGCCTGGCCCGCGAGGTCCTTACCCGCGCCGGCTCCGGCCGCACCGTCCGCTGGGTGGGGGCGACGCATTCGTCCCGGCCGCTGGCGTTGGGGGCCCTCGCTCCACTGGTCGGTGAGGTCGGCACCTATCAGGCTCGGACCATCCCGCAAGCCGCTGCCGCCGTGGCCGCTGCCCCACCCGGCGCGGTGCCCCTGATCGGGATCGACGACGCCCACCTGCTCGACGACGTGTCCGCGGCGGTGCTGCACCACCTGGTGCTGTCCCACGCCGCGCCGGTGGTGCTCACCCTGCGCAGCGGCGCGCTAGCGCCCGACGCCGTGACCGCCCTGTGGAAAGACAGCTACCTGCCGCGCATCGACCTGCAACCGCTGTCGGAGTCGGAGACCACCGAGTTACTGGAGGCGGTGCTCGGCGGACCGGTGGAAGGGCTGAGCGCACACCGGCTGTGGGAACTCAGCCGTGGCGTGGTGCTGTTTCTGCGGCATCTGGTCGACCAGGAGCGCGCGGCGGACCGGCTGCGCGCCGAGCACGGGGTGTGGCGCTGGTCGGGGTCCGGGCCCGACCTGTCCTCGCCGCTGGCCAGCCTCATCGAGACGCAGATGGGGGCGCTACCCGGCCCGGTCGGCCGGGTGGTGGACCTGCTGGCGATCGCCGAGCCGCTGGCCGTCGACGAACTGACGTCGCTGGTCAGCACTCGGGCGGTCGAACAAGCCGAAACCCGCCGGCTCATCACCGTCGAGACCGTGGGCCGCGACAACCTGGCGGCGCGGCTCGCGCATCCGCTCTACGGCGAGCTGCGCATGGCCCGCACCGGGCAGCTGCAGCGGCGGCGGCTGCGCGGCCAGGTCGCGACCGCACTGGCGAAAACCCCGGACACCGGCGCGGAACGCACGCTGCGCCGCGCGATGCTCACCATCGACTCCGACCTGCCGCCGAACCCGGCGCTGTTCACCGCCGCCGCGCAGATCGCGTTTTTGCTCTCCGACATGTCGTCATGTGAGCGGCTCGCCGGGGCCGCGCTGGCCGCGGGCGGCGGCGGCTTCCCCGCTCGACTTGCCCGCAGCTATGCCCACGTCTGCCTCGGCCGCGTCGACGACGCCGAACGCGAGTTGGAGCTGCTGGAGGCCGAGTGCACCGACGACGCCCAGCGCGCGGCCGCGACCAGTGTGCGCGCGGCCAACCTGTTTTGGGGGCTGGGTCGCCTGGCGCAGGCTGAGGCGGTACTGGATCGGACCGACGCCGCCATCGGCGACGACAACCGGCGTGTCCCGGTGACGGCGATACGGGCGGCGTTCTGCGCCGGCCTGGGCCGACCCGAGGAGGCGCTGTCCTACGCCCAAAGCGCCTTAGCCCACGCCGCGCTTCCCGGCCCGATGGTCGCCGTCGCAACCTACGGGCTCGTCGGCGCCCTGGGCAGCCTCGGCTGGGCCGATCAGATCGCCGATGCTGCGCACCGCGGCTATCGCGGTGCGGCCGACGCGGTCGACGCGGTGTCCCTGCGGCAGGGGTTGTGCAGCTTTCAACTCACTGGGCTTGCGGCCGCCGGGTATTTGGATGAGGTCGAGCGGATCGTTGCCGAGCAGCACGCGCGCACCCGCTGGGAGTTGGGGCCGGTGCACCTGTTCGGGCTGACGCTGGTCGGCTGCGGCGCCGTGGCCCGCGGACGGTTGCCGATCGCGATCCGATTGCTCAACGAGGCCCGCGCCGGACTCAGGGGAGTCAGCGCCTTGGGTTACGACTACTTGGGCTTGCTTGCCCTGGTCCGGGCACACGCCATGGCCGGCCACACCGACCTGGCCCGGCAGCGGTTAGCGGAGTTGGAGGCGGCCACCCACCCCGCCTACGGGTACCTCGACGTCGAAGCGATCCTGGACCGCGCCTGGGTGGACGCCGCCGAGGGTGCCACCTCGACGGCGATAGCCCGCGCCCACGACGGGGCGGCGCTCGCCGCGACGCGGCACCAATGGGCGTATGAAGTGGTGGCGTTGCAGACCGCGACACGCTTCGGGGACTCGGGCGGTGTCACCCGGCTGGCCGAGTTGGCACCGACCGTCGACGGGCCGCGCGCCCCCGCTGCCGCCGCCCACGCCGCCGCGCTGGCCGCCGGCGACGGGCCCGGTCTCGACGCGGCGTCGGCCGCCTGTGAATCCATGGGAGATCCGGTCACGGCCGGCGACGCCGCCGCCCAGGCGGCGGTCGTCTACCAGCGCCGCGGTCAGCGCGGCTCCTCACTGACCGCCGCGGCCCGCGCTCGCCGGCTCGCCGACCTCACCGGCGCGCACACCCCCGCCATTGCCGCGATCAGCGACCTCGACTCCCCGCTGACCGCCCGCCAGCGTGAGATTGCCCAGCTCATCGGGCAAGGGATGAGCAACCAGCAGATCGCCGACCGGCTGGTGACGTCGGTGCGCACCGTCGAAGGCCACATCTACCGGGCCTGCGGCGTCCTTGGCATCTCCAGTCGCGACGAACTTGCCGCCACCGTGCGCGGCACCTGACGCCGCCGGACCGCGTTGGTGGTGCCTTACGTCGCCCACCGCACCGCGGCTGGCGGCCGGTGCCGCGGGGGTGCGCTGGCGAGCCCGGTGCGCAGCAACTGCCGCAGCCGGTCCAGGTCGTAGACCGCGGCCTTGGTGGAGTCGATGAAACGCTCCACCACGTCGATAAACCGGTCCGGATCGTCGTGGAAGGGGAAATGCCCGCAGCGGTCGAAGATCGCCAGCCGCGAACCTGGCATGGCGGCATGGGCCAGCCGGGCGTGCCGCACCGGGATCACCGAATCCCGTTCACCCCAAATGAGCTGTGTTGGAATGGGTTCCGTCAGATAGCAGCGATCCAGCATGGTGATCATTTGGCCGTGCCAGTCGACGACCGCCCGTAGCCTGCGGGCGAAGGACGCCGACGCCGCCGGGTCGCTCAGCTCGCCCAGCGCCCGCAGCACATGGGGAAGGTCGAGGCCGAATCCGGTCGAGCCCGCCGCCAGCCGGACCACCCGGCCGACCAGCCGCAGCGTCAGCAGCGCGCCCGGCAGGCGCAGCGCCACAAGCGCTTCGCCGACCATCGGCAGCGACGCCACCCGCAAGGCGATGCTCACGTCCCTAGACACCCCGCCGGTGGCGACGAGCACCAGCCGCTGGACCAATTCGGGGAACTGGTACGCGAATTGAATGGCGACACCACCTCCAAGCGAATGCCCCACCATGGTGACCCGGTCGATGCCCAGCACCAACAGCAAATCCCGCAGCGCGTTAGCGTACGCCGACGCCGAGGAGTCGGTCCCGGTACTGGCCGATTTGCCGTGCCCCAGCAGATCGGGGGCAATCACGGTGAACCGGCGAGCCAGCCTGGCCTGCACCATGTTCCACGTCGATGAGCTGCCCCCGAGGCCGTGGATGAGCACGATGGCCGGGCCGGACCCGGCGATCCGGAATGCGTACCGGGAGCCGTGGATGGTGCGGAACTCCAGCGCCGGGCTGGCGCAGCGTGCCCGACGGACTTCCGTTTGCCGCTGCGACACGTTGGCCACCCGGCCCCAGGTCGTCATCGAACCCGGCTGTTCGCAGTCGTCGATGTCGCTGCGGGCGGCGACATCGGCGGGTAGGCCGAGGACATGGACTTCACCTTTCTGTGCCCGGTGGTCGGCTGGATCAGGTCATCCGGTGAAGACCTTCGGACTCGGCGACGGCTGCGGCCAGGCTGCCGCCATCGCAAGTGGGGTGGCGTGGGTTTCGCTGCGGTACGGTCCCGGTCGCCCCGCGCCGGGGATGGCCAGCTGAAGTTGCTGGCCGATTCGGCGGGCGGCGCAGGTAACCAGGTCCTTCAGGCCCGGTGACACCGTGGGCGCGTCGACGAGGGCGGCCACCGCGGCGGCGCACCGGCCGTCGGGCCGCCACACCGGCGCCGCGACCCAGCTCAAACCGGCGCCGTCGTGGTCGTCGATGACGATCGCTAACCGGTCCCGTCGGTCCCATCGCGGCCGGCCCAGAGCGGGCGGGATCGCCGCGGCGCCGCGGTTGGCGAACAGCACCCGTCCGACCGCGGTGCGTTCGCCATCCAAATCGACCGGCGGCACACCAGGACTTCTCCCGGCATACCGCAGCGGTGATCAGACGCGCCCGCCCCTCGTAGGGCACGTACACCGCCGCGGCCGTCCGCGCTAACGCGGCCAGGGTCCGTGTCGGCTCGCAGGCGGCCTGCCTGAGCTGCGGGTCGGGTTGCCAGCAGCTGCCGAGTCGGGCGATCACGGGGCCGATGAAGTAGCGGTGTTCGATGCGTTGGACCGCCCCGACGTCGATGAGTTGCTCGGCCAGGCGGTAGACGGTGGTCTTGGCGAATCCGGTCGCGCGGGCAAGCTCGGTCAGACCCAGCCCGGCGTCGGCGCGTCCCAGCATGTCCAGTACCCCGAACGCGCTCTCGAGCACACCCCGGCGGCCCCCACCATCAGCCGCCCCGTGCTTGAGCGCTGCCGCCGACGACGCACTCACGCGCCACCCACCAACAGGTTTCCCCAGTGGACCGCTAGGTAGGTGTGGCTGCCCGGAAAGCACCATGCACCTCCTCTCGGCCGGCACCGCGCTGTCCATCAAGTGTCGCCGAGTAACCCGGGCGGAACGCGCGTAGTGCACTACCCAATTTGCGGACGCCGTCTACTCGCTGACAGCCTTGCGCTGAGTATGGTCGGACCCATGACCGAGGTGATGGACTGGGACGACGCGTACCGGCAGCAGGGCGTCTTCGAGGGGCCGCCGCCGTGGAATATCGGTGAACCGCAGCCCGAGCTGGCCGCGCTGGTCGCCGCCGGCAAGGTCCGCAGCGACGTGCTCGACGCCGGCTGCGGCTACGCCGAATTGTCGCTGGCGCTGGCCGCGCAGGGCTATACCGTGGTCGGCATCGACCTGACCCCCACCGCGGTGGCCGCCGCCACCAAGGCCGCCCAGGACCGCGGGTTGGGCACCGCGACGTTCGTGCAGGCCGATATCACCGCGTTCACCGGCTTTGACGGCCGGTTCAACACGATCATCGACAGCACCCTGTTTCACTCGCTGCCGGTCGAGGGCCGCGACGGCTACCTGCGTTCGGTGCACCGCGCCGCCGCACCCGGCGCCCACTACTACGTGTTGGTGTTCGCCAAGGGCGCCTTCCCCGCCGACTGGGCGACCAAACCCAACGAGGTCGACGAGGACGAGCTGCGCGCCGCGGTCAGCACCTACTTCGAGATCGACGAGATCCGCCCCGCCTACATCCACTCCAACGTGCCGCAGGTGCCGGGCGCCGCGGCCGCACCGCCGCCGCACCCGCTCGACGACAAGGGGCGGATGAAGATGCCGGCGTACCTGCTGAGCGCGCACAAGCCCCGGTCGGGTTAGCGCCGAGATCGACGCTATCGTCGGCCGCACTCGAACTTCCTCACGCTGCCGTCGATCTCGGCGGGGTGGCTCACCCGAGATCGGTCAGCGCCGCGGTGAGGGCCGCCAAATCTTCGGCCGTACAGTCCAGGTGCGGGGACACCCGCAGCACGGCTTCGCTCATCTCCAGCGGCGCACGTTCGACGCCCGCCGCGGTGGTGACGATGCCGTGCCGGGCGATCAATGCGGCCCGGACGTGCCCGACGTCGACGCCGGGCGGCGGCGCCAGCGTGGTGATGGCGCTGGGCTCGTCGACCGCTTCGATCACCCGCCAGCCGGGCACCGCGGCCAGCACGGTGCGGCTCAGCGCGCCCACCTCGGCCAGGCGGGCCCGCACCGCCGCCGGACCGCAGGCCAGGTGCTCGCCCAGCGCCACCGAAAACCCCACCCGGGCCGCCACATTGGCTTCGCCGAACTCGAGCCGCTGCGCGACGGTCAGCCCCGACCCCGCCGGCAGCAGCCGGGGCCGCAGCCGGCCCAGCAGCCCGGGCCGCAGCGCCAGCGCGCCCACCCCGCGCGGGCCGGCCATCCATTTGCGCGACGACGTGTAGGCCGCGTCGGCGCCCACCGCGCAGTCCACTTGGCCGAGGGCTTGGGCGGCGTCGACAATCAGCGGCACCGCCAGCCGCATACACACCCGCGCCAGTTCGGCCAGCGGCTGCACGACGCCGCGGTGGCTGGCCAGCGCGGTCAGGTGCACCAGGTCGGGCGGGTCGGCGGTCAGCTCGGCGGCGGCCTGCTGCACCCGCAGCCGGCCGTCGTCGTCGACCGGCAGCAGCCGGCGGGTGAAGCCGTGCGCGGTCATCACCGCCAGGTTGGGGCCGTATTCGCCGGGCAGGCAGGCCAGCGTGCGGCCGCCCGGCCAGCTGTCCAACAGCAGGTTTAACGCCTGCAACGAGCCGGTGGTGAACACCACTTCGGCGTCGGGCATGCCGAACAGTGCCGCCACCGCGGCGCGGCCGGCGTCCAGCACCGGCGCGGCCGCCTCGGCGGCGACGTATCCGCCGAGTTCGGCTTCGTGGCGGGCGTGGCGGGCGGCGGCCTCCAGCGCGGCGAAGCTTTGCCGCGAGCAGGCCGCGCTGTCCAGGTGCGGGCCGGCCGTGGCGGGCCGGGCCGCGCGCCACCGGTCGGCCAGCGACTGGCTCACTTGCCGGCCAGTGACAGCCCGAAGTCGCCGGCGGGGTCGGTCCACCACCGGGTGCGTTGTAACCCGGCTGCGGCCAGCTCGGCGGCCACCGCGTCGGGACGGAATTTGCAGGACACCTCGGTGAGCATCTCTTCACCGGCGCCGAAGTCGACGGTCAACTCCAGCGCCGCGATCCGCACCCGCTGCGCGCTGGTGGCCCGCAGCCACATCTCGATGCGTTCGGCGTCGGCGTTCCAGCGGGCCACGTGCGTGTACGCGTCGAGGTCGAAGTCGGCGTCGAGTTCCCGGTTGATCACCGCCAACACGTTGCGGTTGAACGCCGCCGTCACCCCGGCGGCGTCGTCGTAGGCGCGGACCAGCCGGGCGGTGTCCTTGACCAGGTCGGTGCCCAGCAGCAGGCTGTCGCCGGGGGCCAGCACCGCGGCCAGCGACGCCAGGAACTCGGCGCGTGGCTGCGGGGTCAGGTTGCCGATCGTCGAGCCTAAAAACACGAACAGCCGCCGGCCCCCGCCCGGGATCTCGGCCAGGTGTTCCTCGAAATCCCCGCAGACGGCCGCGGTTTCGATCGTGGGGTACTCGCGCTGGATCGCCGCTCCGGCGGCCTCCAGCATGCCGGCGTCGACGTCGAACGGCACGAAGCGGCGCAGCGTGCCGGCCGCGTGCAGGGCGTCCAGCAGCATCCGGGTTTTCTCCGAGGTGCCGCTGCCGAGTTCGACCAGGGTGTCCGCGCCGGTGATCGCGGCGATCTCCGCGGATCGGTCCCGCAGGATCGCCGCCTCGGTGCGGGTCGGGTAGTACTCCGGCAGCCGGGTGATCTGATCGAACAGGTCGCTGCCCACCGAGTCGTAAAACCATTTGGGCGGCAGCGACTTCGGTGAGCGCTGCAGCCCGTGCCGCACGTCGTGGCGCAGCGCCCGGTGGGCGGCGTCGGCGGCGAGGTGGTTCGACAGCGACAGGGTCATCACGATCCTTCCAGCGGCGTCAGGGTGACCCGGTCCTCGGTGACCGTGACCAGGTGCCGGTCCGGCACGTCTTGCCAGGCCGGGTCGTCGTCGTAGGGTTCACTGGCTACCACCACGCCGTCGGGGCGGTGCAGCAGCGATAAGGTGTCGCCCCAGGTGGTGGCCAGTAGCCGGGAGCCGTTGCCGGCCAAGATGTTGAGCCGGGCGCCCGGGTCGCCTGCCCCGATCGCGGCAATGGATTCCCCGAGGGCGTCGACGCCGCGGGCGAACAGCGCCGCGGCCAACACCGCGCTGTCGCAGGCCGATTCGGCCGCGCCCGAGGCCGGCAGCGTCGCGCGGTCGACGACGCCGTTGTGGGACAGCAGCCAGTGGCCGTCGGTGAACGGTGCGGTCGCGCTGGCTTCGATCGGCATGCCGACGGTCGCCGAGCGGACCGCGGCCACCACGCAGTGGCTGCGCAGCGCCGGTGCGACCGACGCGAACGAGGCGTCGCCCCACAGCGGCATCGGGCTGCGCCAGCGGCGCGGCTCGGTGCCGTCGAAAAACCCGACCCCCCACCCGTCGGCGTTCAGCAGCCCGTGTTTTTGCCGGCGCGGCGCATACGACTGCACCGTAAGGCCGTTGGGCGGGTCGCACACCAGGGACGACACCGATACCGCGGCGCCCAGCCAGCCCAGGTGCCGACACATCAGGCGTCCCAGGCCAGTCGGAGGCCGGCGAAGATCTGCCGCCGGTACGGGTGATCCCAGTTGCGGAAGCTGGGCCGCAGGATCTCGCCCGCCACCGCCCACGATCCGCCGCGCAGCACCCGGTAGTCGCCGCCGAGGAACGGCTGGGTGTAGCGCTGGTAGATCATCGGCGTAAAGCCGGGCCAGGGTTGCAGTTCCGAGCTGGTCCATTCCCACACGTCGCCGAGCAACTGTTCGGCGCCGTAGGCCGACGCCCCGGCCGGGTAGGCGCCGATCGGGGCCGGGCGCCGGGCGCCGCCGCCGAGGTTGGCGTGCGCCGGCGACGGCTCGGCCGACCCCCACGGGTAGCGGCGCCGGGTCTCGGTGCGCGGATCCCAGGCGCACGCCTTCTCCCATTCGATTTCGGTGGGCAGCCGCGCCCCGGCCCACGCCGCGTAGGCCTCGGCCTCGAAGTAGGTGACGTGCTGCACCGGCTCGTCGGCGGGGATGTCTTCGACGTGGCCGAACCGGGTGCGGGTCGCCAGGTCGGGGTGCCAGAACTGCGGCGCACTCAGTCCGGCGCGCTGCCGGTGCTCCCAGCCGCGCGGCGACCACCACCGGGCTTGGCGGTAGCCGCCGTCGTCGATGAAGGCGCGCCATTCACCGTTGGTGACCGGGACCCGACCGATCCGAAACGCCGGGACCTCGACCGGGTGTGCGGGGCGTTCGTTGTCCAGCGCGAACGGTTCGCTGGCCGCGTCGACACCGAGCACGAACGGCCCGCCGGGCACCAGCACCGAGGTGCCGGCCAGCTCGGGCCGGCCGGCCGGCAGCGGGGTCCCCGCATCCAGCAGCGGCGCCCCGGTGCGCAGGTTCAGCGCCTGCAGCATCGTTTCGTCGTGCTGGTGTTCGTGGCTGACCACCATCCCGAACACGAAACCGGCGTCGGTTTCGTCGGGCAGCGCGTCGAGGGCGTCCAGCGCCGCCGACCGCACGGTCCGGCAGTACCGCAGTGCCTCGGTCGGGGACAGCAGCGGCAGCTCGACCCGGCTGGCGCGCGGGTGCACAAACGCGTCGTAGAGCCCGTCGACCGCCGGCGGCAGCAGCCCGGGCCGCTCCGGGTCGCCGCCGCGCAGCAGCCACAGCTCCTCCTGCTGGCCGATGTGCGCCAAATCCCACACCAGCGGGCTCATCAACGGGTCGTATTGGCGACACAACTCGGCCTCGTCGAGGTCGACCAGCGCCAAGGTGCGCTCCCGCGCCCGGATCAGGTCACCGGCCAATGTTTCGCGTGGACTCACTGCTGTCCTTGCGCCAGCTGGGCGACCGCGGGTGCGATCCCAGCCTCGATCACCCGGTCGGCGAAGTCGTCGGCGGGGCAGCGGCCGCGCTCGACCAGGTGCACCAACCGCGCCATCGCGTCCTGCAGCGGGGTCGGTGCGCGTTCGGCGGCCAGGCTCACGCACCGGGTGGCCGCGGTGTGGATCCGGCGGTCCCCCAGGCCGAGCCGGGCCGCGACGTCCCAGGCGGTGGCGACGGGCTCCACGGCTTCGGCGGCGAAATCGGCGGCGTCCGGGTCGTCGAGCAACGTCACCAGCGTGTACACCACCGCCGGCCACAGCGCGTCGCCGACGCTGTCCAGGTAGCGGATCTCCAACCAGCGCCGCGGACGCACCGGCGGGAACAGGGTGGTGAGGTGATAGTCCAGGTCGGCCTCGGTGGGCCGGCGACCCCCCAGCAGGGTGCGGCCGTCGGCCCAGTCGGCGAACGGCACGTACTGGGTCATCGCCACCGCGTCCGGGTTGTGCACCAGCATCACCGGCGCCTTGAGCGCATAGCGTGCCCAGTCGATGCCGGGGTCGGCGCCGCTGCCGCCCAGGATGGGCCCGCAGCGGGCGGCGTCAAGCTGGCTCCACACCCGCTGCCGGGTGGACTGCCACCCGGAGAAGGCGCCGCCCAGCAGCGGGGAGTTGGCGGCGATCGCGACCATCGTGGGCCCCAGCGCGTGCGCCAGCCACACCCGCGCCGCCCACCCGGCCCGCGGTCCGGCATCCAGGTTCACCTGGATCGACGCCGTCGACGTCATCATCGCCGCACCGGCCACCGCGGTGTAGCTGGCGGTGAAGAACCGTTCCATGGCCTGGTACCGGGCGCCCGGGTTGATCCGGCGCGCCGGCCGCAGCGGATCGGCGCCCAGCAGCACCAAGCCCAGCCCGGCGGCGGTGAACGCCGACCGCAGCACCGCCTGGTCGAGCGCCATCGCCTCGATCGCCGCGACCGCGCCGGGCAGCGGCGGGCCGGACAGCTCGACCGCGCCGCCGGGTTCGACACTGACCACCGACCCTCCCGGCAGCGGCGGCAGCGCGTTCAAAATCGCGCTGAGTTCATCCCAGCCGGGCCGCCGGCCCGGGTCGGCCAGGTCATAGCAGTGCGCTTCGACCTCCAGGCCCACGCGGCCCAGCGGGGCGTCGATCAGGCAGCTGTCGGCAAGCTGCTCGGCGGCCGCCGACGCCCCGGCCAACTCCCCTTCGGCGGCCTCGGTCGGCTGCGACACCTGCGACGTTATGGCGGACGTCATCTCCACGGACACCTCCGGGCCCACCCGGTGGGCCGTTGGCTGGTGCGCGGCTACCCGGCTGATAGCCGCCTAACCTTCCATCTTGCAGAGGGCCACCGACATCTTCCTGTGCGTCGCCGGTGACACGTTGGCTACGGATACCCAAACATTGCGTGCCACTACTGCCCCAGGGTGTTCTGCATCGCCCCGGCCAGCACATTGACCGCCGGGCCGGCGTTGCCGGACTGGCACACCTTGGCTTGCAGCAGCACGTTCTCCCGCAACCGGGTCTGGAAGAAACAGCGCCGGTCGGTGCCGGCTTCCTGCTTGGTCCACGCCGCGTCGGTGGCGGTGGGCGGCCCCCCGTCGAACGACCAGGTCTGGGTGGACCCGTTCGCCAGGTGCAGGCCGGTGGTCTGCCCCGAGCAGCCGCCGGTGCGGTCGGTGACCCGGTGGAACGCCCGGTTCGCGGCGTCCCCGGTGGCGAACACGCCGACCGCCTGTTTGACGAAGTGGGTGTCGTCGGTGGCCGAGGTCATGGTGACCGCGCTGTTGAACGACGCCAGGTCGGGGTCGTTGTACACCTCGGGTAACCCGATGTCGGTCCAGTTGTTGCAGACCGGGTCGTCCACCCAGAAGTCCTGGTAGGGCTCGCGCGAGATCGATTCGAAGCCCATCGGCGCGCCGACGATATTGCCGACGGACCCCTTGCCCAGCACCGCGTAGGACACCACACCTGGCTCCGACGGATTCGCGGCGGCCACCGCGGTACTGGCCAGCGCTGCGAAACCCGTCACGGCAAGCGCGATGGCCCACCCGTGTGTCACCGGCTTACCCATGGCGTTGATCTTAAGCACGCCCACCCGACGTCAGCCGAGCTTGGCGCGGTCCGGGTCACCTCGAAATGACCGAATGCGCCGCCGCCCTTGGCATGTGGCTGGCGGTCCCGGTTGCCGAGTCATGGAAGGCATGGCTCCAGCCGCTAGCGGTGCGGCGGGGCGGGAGGAGGTGGTGGAACTCCGGGGCCTCCCGGTCCGCCGGGACCGTTACCGGGACCGGGCGAGAAGTCCGGACCCATGTTCGGGCCCGGTCCCGGCGGTCCCGGGTGATGCATCATGCACGGGCCGTGATGATGGTGGTTGTGCCAATCGCGGTGGTGGCTCAGTGCGGCACCGGAGAAGAAGATCACCGCGACGATGAACACGATCCCGGCGACGATCACCACCCAGGCGGCGGCCTGGTAGAGCCGGCTCGGCTTCGCGGGCGGAGGCGGGGGCGGCGGCGGGGGCGGGCTGCTCGATTCGGGTGTTTCAGTCATAAGGCTCATCATGCTAAAACAACGCGTCGCCGCGGATGGGTTCGGTCAATGAATTCGCTGTGTCGTTTTTGAGCGCTACCCCAAAAAAGCAAACGCCCCCGGGTCGGGGGTGGGGGCGTTTGCGTTCTTGGGGGTGCAACTACGGGGTGGGCGGGGCCAGCGACGGTGCGGTCGACGTCGGCGGCTGGCCGGGGCCGCGGCCGGGGGCACCGGCTCCCGGACCGGGGTGGTGCCGGTGGTGGTGGCCGGGTTGCACCATCGAGTGGTGGTGATGGCCGTGGTGGTGGCAGCCGTGGTGGTGGGTCAGCGCGGCCCCGGAGAAGAAGATGACCGCGACAACGAACACGGTCCCGGCGACGATCACGACCCAGGCCGCGAGCCGGTAGAGCCAGTACGGCTTGTGCTGCGCTGGCGTTGATGTGGCGACCGAAGTCGCGTTGCTGGTTTCAGGTGTTTCACTCATACCTAGCATCTTCTGCGCGCCAAAATGGTGCCAGCTAGGTCCTGCCTATGAAAACGCTATGCGGGTGCACGCGTCGAATCAGTCCGGCTTGAGCGGGTTCACCGCGAATTGGATGACCCGGTACGGCGCCCGCTCGCGCGGTTCGGTGTCCCACTGGCTGACAAACACCCGCAGCTCGTCCAGCGTCGACCCCGGCGAGATGTATCCGCCGTAGGGCTGGGCGAGCCGATTGTCGAACGGCGGCGGCAAACTTTCCGCCGGCTCCGGCCATTCGTCGTGCTGCACCACGGTGGTCACCGGGGCGCTGCCCAGCGACGTCGGATCGTTGGCGACCCGGACCTCCATGTCGCCGGTGCTGGCGTTGAAATACGACAGCACCGTCTTGCCGTCGATCTGCCGGATGCACATCTCCCCGATCTGCTCATTCCACAGCGGTGTCGGGGGTTTGTTCCACCCGCCCTCCGCGCCGCCGGCCCAGCCCTGCCACGTCGAGCGGTCGGTGAACGACTCCGGCCGCGCCCGGTACAGCACGATCGGTGCGCTGCGGTTGAAGTTGTCGGCCACGATGTACACCCACCCGCCGGGTGAGTCGGCGGTCGGGATCGGGTCGTAGTACCCGCTGATCTGGGACTGCCGGCCATCCTGGTAGCCGCCGTCGCGTTGCGACCCCGGCACGGTTGACCAGCGTCCGCGCGCCGGTTCGGCCTTCACCAGCCGCGAGGTCTGCGGCACCAGGCTGGTCGTGGTGGTGACCAGCAGATAGTTGCTGCGGTTGATGCGCACCACCCCGGCCGGCAGCTGCGAGGACCCGGGCGGGGTGGGGTCGGCCAGCAGCGGCTGCCACACCCCGGTGACGCCGGTGTAGCGCACGCCGGTCGGGTCGTTGACCGAGTCGGTGTCGACGTGCAGCGCGATCGGCGAATACCAGCCGCCGAACCCGACGCCCTCACCGGCGAAGCTGTCACCGCAGATCTGCAGCACCTCGCTGGGAAACTCCATGAACTCGCACAGGTCGGTGGCGCCGATCCCGTAGTCGCGGGTGTCGGTGCCGGTGCCGGCCATCGGGCCGATGCGCAGCACCTCGCCTTCGGTCAGCGGCTGCAGAATCGGCTCGGGCATCGGCGCCGGCGGGTCGGCGTGCGCGGTGGTCGCGGTCAGCCCGCCCCACGCGAGCAGCGCCGTAGCGATCACCCTGCCCCGCACGCCCATCGCCGGACAGCGTAACGGGGCGCCCCGGTCAGCGGGTCGCGGCCAGCAACTCGGCGATCTGAATCGTGTTCAGCGCCGCGCCCTTCCGCAGATTGTCGCCGGAAACGAACAGCGCGAGCCCGCGCCCGTCGGGCACCCCCGGGTCGGGGCGGATCCGGCCGACCAGGGATTCATCGACCCCGGCGGCGGCCAGCGGGGTGGGCACGTCGACCAGTTTCACGCCGGGCGCGGTGGACAGCAGCTCGGTCGCCCGTTCCGGGGACAGCGGTCGGGCGAATTCGGCGTTGATCGACAGTGAGTGCCCGGTGAACACCGGCACCCGCACGCAGGTGCCGCTGACCGCCAGGTCCGGCACGCCGAGGATCTTGCGGCTCTCGTTGCGCAGTTTCTGGTCCTCGTCGGTCTCCCCGGAGCCGTCGTCGACCAACGACCCGGCCAGCGCCACCACGTTGAACGCGATCGGGGCCACGTACTTGTGCGGCGCCGGGAAGCTCACCGCGGCCCCGTCGTGCACCAGCTGTTCGGCGCCGTCCACCACCGCGCGGGTCTGCCCGGCCAGTTCCTCGACGCCGGCCAGCCCGCTGCCGGAGACCGCCTGGTAGGTGGAGACCACCAGCCGCACCAGCTGCGCCTCGTCGTGCAGCACCTTGAGCACCGGCATCGCGGCCATCGTGGTGCAGTTCGGGTTGGCGATGATGCCCTTCTTGAGCGGCCCGGCACCGCGGACATCCCGCTCGAAGTTGACCTCGGACACCACCAGCGGCACGTCGGGGTCCTTGCGCCAGGCCGAGGAGTTGTCGATCACCGTCACCCCGGCCGCGGCGAACCGCGGGGCCTGCACCCGGGACATGGTGGCGCCGGCGGAGAACAACGCGATGTCCAACCCGGTCGGGTCGGCGGTTTCGGTGTCTTCGACCTCGATCTCCTGGCCGCGGAAGCTCAACTTGCGGCCCTGCGAGCGCGCCGAGGCGAAGAACCGCACGCTAGTGGCCGGGAAGTCGCGTTCCTCGAGCAGGGTGCGCATCACCTGCCCCACCTGACCGGTGGCGCCGACGACTCCCAGGGCAACCATTACCGCCCCGTCCCGGCGTAGACGGTCGCCTCCTCATCGCCGCCCAGCCCGAACGCGTCATGCAGGGCGACGACGGCCTTGTCCAGGTCGGTGTCCCGGACCAGCACCGAGATGCGGATCTCGGAGGTGGAGATCAGGTCGATGTTGATGCCGGCATCCGCCAGCGCCTCGCAGAACGTGGCGGTGACGCCGGGGTGGCTGCGCATCCCGGCCCCGATCAGCGACACCTTGCCGATGTGGTCGTCGTAGAGCACCTCGGTGAAACCGACCTCGTTCTTCAGCGACTCCAGTTTGGCCACCGCGGCCGGCCCGCTCTCCCGCGGGCAGGTGAAGGTGATGTCGGTTTTGCCGTCCTCGATCTTGGAGACGTTCTGCAGCACCATGTCGATGTTGATGTCGGCGTCGGCGGCCGCGCGGAACACCCGGGCCGCGTAGCCGGGCAGGTCGGGGATACCGACGACGGTCACCTTGGCTTCGCTCTTGTCGTGAGCGACGCCGGACAGGATGGGGTCTTCCATGGGGATGTCCTCGATCGATCCGGAAACAATGGTGCCGGGCTTATCCGAGTACGACGACCGGACATGCACCGGCAGGTGGTAGCGGCGGGCGTACTCCACGCAGCGCAGCATCAGCACCTTGGCGCCGCAGGCGGCCAGCTCCAGCATCTCCTCAAAGGTGACGGTGTCCAGCCGGCGGGCGTTGGGCACGATGCGCGGGTCGGCGGTGAAGATGCCATCGACGTCGGTGTAGATCTCGCAGACGTCGGCTTTCAAGGCCGCGGCCAGCGCCACCGCGGTGGTGTCCGACCCGCCGCGACCCAGCGTGGTGACGTCCTTGCTGTCCTGGCTGACGCCCTGGAACCCGGCGACCAGCACCACCTGGCCGTCCGCGAGGGCGGCCTGCAGCCGCCCGGGGGTGACCTCGATGATCTTGGCTTTGCCGTGCGCGCCGGTGGTGATCACCCCGGCCTGCGACCCGGTGAACGACCGCGCCTGCGACCCCAGCGATTCGATCGCCATCGCCACCAACGCGTTGGAGATCCGCTCCCCGGCGGTCAGCAGCATGTCCAGTTCCCGAGCCGGCGGCGAGGGGCACACCTGCTGGGCCAGTTCCAGCAGGTCATCGGTGGTATCGCCCATCGCCGAGCACACCACGACGACGTCGTTACCCCGCTTTTTGGTCTCGACGATGCGTTCAGCGACCCGGCGGACGGCGTCGGCGTCTTGCACCGACGATCCGCCGTACTTCTGCACGACGAGTGCCACTGCGATCCTTCCGGGGTCTCGGTCGTTCAGCCGCGTCGTCGCGGTCACGTCCACAGCACAGGATACGGGGTGCCGGGGCGCGGCCCCCACGTCGGCAGGATGGGGACGCTGCAGAAAACGTTCGGCGGAATGTCACCGCGATCTCGGGATCAACCGAGTTGGCTTGACCGGCGGGCCACATTGGTGCGCGTCACCACCGTCGGGGTGACCTAGATTCGGTGCTGTGTGGGTCCGGATCGCATGGTTGACCCTGGCCGCGACACTTGCGGGCTGCGGTGCACCGGCGCCCACTCGGCCGGGCGCGCCGGCGCCCAGCCACGCGTCCGACCAGGGGCCGCCGGGGTTTCCGGACCTGTCCACGTTCACCGCCGTCGACCCCAAGCCATACCTGCGGCTGGTGCTGAAATCCACCCACATCGGGTTCACAACGCCGACGCTGTCCTGCTCCTGGCCCTACCAAGACGGCGGTCCGATCCACTACGGCGCGTCCTGCACCGGTGTCATCCCCGGCATGCCGGACACCGCGGCGTCAAAGCCAGAGGCCTGCGATGGCATCGCCCTGGCCGGGGACACCGCGCCGGTGTATCGAGGTGTCCGGACGTACACCTTCGTCCGAGGCTCTGGCGACTGCCCGGCCCCGCCCGACCAATTCCGGTTGACGCCGGGGTCCAAGCTGTCCGCCAGCAGTATTACCTGCGCGGTGACCCAGGACGGTGTGGCCTGCACCGACCCAATCATGAACCACGGCTTCGTGCTGTCACCGGCGGGCAGCTGGTCATTCTGATGCGACGTCGACATGGGGTGATCACGGTAGGTGTCGTGACGGCGCTCGCCATCGCCTTCGGGGCAACGCCCTCGTCGGCTCAACCGGATCACACGCTGGTCGGCTTCGGCTTGGATCGCCCACTGGTCCGGGCCTGGCACCTCACCCGCGCCGAGCTCGGCATTCCCGACACCGTCAGCCTCGGCGAGCTATTCGCCACAACCGACCACCGCGCCTACTTCAAAACCGATTGCAACACCTCCGGCTGCCTGGACCACCCGCAGCAGTGGGTGTACGGCATCGACCTGTCGACGGGGCGGCGACTGTTCACGCCGTTGCGACTCGACGGCGCCGGCACCAACCTCAGCTGCCACCAGACCGGCGATACGACCGCGGCTTGCCTGGACGACTACGAACCTGACCAGATCTGGGCGCTCAACCTGGCCCGCGGGACCATCAGCTACCGCGGCAAAACCAGCCTCGATGGGCGCCCGTCTGGGCCCGACAGATACCAGTTCCAGGTAGCGGGAAACCACCTGATCGCCGGCCAGGACGAACGGGGGCTCTGGGGCATCGGACCACGCGGCGAGCGCACCTGGTTCGCCCCGGGCAACGGATGGCCGGTCACCACGGATTCGACCGTACTGACCCAGATCCCCAAACCCGACGACCCCACGTGGCGGGTGTTCTCCGTCATCGACGGCACCGAACTCACCCCCACCCCGCCGCGCGGCACCACGTTGCGCCGGGCCACCACCTACCCGGACGGATTCGCCTACGAATACGACTCCGCGGACGGTATCGGCGTGTTGTTCTACGACACCGCAGGCAAGTTACTGCACCGACAACCGTTGCCCGGCTACAACCTGCTGGACGGCATCGGCATGCCAATCGCATTCGACCAGAAAATATTTCACGTCTTTTCGGCAACCGGTCAGCAGATCCTCGAGATCCCGGCCGGCCGACTCGGCTACGGGATTGCCCCGCAGTTTCGCAACATCGGCGACCAGTTGTGGTACCGGGCCAGCGATCAATGGCAGCGCTGGGATCTGTCCACTGGCAAGCCGGTGCCGACCTGCCCGCTGCGTGGCGACTATGCCTCCTTCGCCTCCGATGGCCGGGTGGCGTTGCTCAAAAACGGAACCGACGCCGTCGCCACCGACCTGGCCACCTGCAAGCAGCTGTGGCGGATGCCCCCCGGCGGGTACGGGCAACTCGAACAGATCGGTCCCGCGCTGGTCACGCACACCAGCAGCGAGATCGTCGGGCTAGGCCCACCCAGCTGAGCTGACTCGGGCGTCGTTTTGGCCCCCGGCCGCGGCACGGTACAGTGGTCGACGTGCAGCGGGTGCTCCTCCTCGGACGCCGCGACGGGGTCTGATCCAGACCGGCTTCCCGTCGCGGGCGTTTGCGATGCGCCGGTCTGAAGTCCATCCAGACGAATCCGGAGCACTAGCGATGACCACTTTTTCTGAACCCCCCGCCGATTCGCCCGACGTTTTCACGTCGGGACGAACCATCACCAAACCCGCCGGCGCGCCCAACCCCGGCCAGCCCGCCTGGAACACCCAGCGCGGCTCGTCGATGCCGGTCAACCGGTACCGCAGCTTCGCCGAGGAAGTCGAACCGATCCGGCTGCCGGACCGCACCTGGCCCGACCGGGTGATCGAGCGGGCGCCGCTGTGGTGCGCGGTCGACCTGCGCGACGGCAACCAGGCCCTGATCGACCCGATGAGCCCGGCCCGCAAACGCCGCATGTTCGACCTGCTGGTGCGGATGGGTTACAAGGAGATCGAGGTCGGCTTCCCGTCGGCCAGCCAAACCGACTTCGACTTCGTCCGCGAGATCATCGAGGCCAATGTGATCCCCGACGATGTCACCATTCAGGTGCTGACCCAGTGCCGCGACGAGCTGATCGAGCGCACCTTCGAGGCCTGTCAGGGCGCACCGAACGTGATCGTGCACTTCTACAATTCGACGTCGATCCTGCAGCGCCGGGTGGTGTTCAAAGCCGACCGGGCCGCGGTGCAGGAGATCGCGGTGCAGGGTGCGCGTAAATGCGTCGAACAGGCCGCCAAGTACCCGGGCACCCGGTGGCGCTTCGAGTACTCTCCGGAGTCCTACACCGGCACCGAACTCGAATACGCCAAGCAGGTGTGCGACGCCGTCGGCGACGTCATCGCGCCCACCCCGGACAACCCGATCATCTTCAACCTGCCGGCCACGGTGGAGATGGCCACCCCCAACGTGTACGCCGACTCGATCGAGTGGATGCACCGGAATCTAAAACGCCGCGATGCGGTGATCTTGAGCCTGCACCCGCACAACGACCGCGGCACCGCGGTGGCCGCCGCGGAGCTGGGGTATCAGGCCGGCGCGGACCGGATCGAGGGCTGCCTGTTCGGCAACGGGGAGCGCACCGGCAACGTCTGCTTGGTGACGTTGGGGCTGAACCTGTTCAGTCGCGGGGTGGACCCGCAGATCGACTTCGCCAACATCGACGAGATCCGCCGCACGGTGGAGTACTGCAACCAGCTGCGGGTGCCCGAGCGGCATCCTTACGGCGGCGACCTGGTGTACACCGCGTTCTCGGGCAGCCACCAGGACGCGATCAACAAGGGCCTGGACGCCATGAAGATCGACGCCGACGCCGCCGATTCCGATGTCGACGACATGCTCTGGCAGGTCCCTTACCTGCCGATCGACCCCAAGGACGTCGGGCGCACCTACGAGGCGGTGATCCGGGTCAACTCGCAGTCCGGCAAGGGCGGGGTGGCCTACATCATGAAGGCCGATCACGGTCTGGTGTTGCCGCGCCGGCTGCAGATCGAGTTCTCCCAGGTGATTCAGAAGATCACCGACGGTGAGGGCGGCGAGGTCGCGCCCAAGGAGATGTGGGACGCGTTCGCCGAGGAGTACCTGGCGCCGGTGCGGCCGCTGGAGCGGATGCGCCAGCGGGTGATCGCCGCGGAGGTCGACGGCGGCACCGACCGCATCGAGGCCGTCGTCAAGATCGACGGGACCGAAACCGAGATCGGCGGGGTCGGCAACGGACCGCTGGCGGCGTTTTGCGACGCGCTGGGCCAGGTCGGGATCCACGTCAACGTCCTGGACTACTCCGAACACGCGATGAGCGCCGGGGAAGAAGCGCAGGCCGCGGCCTACGTGGAGGCCTCCATCAGCGGCGCGACGGTATGGGGGGTGGGGATCGCGACGTCGATCACCACGGCGTCGCTGCGGGCGGTGGTGTCGGCGGTCAACCGCGCCGCGCGCGGCTGACGTCGTCCTGGGGTCTGGCCGCCGGCGCGGCGAAGTGCGCCGCCACCGCGGCGGTGATCTCCAAGAACCGCCGGCGCGTACCCCGCCGCAGCTGATCCAGGTCGACGCCGCCGCCCGCCGCGAGGTGGGGGTCATACGGCAGCGTGAACACCTGGTTGGCGCCCACCCGCCGGGCGAACACCTCGGCCAGGGTGCGGGTCGTGGCGCCCTCGGCGCGCCCGGTCACGTCGTTGAGCACGACGACGGTGCGGGCGAGCAGCTCGCTGTGCCGCGACTCGGCGAGCCAGTCCATCACCTTGCCGGTGGCTTGCGCGCTGTCGTGGGTGCCGGCGGAGACCAGGACCAACGCGTCCGCGGTGTCCAGCAGGCCCTTGACCACCGGATGCTCGACGTTGGTGCCGGAATCGGTGACCAGCACCGAGTAGAACCGCCGCAGGATCTCGTGGGCGGCCAGATACGTCTTGGCGTCGAGCAGTTTCCGGTCGCTGACGTTGCGGTTGGCGGCCAGCACATCCAGCCCGGAGGCCGAGCTTTGCCCGATGTGGGCGCGCACGTCGGCGTAGCGCTCGATCCGGGTGTCGGTCAGCACCTCACGGTAGGAGGAGGTCGCCGACGGATCGATCCGCTCACCCAGGTTGGCCCCGATGTCGGGATTGCCGTCGATGGCCACCACCTTGTGGTGCAGCCGCGCGAACGTCGAACCCACCCCGATCGCGGTGGAGGTCTTGCCGGCCCCGCCTTTGCCGCCCAGCACCACCACCGAGTGGGTGCCGGGTAGCACGCTGTCGACCGCGGCGGTGAGCTCGCGAACCCGCCGTTCGTCGGCCGAGGGGCCTAGGGTGACCAGCCCGAAGGTGGCCGCCCGCAGCCGTTTTCGCCAGCCGTTGACCGACGGGGCATCCCGTTCGGCGTTGAGCCGGGCGGTGCGCAGCTCGTCGCCGGCCAGCCCCGGAGGGCCGGGCTCCGCCGATCCGGCCGCCGTGGGCGCCGCGGGTGTCTGCCCAGGTTGGGGCGCCGGGTTTCCCCGGTCCGGGGGCCGAATGCCCTGCGGGGCCGCCACCTTCGGCGGCGCCTCGCGGCGCGGCGGTGGCGGCTGGGCGGCGCCGGGGGGCACGCTCACAGCCAGGCCCATCGCGACCGGCGCGATGGTGCCGGGTGCGGGAGGCACGCTCTGCGGTGGCGGGTTGGCCGCGCCCGCCGGCAACGGCCGCGGCGCAGCGGTGTCGGTTTGCTGGGAGTTGCCCGGTGGTGGTGTGGCAGCGTTGCTATTGGCCTTACCCGGGTTGCTCATACCCCGCTCATCCTCAGCAACGATACGAATTCAGCGCCGCGTCGACCCGACCCGATGACCACGCGACGACAGTAACAACCGCCGAATTTCCCCGTCCAGCAGAGCGGGCAGATGCCGCGACTCGGCCTGCGGCAAGCCAAGTCTCGGTGCCGCGCCCGCCGGCGCCCGCATCGCCCCCTGGCCACCCGGAGCTGGCACGGCACGGTTACCATGACGCGCTGTCGGCTAGGACACATATCACAGGGAATCGAGGGACCTACATGGCCGGATTTGCGCCCGATGAAGGCGAAGCGCCGATTATCGTCGGTCTCGCGGAGGCGGCGCTGCAGCTGCACGCCTGCGCCATCGAGTCCCTGCCGCAACCCGACGTCGCGTCATTCCACCCCCGGGTGCACGCGATCCTGGCCGGGCTGCGCAGAGTCCAGGCGATGTTGCAGACCGCCGCGGGTCGGACCCGGATCACCCCGGCGGTGATCGCGGCGCTCGCCGAGGTCCGGTCCCGTTACGACGAGCTGATGACTCGGGCGGCGGCCGCGCCGGGATCGAGCCTGGGTCAGCAGCTGTATGTGGCGCGCCGCCGCGCTCAACTGTCGCTTCAGGAGATCGCGACCGGGGTGGGGCTTCGCGCCGAGGTGCTCGAAGCGCTGGAAGCCGGCCAATCCGTGTCCGGCGACGAGGCGGTGAAGGTCAAGGAGCTGATCGCCGCGCTGAGCGGCGCGCGGGACGGGCAGCAGCGGCCCTACCCCGTGGAGCCGCATCCGGACAGCGTGGACGAATCGGCGGCCTGGGCCGAGAGCAGCGCCTAAGCCAGCGAGCACGCGGGGCGACGTTGAGATTGCGTCGCGGGTCGCGGTTTTCGACAATGCACGACCACCGCCGCAATCTCGACACGCCCGCAGCTCAGAACAACGCGAACTGCTCGGCGGGGGCGGTGACGTCGGTGAATTCCTCGATGTCGGTACCCCCGGCGACGCTGCCGACGCTGTCCATGAACTGCGCGTCGGAGACCACCGGCACCCCCAGCTCGCGGGCCAGATACCCCTTGCCCTGATCGGGCCGGGGTTCGTTGCACACCACCAGCGAGGTGTCGGGGTCGACGCCGTCGCTGTAGGCCAGCCCGGCGTGCAGGATCCGCTCCACCAGCTCCTCGTGGGTGCGGCTGCACTCGGCGGACAGCGCGACCCGCATGCCCTGCACCAGCGGCCGGCCCCGCACGTAGCGGCCCGGGTTCAGGTACGGGCACGGCATCCGGGAGGCCAGCATTTTCAGCGGCCGCAGCTCATCGTGGGTGACCCGCCCGTTGGGCCACCGGCGCCGGGCGACCGGGCGCACCGGCAGCCACACGTCGCGGGCCCGGGCCCGCTGCAGCGCCGGGTCCAGCACCCGGGACAGCACCAGCGCGTCGTCAAACGCGTCATGGGCGCGGGTCTGGGCGATGCCCCAGTGCCCGGCGAGGGTCTCCAACCGCAGATTGTCCAGGCCGAGGTCCAGCCGCCGGGCCAGCTCAACCGTGCACATCACGGTGTCGACCGGCAGTTCGGCGTCGACGAGTTCGGCCTCCGCGGTCAGGAAGGCGTAGTCGAACGCGACGTTGTGCGCGACCAGCGTGCGCCCGTTCAGCACCTCGATGACGTCGCCGACGATGTCGGAGAACTGGGGTTGGTCCTCCAGCATGGCCGCGGTCAGCCCGTGCACGTGGGTCGGGCCCGGGTCGACGCCGGGGTTGAGCAGGCTGACCACCGAGTGCTCCACCCGTCCGTCGGCGTCCAGCGCTAACGCGGCCAGGCTGATGATGCGCGCCTGACCTGGCCTAAAGCCGGAAGTTTCGACGTCGACGACCGCCCAGCCCGCCCCGGGTTCGTGGGCGGGCCGCCCCCATCCGACGCTGCTCATAGCTTGAGGATGGCACGCCGCAACGACAAAGCCCGGTCGCTGCGCGTCGTGTCCGGTATTTAAACTCCACGGGTGATCACCACCCGTGGGCGCCTCGCCCTGGCCGCCGGTGCGGGGGCGCGGTGGGCGTCGCGGGTGACCCGCCGCGGCGCCGGGGCGATGATCGGCGGCCTGGTGGCGATGACCCTGGACCGCTCGATCCTGCGCCAGCTGGGCACCGACCGGCGCACCGTCGTGGTCACCGGGACCAACGGGAAATCCACCACCACCCGGATGACCGCGGCCGCGCTGGGAACCCTGGGCTCGGTGGCCACCAACGCCGAGGGCGCCAACATGGACGCCGGCCTGGTGGCCGCGTTGGCCGCCGACCGCGGCGCCGCGCTGGCGGCGCTGGAAGTCGACGAGATGCACGTCCCGCATGTCTTGGATGCGGTGGAGGCCGCGGTCGTCATCTTGCTCAACTTGTCCCGCGACCAGCTGGACCGGGTCGGTGAGATCAACGTGATCGAGCGGGCGCTGCGGGCCGGGCTGGCCCGGCACCCCGACGCGGTGGTGGTCGCCAACTGCGACGACGTGTTGATGACGTCGGCGGCCTACGACAGCCCGCGGGTGGTGTGGGTGGCCGCCGGCGGCGGCTGGGCACACGACTCGGTCAGCTGTCCGCGCAGCGGGGAGGTCATCGTCCGCGAGCCGGCGCACTGGTATTCCACCGGCGCCGACTTCAAACGGCCAAGCCCGCACTGGTGGTTCGACGACGACACCCTGTACGGGCCGGACGGGTTGGCGCTGCCGATGCGGTTGGCGCTGCCGGGGGCGGTCAACCGCGGCAACGCCGCCCAAGCCGTCGCCGCCGCCGTCGCGCTGGGCGCCGACCCGGCCGCGGCGGTGGCCGCGGTGTCGGGGGTCGACGAGGTCGCCGGGCGGTACCGCACCGTGCAGATCGGGGGCCACCGCGTCCGGATGCTGCTGGCGAAAAACCCGGCCGGGTGGCAGGAGGCGCTGTCGATGGTCGACAAGCACGCCGACGGGGTGGTGATCGCGGTCAACGGGCAGGTGCCCGACGGCGAGGACCTGTCCTGGCTGTGGGATGTGCGCTTCGAGCACTTCGAGGAGACGTCGGTGGTGGCGGCCGGGGAGCGGGGCACCGACCTGGCGGTCCGGCTCGGTTACGCCGGGGTCGAGCACACCCTGGTGCACGACACCGTGCGCGCGATCGCATCCTGCCCGCCCGGCCACGTCGAGGTGGTCGCCAACTACACGGCGTTCCTGCAGCTGAATCGGGTGCTGGAGCGTCATGGCTGACCCGGTGCGGATCGGGCTGGTGCTGCCCGACGTGATGGGCACCTACGGCGACGGCGGCAACGCGGTGGTGCTGCGGCAGCGGCTGCGGCTGCGCGGGCTGGCCGCCGAGATCGTGGAAATCACCCTGGACGACCCGGTGCCCGACAGCCTGGACCTGTACACGTTGGGCGGCGCCGAAGACTACGCGCAACGGTTGGCCACCCAGCACCTGATCCGGCATCCGGGGCTGCAGCGCGCGGCGGCGCGCGGGGCGCCGGTGCTGGCGATCTGCGCGGCGATCCAGGTGCTCGGCGCCTGGTATGAGACCTCGGCCGGGGAACGGGTCGAGGGGGTGGGGCTGCTGGACGTGACCACGTCGCCGCAGGACACCCGCAGCATCGGTGAGATGGTCAGCCGGCCGCTGGTGGCGGGGTTGTCGGCGCCGCTGACCGGGTTCGAGAACCACCGCGGCGGCACCCTGCTCGGTGCGGCGGCGACACCGCTGGGCGCGGTGACCAAGGGCGCCGGCAACCGCGCCGGCGACGGGTTCGACGGCGCGGTGCAGGGCAGCGTGTTCGCCACCTACCTGCACGGACCGTGCCTGGCCCGCAACCCCGAGTTCGCCGACCTGCTGCTGTCGAAGGTGGTGGGCGACCTGCCGGCGCTGGAGTTGCCCGAGGTGGCGTTGCTGCGCCGGGAGCGCCTGGCCGCACCGCGGCGCGTCTAAAGCCACCGACATCAGCCTCCGGCATCGCCGAGATCGACGTTTCCGAGGGAAAACGCGAGAAAAGCTCTCCGAAACGTCGATCTCGGCGCAAAGGGCGGGAGCGCTCACACCATGGCGCGACGGCCGGTGAACGCGCGGCCCAGCGTCAACTCGTCGGCGAACTCCAGGTCACCGCCCATCGGCAGCCCGGACGCGATCCGCGTGACCGTCAAACCGGGGATATCGCGCAGCACCCGTACCAGGTAGGTGGCGGTCGCTTCCCCCTCGGTGTTGGGGTCGGTGGCGATGATGACCTCGGCGATGTCGACCCCGTCGACCCGTTCCCCGATCCGGTTGAGCAGCTCGCGGATCCGCAGCTGCTCGGGACCGATCCCGGACAGCGGATCCAGCGCCCCGCCCAGCACGTGGTAGCGGCCGCGGAACTCGCGGGTGCGTTCCACGGCCTGCACATCCTTGGGTTCCTCGACCACGCACACCAGCGTGCCGTCCCGGCGCGGATCCGCGCAGATCCGGCAGCGTTCGTCGTCGGAGACGTTGCCGCACACCGCGCAGAACCGCACCCCGTCGCGCACCTTGCCCAGCGCCGCGGTGAGCCGATCGATGTCCGGCGGCTCCACCGAGAGCAGGTGAAACGCGATCCGCTGCGCACTCTTGGGGCCGATGCCCGGCAGCTTGCCGAGCTCGTCGATCAGATCCTGAACCGGCCCCTCAAACACGTCAGAGCCCCGGCATACCCAACGCGTCGCCCATGCCGCCGGCCAACGGGCCGAGCCGCTCATGCGTCAGGGTGGTGACCTGCTTGGACGCGTCGGCCAGCGCCCCGACGATCAGGTCCTGCAGGGTTTCGATGTCGTCGGGGTCGACGACCTTGGGGTCGATGGTCACGGCCACCACCTCACCGCTGCCCTTCATGGTGACCTGCACCAGACCGCCACCGGCCTGACCGTTCACCTCGGAGTTGGCGAGCTGCTGCTGGGCAGCCATCAGCTGCTGCTGCATCTGTTGTGCCTGGGCGAGCAACGCCGACATATCGGGTTGGCCTCCGGGTTGCATGACAGTCCCCTTGCGTTGTGGTCTCGACTTGGTTTCGCCTGCGGATCTGGCGCGGTTTGAGGTATTCAGCGTAGTCCGCGCCGCGCTACCGTGACGCCGTGCGTGTACCAGTTAGCCCGCGTGTCGGGATCACCATGGTCACCGGCCTACTCGTGGCGGCCTCAATCCTGTTTCCCCCGATCTCGGTGGCGGTGCCCGCCAACATCGCCGGCATGATCGTGTTCCTCGACCCCGGCCACAACGGCGCCAACGACGGGTCCATCGGCCGGCAGGTGCCCACCGGTCGCGGCGGCACCAAGGACTGCCAGGCCAGCGGGACCACCTCGGGCAGCGGCTACCCCGAACACACCTTCACCTGGGACACCACGCTGCGGGTCCGTCAGGCGCTCAACGCGTTGGGGGTGCGGACCGCCATGTCCCGCGGCAACGACAACGCGTTGGGGCCGTGTGTGGATGAGCGCGCCGCGATGGCCAACGCGCTGCACCCCAACGCGATCGTGTCCCTGCACGCCGACGGCGGCCCGCCGAACGGCCGGGGATTCCACGTCAACTATTCGGCGCCGCCGCTCAACCAGGCGCAAGCGGGCCCGTCGGTGCAGTTCGCCAAGATCATGCGCGACCAGCTGCAGGCCGCGGGGATCCCGCCGGCCACCTACATCGGCCAGAACGGGCTGTACGGCCGCTCGGATTTGGCCGGGCTGAACCTGGCCCAGTACCCGTCGATCCTGGTCGAGCTGGGCAACATGAAGAACCCCGCGGATTCCGGGTTGATGGAAACCGAGGCGGGTCGGCAAAAATACGCCAACGCGGTGGTCCAAGGGATCGCGGGTTTTCTGGGCACCCAGTCCCAGGTGCGCTAAGTCCGCGAGCAGACGCAAAGGCCCCCGTTTCATGCCGGAAATGGGGTCTTTTACGTCTGCTCGCCGGCGGCGCTTAGCCCTCCACCTGCTTCTTCAGGTTGGCCAGCAGTTCGCCCTGGATCCGGCGCAGCCCCAGCGGCGCGAATGTCTTCTCGAAGAAGCCCTTGACGCCGCCGGCCCCGGTCCAGGTGGTCTTCACGGTGACGCTGGAGCCCGGACCGGCCGGGGCCACCGTCCAGTTGGTGACCATCGTCGAGTTCGCGTCCTTCTCGATGACGGTGTGGCCGGCCACGTCGACGCTGGCCTGCACCTCACGCACCCGTGACTTGGTGGCCTGCAGCTTCCATTTGACGATGGTGCCCTGGCCCTGGCCGCCCTGCAGCACCTGGTACTCGCTGTAGGCGTCCGACAAAATCTTCGGCCGGACCTGCTGGTAGTCGCCGATCGCGGCGAGCACCGCGTCGGGCTCGGCGTTGATCAAGACGGTGTTGGCTGCACTGACCTGTCCCATCAGGCAAACTCCTGTCGTTGCGGGGTGCGGACCCGGCGCGCGCAAACGCGGCGTTCGTGCGCGGGCTGCTATCGCCGACTAGCGTATATGTGTGTCTGTTTCTGCAGATGACGCACTGGCGGCGCACGCGGCGGGCGTGCAGCGGCTTTTGGCGAGCTATCGGTCCATTCCTGCGACGGCGTCGGTGCGGTTGGCCAAGCCCACCTCCAACCTGTTTCGGGCGCGCGCCAAGCGGGATGCGCCCGGGCTGGACACCTCGGGCCTGACCGGCGTCATCTCCGTCGACCCCGACGCCCACACCGCCGACGTGGCCGGCATGTGCACCTACGAGGATCTGGTGGCGGCGACCCTGCCCTACGGCTTGTCGCCGCTGGTGGTGCCGCAGCTCAAGACCATCACTCTGGGTGGGGCGGTGACCGGCCTGGGTATCGAATCGGCGTCGTTCCGCAACGGGCTACCGCACGAGTCGGTGCTGGAGATGGACATTCTCACCGGCACCGGCGAACTGGTCACCGCGTCCCGCGAACAGCATTCCGACCTGTTTCACGCCTTCCCCAATTCCTATGGAACGCTGGGCTATTCGACCCGGCTGCGGATCGAGCTGGAATCGGTCAAACCGTTTGTGGCGTTACGGCACATCCGGTTTCACACGCTGCCCGAGCTGATCGCGGCGATGGACCGCATCATCGACACCGGCGGGTACGACGGCGCCCCGGTGGATTACCTCGACGGCGTGGTGTTCAGCGCCGACGAAAGCTACCTGTGCATCGGCGTGCAGACCAGCACCCCGGGTCCGGTCAGCGACTACACCGGGCAACGCATCTACTACCGGTCCATCCAGCACGACACCGGCGTCAAGGACGACCGGCTGACCATCCACGACTACCTGTGGCGCTGGGACACCGACTGGTTCTGGTGCTCCCGCGCGTTCGGCGTGCAAAACCCGCGGCTGCGGCGGTTGTGGCCGCGCCGCTACCGGCGCAGCAGCGTGTACTGGAAACTGGTGGCCCTAGACCGGCGGTTTCACCTCGCCGACCGGATTGAGAAGCGGCACCACCGCCCGCCGCTGGAGCGGGTGGTGCAAGACATCGAGGTCCCGATCGAGCGGTGCGCGGAATTTTTGGCGTGGTTTACCGCGACGGTGCCGATCGAGCCGGTCTGGCTGTGCCCGTTGCGGTTGCGCGATCACGACGGCTGGCCGCTGTACCCGATCCGGCCCGGTCGCAGCTACGTCAACGTCGGGTTCTGGTCGTCGGTGCCGGCCGGTGCCACCGAAGGCGCCACCAACCGGCTGATCGAAGCCAAGGTCACCGAGCTCGATGGGCACAAGTCGCTGTACTCGGACTCCTACTACACCCCAGAGGAATTCGACGACCTCTACGGCGGCGAGGCCTACAAAACGGTGAAGAAAACCTACGACCCCGATTCGCGTCTCTTGGACCTGTACGCAAAGGCGGTGCAACGACGATGACGACATTCAAAGAGCACCAAGCACACACCACCGGCAAGCTGAGCTTGGCCCAGATCCTGGAGATCTTCGCCTCCGGCGGCCAGTTGCCACTGAAGTTCACCGCCTACGACGGCAGCAGCGCCGGCCCCGACGACGCCGAGTTGGGCCTGGATCTGCTGACCCCGCGCGGCACCACCTACCTGGCCACCGCACCCGGGGATCTGGGCCTGGCCCGCGCCTACGTCTCCGGTGACCTGGAAGCGCACGGGGTGCACCCCGGCGATCCCTACCAGCTGCTCAACGCGCTGACCGACAAACTGGACTTCAAACGGCCGCCGGCGCGGGTGCTGGCCAGCATCATCCGGTCGATCGGGGTCGAACATCTGGTGCCGATCCCGCCGCCACCGCAGGAGGCGCTGCCGCGCTGGCGGCGCATCGCCGAGGGGCTGCGGCACTCCAAAACCCGCGACGCCGAGGCCATCCACCACCACTACGACGTGTCCAACAGCTTCTACGAGTGGGTGCTGGGTCCGTCGATGACCTACACCTGCGCGGTTTACCCGGACGCCGACGCGACGCTGGAGCAGGCGCAGGAAAACAAGTACCGGCTGGTGTTCGACAAGCTGAACCTGCAACCCGGTGACCGGCTGCTCGACGTGGGCTGCGGCTGGGGCGGCATGGTGCGCTACGCCGCCCGGCACGGGGTCCGCGCCATCGGTGCCACGCTGTCGGCCGAGCAGGCCAAGTGGGCGCAACGCGCCATCGACGCCGAAGGCCTGGCCGGGCTGGCCGAGGTGCGGCACAGCGACTATCGCGACATCGCCGAAAGCGGTTTTGACGCCGTCTCCTCGATCGGGCTCACCGAACACATCGGGGTGGCGAACTACCCCGCCTACTTCGGCTTCCTCAAATCCAAGCTGCGCATCGGCGGTCTGCTGCTCAACCACTGCATCACCCGCCACGACAACAAGTCGGCACCCAACGCGGGCGGGTTCATCGACCGTTACGTGTTCCCCGACGGGGAGCTGACCGGCTCGGGACGCATCATCACCGAGATCCAGGACGTCGGGCTGGAGGTGCTGCACGAGGAGAACATCCGCCACCATTACGCGCTGACGCTGCGCGACTGGTGCGCCAACCTGGTCGAGCATTGGGATGAGGCCGTCGCCGAGGTCGGGCTGGCCACCGCCAAAGTGTGGGGATTGTACATGGCCGGATCCCGGGTGGGCTTCGAACAGAACGCGATTCAGCTGCATCAGGTGCTGGCCGCCAAGGTCGACGTCCGTGGCAACGACGGCGGCCTGCCGCTGCGGCCGTGGTGGCGGCCCTAGTTATGTGCCGAGTGGCCAGTTATGACACGGTTTTTCGCTGAAAACGTGTCATAACTGGCCACTCGGCGGATCGATACGACGGGCACCCAGCTCGTTTTGCAGCAGTTCCAACGCGGCTTCTTCGGGGTCGCGGCGCGCGGCGGCGGGCTCATCGCGGCCCGCATCGGCCTCGGCCAGCATGCGCTCTTCCTCGGCGCGCCGCGCCTCGGCGGCGCGCCGGGCCGGGTCGGTCCCGCCGCTCGGCGCCGCGGCGGCGGGGGCGGGGGCGGCCGTCCCCGACTCGCAGCGCACCCGCCAATTGACCCCCAGCGCGTCTTTGAGCGCGTCGGCAATGACGTCGGTATTGCGTTGCTCGCACAGCCGTTTGGCCAGCGGTGCCGATTCATGCACGAGGACCAGGGTGTTACCCTCCACGGCCTGCACGGTGGCCCCGGCCAGCATCACCTCGGTGGTGCGGCTGCGTTGGCGCACCTTGTCGCGCACCGTGGGCCACATGGTGCGCACCGCGGCGGCGTCGGGTTCGCCGGGCACCGCGGCGGTCTGCACCGGCGCGGGCGCGGGTTCCGGCGGCGCCGCCGCGGGCGGCGGCGTGGGCGCGGGTTCCGGCTGCGGCTTGGGCGCGGGTTCGGCGGGGCGCTCGGGTGCCTGGGATCGCCGGGTGTATTGCCGCGGCGCCACGGCGGGTTCGGCCGGCGCCGCCCGGCCCGCGGTCTCCTGCGCCGGGATCGACATGTCCAGCCGGCTTTCGATGCGTTCGACGCGCTGCAGCAGCGCCGCCTCGGTGTCGGCGGCCGACGGCAGCAGCAGCCGCGCACAGACCACCTCCAGCAGCAGCCGGGGCGCCGTCGCGCCGCGCATCTCACCCAGCCCGGCCTGCACCACCTCGGCGTAGCGGGTCAAGGTCGCCGCCCCGAACCGGGCGGATTGATCCCGCATCCGGTCCAGCACGTCCTCCGGCGCGTCCACCACGCCCTTGCCCACCGCGTCGGGAACCGCTTGCAGCACAATGAGATCGCGGAACCGTTCCAGCAGGTCGGTGGCGAAGCGGCGGGGGTCGTGGCCGGCGTCGATCACCGATTCCACCGCGCCGAACAGGGCGGCGGCGTCGCTGGCGGCCAAGGCCTCGACAGCGTCGTCGATCAGCGCGATATCGGTGGCACCCAGCAGCCCCAGCGCCCGCTGGTAGCTGACCCGGTCCCCTTCGGCCCCGGCCAGCAACTGGTCGAGCACCGACAGGGTGTCGCGGGGCGATCCGCCGCCGGCGCGGATCACCAGCGGGTACACCGCATCGTCGGCGACGACGCCTTCCTGCTCGCAGATCCGCTGCACCAACTCGCGCATGGTGCGCGGCGCCAGCAGCCGGAACGGGTAGTGGTGGGTGCGCGACCGGATGGTGGGCAGCACCTTCTCCGGTTCGGTGGTGGCGAACACGAAGATCAGGTGGTCGGGCGGCTCCTCGACGATCTTGAGCAGCGCGTTGAAACCCGCGGTGGTCACCATGTGCGCTTCGTCGATGATGAAGATCCGGTAGCGCGACTGGGCCGGCGCGTAGAACGCCCGGTCCCGCAACTCCCGGGTGTCGTCGACGCCGCCGTGGCTGGCCGCGTCGAGTTCGACGACGTCGACGCTGCCCGGCCCGTTGGGGGCCAGCGCGACGCACGACTCGCACTCCCCGCACGGGGTGGCCGTCGGGCCCTGCGCGCAGTTCAGCGAGCGGGCCAGGATCCGCGCCGACGACGTCTTGCCGCAGCCCCGCGGGCCGGAGAACAGGTAGGCGTGGTTGATCCGGCCGGCCGTGAGCGCGGTGGACAGCGGTTCGGTGACGTGCTCTTGCCCCACCACTTCGGCGAAGGTCGCCGGGCGATACTTGCGGTAAAGGGCCACGGTCTGCAGGCTACCGAGCGGGTCCGACCGATGCGTTCAGCAGTGACTCGGTGCCGGCCAGCAGCGCACAGGTGGCCAGGCCGTCGATCGCGTCGCGCAGGTCCGGCAGCGCCGGGAAGGTCGGCGCGATCCGGATGTTCTTGTCGTCGGGGTCTTGCCGGTACGGGAACGACGCGCCCGCCTCGGTGACCGCGATCCCGGCGTCGCGGGCCAGCGCAACGGTGCGCCGCGCGGTCCCGGGCAGCACGTCCAGGCTGATGAAGTAGCCGCCCTTGGGTTCGGTCCACGAGGCGATCTTGGACTCCCCGAGGCGGCGATCCAGGATCTCCAGCGCGAGTGCGAATTTCGGCGCCAGCAGCTGCTGGTGGCGCCGCATCTGCAGCCGCACCCCGTCGGCGTCACCGAAAAACCGCAGGTGACGCAGTTGGTTGACCTTGTCCGGGCCGATCGACTTCTTGCCCGCGTGCTGCAGATACCAGGCGATGTTGCCCAACGACCCGCCGAAGAAGCTGACCCCGGCGCCGGCGAAGGTGATCTTCGAGGTGGACGCGAAGACATAGGGCCGGTTGGGGTTTCCGGCTTTGGCGGCCAGCCCCAGCACGTCGACCTGGCGCGGGAAGTCCAGCGTCAACGTGTGCACCGCATATGCGTTGTCCCAGAACAATCGGAAATCACTTGCCGCGGTGCGCATCTGAACAAGCCGGCGAACGGTCTCCCAGGAATAAGTGGTTCCGGTCGGGTTGGCGAACACCGGGACCGTCCACATGCCCTTGATGGCGGGGTCGACGGCGACCAGTTCCTCGATCAAGTCGACGTCCGGCCCGTCTTCGCCCATCGGGACCGGAATCATCTCGATGCCTAGCGACTCGGTGATTGCGAAATGCCGGTCGTAGCCGGGCACCGGGCACAGGAACTTGACCTTCGGCTCCCGCATCCAGGGCCGCGGGGAGTCCACGCCGCCGTGCAGCATCGAGAACACGATCGCGTCGTGCATGAACTCGAGGCTGGCGTTGTTGCCCGCGATCAGGTTGGGCACCGGGATGGACAGCAGCTCGCCGAAGATGGCCCGCAATTCCGGCAGACCGTGCAGGCCGCCGTAGTTGCGGGTGTCGGTGCCGTCACCGTCGCGGTAGTCGTCGCCGGGCAGGCTCAGCAGCGCGTTGGACAAATCCAGCTGGTCGGGCGACGGCTTGCCCCGGGTCAGATCCAGGGCCAGCTTCTTGGCCTGCAGGTCGGCATAGTCCTGCTGATGGCGGCCGTGCTGAGCCGCGAGCTCCGCACGGCTAAGGGAGCTGTACGACACCATGCGCCTTTCACCGTCGAACACCGTGGGTAGTGACTTGGGCCGGGCCGCCCGCGGGCTCCGATATATGGGGGACCCCGCGCACCCGCCAGAGCCCATTGACCCTTGCTGCCTTCCGGCCCTGGGGGAGTTCACAGGATAGACGCCGCGCGGGGTCCACCGCGAGTGTAATACCTGGCTTCGTGACGGCCGTGAGCCGTCTTGCCCGACTCCGCTACCATGGCCGACGGAGGATTCGCCTAGTGGCCTATGGCGCTCGCCTGGAACGCGGGTTGGGTTAATAGCCCTCGCGGGTTCAAATCCCGCATCCTCCGCACACGGTCCGCGGGGTGCGACCAGGCCTGATATCGGGTTTGGTCGCCCCCTCGGGCTAGTCGCCGATGGATCCGAGGAGAGCAATGGGGCGCACCGTCGCCGTCGTGTGGCACGCGTCGTTCTCGGTCCTCGCCGCGGTCTTGTACTTCCTGTTCGTGCTGCCACGCTGGTGGGAGCTGACCGGCGCCACCTCGCCCACGCTGGGCACGGTGCTGCGGATCGTGGGGGCGGTGCTGATCGCGCTGGCCGCGTTGCCGGTGCTGTTCACCTTGCTGCGGACCCGCAAACCCGAGTTCGGCACCCCGCAGCTGGCGCTGACGTTGCGGATCTGGTCGATCGTGGGCCACGTGCTGGCCGGTGTGCTGATCGCCGGCACCGCGATCAGCGAGATCTGGCTGTCGCTGGACAACGTCGGGCAGTGGTTGTTCGGGATTTACGGGGCCGCCGCCGCGGTCGCCCTTCTCGGCATCGCCGCGTTCTACCTGTCGTTTGTCGCCGAGCTGCCGCCGCCGCCGCCCAAACCGCTCAAACCCAAGGAGCCCAAGCAGCGCCGGCGCGGTCGCAAGAAGGACGAACAGGCCGAGGAGACCCCCGAGGAGTCCGAACAGACCGCCGACGAGTCCGAAGAGACCGAGGAAGCCGAGGTCGACGACGACGCGGCAGCCGCCGCGGAGCCGGAACCCGAGGCCGAGGAACCCGAAGCCGAACAAACCGCGGAGGCCGAGCCCGAAGCCGCCGAGGACGACGAGGAGCCCACCGAACCAGCCGACTCCGGAGAAGTCCCGGTCACCCACGAAACCCTCGTCGCCGAGGAGCCGAAGAAGAAGTCTCGGTCGTGGTGGGGAGCCAGGAAGACCGGCACCAAGACCACGGCAGACGAGGCCGAACCCGCACCGACCGGGGGCCTGAAAAACCGTCGCCCGTCGGGCAAGGCGGGCCGAGGCCGGCAGGCCTCCACGACGACGCGGTCCGCCACCAAACGCAAGTAAGCCTCGCCGAGGGAGGGCCCCGTGGCCGGCCCCGGTTCCCTAGGCTGTGCGGGTGCCAAACCAGTCCCCCGCCGCGTTATGACGACCGTCCCGGACACCGCCGAGGCGCACGGGCTGCTGCTCGAGCTGCTGGACACCGCCAACCGCGCCGACCCGTACCCGGTGTGCGCCCAGTTCCGTGACCGCGGACCGCTGCGCATGCCGGAGGCCAACCTCACCGTGTTCGCAACCTACCGGGACTGCGAGGAGGCGCTGCGGCATCCGTCGTCGGCCAATGACCGGCTCAAATCCGGTTTTGCGCAGCAGCAGATCGCGGCCGGTGAGTTGCCGTCCCCGCAGGGCCCACCCGGTTTCCTGTTCCTCGACCCGCCCGATCACACCCGGCTGCGCCGACTGGTCAGCAAGGCGTTCGCGCCGAAAGTCGTCAACGCGCTGCAACCCGAGATCGCCGCGTTGGTGGACGCGATGCTGGATCGGATCGCCGAACGCGGCCGGTTCGACGTCATCGACGACCTGGCCTATCCGCTGCCGGTGGCGGTGATCTGCCGGCTGCTGGGGGTGCCGGTGGACGACGAGCCGCGGTTCAGCCAGGCGTCGGCGCTGCTGGCCCAGTCGCTGGACCCCTTTTTCGCCTTCAGCAGCGGGTTGCCGGACCGCATGGAGGACCGGATCCGGGCCGGTCAGTGGCTGCGTGACTACCTGCACGACCTGATCGAGCAGCGCCGCTCCCGGCCCGGCGAGGACCTGATGTCGGCCCTGATCGCGGTGGAGGAGGCCGGAGACCAGCTCACCGAGGAGGAGATCATCTCCACCTGCAACCTGCTGCTGGTCGCTGGCCACGAGACCACGGTGAACCTGATCGGCAATGCCATCTTGGCGATGCTGCGCCATCCCCGGCAGTGGGCCGCGCTGGCCGCCGACGCCGGCCGGGCCCCGGTGATCATCGAGGAGACGCTGCGCTATGACCCGCCGGTGCAGTTGGTGGCCCGGATCGCCGCCGACGACCTGACGATCGGTGACACCGCGGTGGCCAAGGGCGACACCATGATGCTGCTGCTGGCCGCCGCCCAGCGCGATCCCGCCGAGTTCGCGCACCCCGACGCCTTCGACCCGGACCGTGGGCCGTTCCGGCATCTGGCGTTCGGACGCGGGGTGCACTTCTGCCTCGGCGCGCCGCTGGCTCGGCTGGAGGCCGGGGTGGCGCTGTCGGCGGTGACCCGCCGCTTCCCGCACGCGCGAGCCGACAGCGACCCGGTGTACAAACCGAACGTGACGCTGCGCGGGCTGGCGTCCTTCACCGTGGCGGTCTGAGCCGGACCGTGCGCAGGCGGCGATGAGTTCCGGTCCCGTGGCCGGTCTACCGGTAGAGCACCGGTTGAGGCTGGTGTGACCATCACCCCATAGACCAGGATGGACCGCGTGGACCTGCCCGTACAGCCACCGATCGAGCCGATGCTGGCCAAGGCGGCCGCCCGGGTGCCCGACGACGCCGGGGTGTGGTCGTACGAACCGAAGTGGGACGGGTTTCGCGCGCTGGTGTTCCGCGACGGCGACGAGGTGGTGCTGCAGTCCCGCAACGGCAAGGAGCTGGGCCGCTACTTCCCGGAGCTGCTGGACGCGCTGCGCGATGAGGTGGCCACCCGCTGCGTACTGGACGGGGAAATCGTCGTCCCCCGCCGGGTCGACGGCCGCATCCGGCTGGACTGGGAGTCGCTGAGCCAGCGCATCCACCCAGCGGCCAGCCGGGTGACGATGCTGGCCGAACAGACCCCCGCCCACTTCATCGGCTTCGACGCGCTGGCCACCGGGACCGCCTCCCTGCTCGACGAGCCGTTCCGGGTGCGACGCGCGGCGCTGGCCGAGTCGATCACCGAAAAGCAGTGGTGCCACCTCACTCGGGTCACCCACGACCCCGAGCTGGGCACCCACTGGCTGAGCACCTTCGAGGGCGCCGGTCTCGATGGGGTGATCGCCAAGCGGCTCGACGGGCACTACCAGCCCGGCAAACGCGAGATGGTGAAGGTCAAACACCACCGCGACGCCGATTGTGTGGCGATCGGCTACCGCATCCACAAGAGCGGCGAGGGGGTGGGGTCGGTGCTGCTGGGCCTGTACCGCGCCGACGGTGAGCTGCAGATGGTGGGCGGCGCGGCGTCGTTCACCGTCAAAGTCCGCCGCACACTGTTGGCCGAGTTGGAACCGCTGCGCGTCGGCGAGGACGTGACCTACGAGGGGGAACCGAGCCGGTGGAACGCGGCCGCCGACAAGCGCTGGGTGCCGATCCGGCCGGAGAAGGTGGCCGAGGTGGCCTACGACCAGATGGAGGGCAACGTGGTTGACGGCCGGCGGTTCCGGCACACGGTGCGGTTCGTGCGCTGGCGCCCCGACCGCGACCCGCGATCGTGCACGTTCGCCCAGCTCGACGTCCCGCTGAGCTACGACCTGTACGACGTGCTGGAGTCGTGATGGCTTCGGCCAGCGCGGAAGAACTCGACGTCGACGGCATCACCGTCCGGCTGACCAACCCGGACAAGGTGTACTTTCCCCGGCTCGGGTCCGCCGGCACCAAACGCAACCTCGTCGACTACTACCTGGCGGTGGCCGGCGGGCCGATGCTGCCCACCCTGCGGGACCGACCCACCCATCTGCAGCGGTTTCCCGACGGCATCGACGGCGAGGAGATCTACCAGAAACGGATCCCGCAGCGGCACCCGGACTACCTGGAGACCTGCCGGATCACCTTCCCGTCCGGGCGCACCGCCGACGCGCTGAAGGTCAGCCACCCGGCCGCCATCATCTGGGCGGCCCAGATGGGCACCGTCACGCTGCACCCGTGGCAGGTGCGCTGCCCGGACACCGAGCACCCCGACGAACTGCGCATCGACCTCGATCCGCAGCCCGGCACCGGGTTCGCGCAGGCCCGCGCGGTCGCGGTGGACGTGCTGCGGCCGCTGCTCGACGAACTCGGCCTGGTGGGTTTCGCCAAGACGTCCGGCGGCCGGGGCGTCCACGTCTACCTGCGGATCAAAACCGACTGGGACTTCATCGAGGTGCGCCGCGCCGGCATCGCGCTGGCCCGCGAACTGGAACGCCGCGCCCCGGACGCGGTCACCACGTCGTGGTGGAAAGAGGAGCGCGGCGCGCGGATCTTCATCGACTTCAACCAAAACGCGCGCGACCGCACCATGGCGTCGGCGTACTCGGTGCGCCGCACCCCGATCGCGACGGTGTCCACCCCGCTGAGCTGGGAGGACCTGGCCGACGCCGACCCCGACGACTACACCATCGCGACCGTGCCCGAGCTGGTCCGTCGCCGCGACGACCCGTGGCGCACCCTCGACGAAGTCGAACAGTCGTTGGAACCGCTGCTGGATATGGTGGTCGCCGATGAGGCCCGCGGGCTCGGGGACCTGCCGTATCCGCCCAACTACCCCAAGATGCCGGGCGAGCCCAAACGGGTGCAGCCCAGCCGCGATACCGACCGCAAGACGCCCGCCGGTGGGTGAGGTCACAACCCGAGTGGCGGTGTAGCGGCAAGAAGTTTGATCGACTAATCTATGGCGACGGTAAGAACGACGGTAAGGGTTTACCGTCGAATCATCGATGTCGGCCGGCGCACCGAACAACCTGTTCGCGGCTCGACGGTGAGCGTGCACACAAACGAGAGGGCTGAGGTTTTCAATGTTCCGCGCTGTCAGACGCGTGTGGATGCCGCTGCTCATTGTGGTGGTCGTCGCCGTCGGTACGTTCACGGTGTACCGGGTCCGTGGCTACTTCGGCGCCGGCGGCGCCGGCCAGGCGGGTGAGGTGTTTGAGGATACCAAGCCGTTCCATCCCAAGGTCGTGGTCTACGACATCTTCAGCCCGAGCGGAACCGTGGCCGACATCAACTACCTCGACCTCAGCGCCAAACCGCAGCGCCTCGACGGCGCCACCCTGCCGTGGTCGCTGACGTTGAAGACCACCGACCCCGCGGTGAGTCCCACCCTGCTGGCGCAGGGCCACAGCGACACCATCGGCTGCCGGATCACCGTCGACGGCGTGGTCAAGGCTGAAAGGATCTCCCACGAAGTGAACGCCTACACCTTCTGCATTGTGAAGTCGGCATGAGCGCGCCGATGGACGCCCCGACCGAAGGCTTGGAGCTGCCCGGACAGGCCGCCCAGGGCGCGATCGCACGCTGGATCCGCCGCCTGTCGGTGCCGATCATCCTGATCTGGATCGCGGTCACCGTCCTGCTGAACGTCGTCGTGCCTCAGCTCGATGAGGTCGGCCAGATGCGCTCGGTGTCGATGAGCCCGCAAGACGCGCCGTCGATGATCTCGATGAAGGAAGTCGGCAAGGTCTTCCAGAAATTCGACTCCGACAGCTCGGCGATGATCGTGTTGGAAGGCGAACAGCCGCTGGGCGACGCCGCGCACAAGTACTACGACGAACTGGTCGCCAAGTTCCGGGCGGACACAAAACACGTCGAGAACGTCGAGGACTTCTGGAGCGACCCGCTGACCGCCTCGGGATCGCAGAGCCCGGACGGCAAAGCCGCCTACGTCCAGGTGTATTTGGCCGGTAACCAGGGCGAGAGCCTGGCCAACGAGTCGGTCGAGTCGGTCCAGGACATCCTCAAGAACACCCCGGCACCACCCGGGGTCAAAGCGTATGCCACCGGGGGCGCACCCCTTACCGCCGATCAGCACATTGCCGGTGACCGCAGCCTCAAGCTGATCACGGCGCTGACCTTCGTGGTGATCATCACCATGCTGCTGTTCGTCTACCGCTCGATCGTCACGGTGCTGCTGGTGCTGTTGATGGTGGTGCTGGAATTGGCCGCGGCCCGCGGCGTGGTCGCATTCCTCGGGTTCTACAACATCATTGGCCTGTCCACCTTCGCGGTGAACCTGCTGGTGATGTTGGCCATCGCCGCCTCCACCGACTACGCGATCTTCTTGTTCGGCCGCTATCAGGAAGCCCGCGGGGACGGTGAAGACCGAAAAACCGCGTTTTACACCATGTACCGCGGGACCGGGCACGTGATCTTGGGCTCGGGCCTGACGATTGCCGGCGCGACCTTCTGCCTGCACTTCACCCGGCTGCCGTACTTCCAGTCCCTGGGTGTCCCGTTGGCGATCGGCATGATCGTCGTGGTGTTCGCCGCGCTCACCATGGGTGCGGCGGTGGTGGTGGTCGCCAGCCATTTCGGCCTGTTGGATCCCAAGCGGCAGATGCGGATTCGCGGCTGGCGCAAGGTCGGCGCCCTGGTCGTCCGCTGGCCGGGGGCCGTGCTGATCGCCACCACGGCGGTCTGCCTGGTCGGGTTGCTCGCCCTGCCCGGGTACAAAACCGACTACAACAACCGCCACTACCTGCCCGCCGACATTCCGGCGAACGTGGGGTATGCGGCCGCTGACCGGCATTTCTCCCAGGCCCGGATGAACCCCGAACTGTTGCTGATCGAAACCGACCACGATCTGCGCAACCCGGCCGACTTCCTGGTGATCGACAAGGTGGCCAAGGCCGTGTTCAAGGTGCCCGGAGTCGGGCGGGTGCAGACGATCACCCGGCCGCAGGGCACCCCGATCAACCACTCGACGATCCCGTTTTCGATCAGCATGCAGGGCACCGGCCAGACGCTGAACAACAAGTACATGCAGAACCTGATGGACAACATGCTGGTGCAGGCCGACGAGATGCAGAAGACGATCAACACCATGCACCAGATGATGAACATCACCACGCAGATGGCGGCGACCACGCACAACATGGTGACCAAGATGCACACCATGGTCTCCGACATCGAGGACTTGCGGGACAAGATCGCCGATTTCGACGATCAATTCCGGCCCATCCGCAACTACTTCTACTGGGAGCCGCACTGCTACGACATCCCGATGTGCTGGTCGCTGCGGTCGATTTTCGACGCGATCGACGGCGTCGATCAGATGACCGGGGACATCGAGGACATCCTGCCCGACATGGACAACCTCGACCGCCTCATGCCGCAGATGGTGGCGCTGATGCCGCCGATGATCTCCACCATGGAGACCATGAAGTCCCTGATGCTGACCATGCGCTCCACCCAGGCCGGCCAGCAGGACATGACGCAGGAGATGCAAAAGAACTCCAGCGCCATGGGGCAGGCGTTTGACGACGCGAAAAACGACGACTCGTTCTATTTGCCGCCGGAAGCGTTCGACAACCCCGATTTCAAGCGCGGCATCAAGATGTTCATCTCGCCGGACGGCAAGGCGATCCGGTTCATCATCTCCCACGAGGGTGACCCGATGTCGCCGGAAGGCATCTCGCACATCGAACCGATCAAGAAAGCCGTGCACGAGGCGCTCAAGGGCACGCCGTGGGAAGGCTCCAAGGTGTTCTTGGGGGGCACCGCGGCCATGTTCAAGGACATGCAGGACGGCTCCAACTACGACCTGATCATCGCCGGGATCTCGTCGCTGTGCCTGATCTTCATCATCATGCTGGTGGTGACCGGAAGTGTGGTGGCCGCGGCCGTGATCGTGGGCACCGTGTTGCTGTCGCTGGGCACCTCGTTTGGACTGTCGGTGCTCATCTGGCAGCACCTCGTCGGGCTCAATCTGCACTGGATGGTGCTGGCGATGTCGGTGATCATCTTGTTGGCGGTCGGATCGGACTACAACCTGCTGCTGGTGTCCCGCTTCAAAGAGGAGATCCATGCCGGCCTGAAGACCGGCATCATCCGCTCGATGGGCGGCAGCGGGTCCGTGGTCACCTCAGCCGGTTTGGTGTTCGCGTTCACCATGATTTCCATGGTGATCAGCGACCTGCGCATCATCGGGCAGGTCGGCACCACGATCGGGCTGGGTCTGCTCGTCGACACTCTGGTGATCCGGTCGTTCATGACACCGTCGATCGCGGCGCTGCTGGGGCCGTGGTTCTGGTGGCCGCAGCGGGTGCGCACCCGGCCGGCGGCAGCGGTGCCGCAGCGGCAACCGCAGGAGGCCGTGGCCGCCCGGTAAGGGCGGCCCGGCCGGCGCGCCGGCGCTGCGGCTCGGGTAAGGCCGCGCCGGCGCGTTACGCGCTCCTGGCGCGGCGAGATCGGCTGGCGTGGGTGCGGTTTCGCCTCGCTGCCCTGGTCTGCTGCTGCGCCGAGACTGTTCACGGCGCCCATCCTGCATCCAGCGCGTCGAGACTGTATCCATGGCATCGAGCCTGAACGCAGAGCGAAAATTCGGCGGGGAACACGCTCTCAGTACAGGCTCGACGCCGCCGGCTCAGTCTCGGCGCCGTCAGCTCAGGCTCGGCGCCCTAGCTTCAGTCTCGGCACGCTAGGCCCATCCCCGACGGCCTCAAGCGCAGGCGGGAGAGGTCGCTACCGCCGATCCGCGGACACCGGTAGCTCGGCGGTGACCGCGTCGTCGACGGCCGAGTCCTTGGACGGCACCGCCGTCGGTGGTGCGGGGCGGCTGCGCACGTTCATCGGCCACCAGAACCACCGACCCATCAGCGCCGCGATCGACGGGGTCATGAAGGAGCGCACGATCAACGTGTCGAACAGCAACCCGAGCCCGATCGCGGTCCCCACCTGAGCGATGACCCGCAGGTCGCTAACCACCATCGAGGCCATGGTGAAGGCGAACACCAGGCCCGCGGAGGTCACCACCTTGCCGGTACCGCCCATCGCGCGGATGATGCCGGTGTTGAGCCCGGCATGGATTTCCTCTTTGAACCGCGACACCAGCAGCAGGTTGTAGTCCGATCCGACCGCCAACAAGATGATCACCGACATCGCCAGCACCATCCAGTTCAATTCGATGCCCAGGATGTACTGCCAAATCAGCACCGATAGACCGAACGAGGCCCCCAGCGACAGCGCCACGGTCCCCACGATGACCAGTGCGGCGACGAAACTCCGCGTGATGATCAGCATGATCATGAAGATCAGGCACAACGCCGAGATCCCGGCGATCATCAAGTCGTACTTGTTGCCTTCGCTGATGTCTTTGAACGTCGCCGCGGTGCCGGCCAGCGAGATCGTGGCGTCCTCCAGCGGGGTGCCCTTCACCGCCTCGACGGCGGCCTCTTTGATCGGGTCCACATGGGCGATGCCCTCGGCGGTCATCGGGTTGCCGCGGTGGGAGATAATCATCCGGACCGCCTTGCCGTCCGGCGACAAGAACATCTTCAGGCCGCGCTTGAAGTCGGGGTTGTCGAAGACCTCCGGTGGCAGGTAGAAGGAGTCGTCGTTTTTGGCGGCGTCGAACGCCTGCCCCATGGCCGTCGAGTCCTTGCTCATCTCGTCCATTTGGTTGTACATGCCCGACATGGTGCTGTGCATGGTCTGCATCATCACCTGCATGTTGCTCATGATTTCGATCATCGGCCCGAATTGCGCGACCATCTGCGGCATCAGCGCGTCCATCCGGTCCATGCTGCCGATCATGGTGTCCATCGAGTCGGTCATTTCGTCGATACCGTCGATGACGTCGAAGATGGACCGGATCGACCAGCAGATCGGGATGTCGTAGCAGTGCGGTTCCCAGTAGAAGTAGTTGCGCATCGGCCGCCAGAAATCGTCGAAGTCGCCGATGTGGTCCCGCATCTCGTGGATGGTGCCCTGCAACTTGTGCATTTCACCGACCATGTCGTGGGTGATGCCGGACAGCTCGGTCATCAACGCATACATGTGCTTCATGGTCTGGACGGTCTTGCCCATTTCCTCGGACTGCTTCTCCATGTCGGCCATGCGGTCCTTCATCAGCTTCATGTTCTGCAGCTGGCCCACGCCTTGCATGCTGATCAAAAACGGGATCGAGGTGTGTTCGATCGGTGTGCCCTGCGGTCGGGTGATCGCCTGCACCCGGGAGATGCCGGGCACCTGGAAGACGGCCTTGGCGATTTTGTTGATGACCAGAAAGTCCGCCGAATTCCGCATGTCGTGGTCGGTTTCGATCAGCAGCATCTCGGGGTTCATCCGGGACTGATTGAAGTGCCGATCGGCCGCGGCGAACCCTTGGTTGGCCGGAATGTCTTGGGGGATGTATTTGCGGTCGTCGTAGTTCGGCGTGTACCCCGGCAGCGCCGCCAGGCCGACGATGGCGATCGCCAAGGAGGCGGCCAACACCGGTGCGGGCCAGCGCACGATCATCGTGGCCACGCGTCGCCAGCCGCGGGTGCTCATTTTGCGTTTGGGGTCGAACAGCCCGAACCGGCCGCCCACCGCAATGGCCGCCGGCCCCAGCGTCAGCGCCACCGCAACACCCACCAGGATGCCCACCGCGCAGGGCACACCCAGGGTTTGGAAGTACGGCATCCGGGTGAAGCTCAGGCAATAGGTCGCGCCGGCGATGGTCAGGCCCGAACCCAGGATCACATGGGCGGTCCCATGGAACATGGTGTAGTAGGCGGATTCTCGGTCTTCACCGGCCTGACGCGCCTCTTGATAGCGGCCGAAAAGGAAGATGCCGTAGTCGGTCCCGGCCGCGATCGCCAGCGAGGTCAGCAGGTTGGTCGCGAAGGTCGACAAGCCGATCACGTGATAGTGCCCGAGCATGGCCACGATGCCGCGGGCGGCGGACAGTTCCAGCCCCACCATGACCAGCAGGACGATCACGGTGATGATTGAGCGGTAGACGAGCAGCAGCATGGTGATGATCACCACGAACGTCACCACGGTGATCTTCACCATGGTCCGGTCACCGGCGTGCTGCACGTCGGCCTGCAGCGGCCCGAAACCGGTGACGTAGACCTTGACTCCGCTGGGCGGCTTCGTTTCGTCGACGATCTTTCGAACCGCCTCGGCGGACTCGTTCGCTAACGACTCCCCCATGTTTCCGGCGAGGTTCAGCTGAACGTAGGTGGCCTTGCCGTCCTTGCTTTGCGCCGCCGACTCGGTGAGCGGATCGCCCCAGAAGTCCTGGATGTGCTGGACGTGTTTGGTGTCCGCCTCCAGCCGCTTCATCAAGTCGGCGTAGTACTTGTGCGCATCGGCGCCCAGCGGTTGGTCGCCCTCCAGCACGATCATGGCGATGTTGTCGGAATCAGATTCCTTGAACACCTTGCCCATCCGCTCCATCGCCTGCACCGACGGCGCGCTCTTGGGGCTCATGGAAACCGTATTGGCTTTCGCCACCTCTTCCAGTGGCGGCACGGCGGTGTTGACGAAGAACACGATGCCCAGCCAGATCAACAGGATGGGCACCGCGAGCCGGCGGATCCACCGGGCCAGGGAATCCGTCGCGTACGCGGTGCGCGGAGGCAGGATGCTCATGCCGACTTCGCGAAGCAGTAGATGTAGGCGTTCACTTCGTGTGAGGTCCTCTCGTCTTTGACTTCACCGTTGGCAGTGATCCGGCAGCCCAGGACGTTGCTATTGCCTTGCGCCAGAATGTTGCCGGTCATCGACGGAGCGTTCGTGATGATCGTGAACGACCAGGGCACCTCGGCACCATTGACCTGGTGGGGTTGCCCCTCTTGGTCGATGTAGTTGATGTCGGCGATGGTGCCCGGCGGTCCGAAGATCTCGTACGTCACGTGTTTGGGGTCGGAATTGACGTCGTCGTCCGACATGCTGCCGGCGTAGGTCTCAAGTTTGTGGGACCCGAAGATACCGCGGATGCGCATCACGGCGAACCCGGCGACGACGATGACCACCACCATGATCAGCGGTATCCACACCCGCGCCAACACCCGGAAGGCCACCCGGTCCATTACCCACTCACCTCCGGCTTACCGATTACCGATGCTGATTGCGGCAGGCCGCGACGAAGTTGGGCGTAGCCGTCGCGAACCGCGTCAACCAGGACCGCTCGCGGCGGCGCACCGTCGTTGCCGCCGTTGATGTGTAGTTCGAGGGCGGCCCGGGCAATCGCCCCGGTGGTGTGATAGACGAGCCGGGGATACAGGTCGACGTCGGGGTCGGTGCCGGTGCGCCGGCCGATCTCGGCGAGCATCGCGTCGGATTTGGAGTCCGATAGCGCCACGTGCCGGGCGATCAACGCGGGATGGTCGGCCATCAGCCGGGTCACCGCGATCATCCACTCCAGGCCGTCGGCGGATTCGACGAAGCCGACCAGGATGGACTCCAGCGAATCCAGCACGGGCTCCTCGGGGCTGCGTTGAGCAAACCGCTCGACTAGCTCCTCCACGGACTTGTCCAGCATGAACAGCACAGCATCTTCCTTGCTGGAAAAGTAATTGTGGAACGTGCGGGTGGACACACCGGCGGCTTCGGCGATCGATTCCGCGGTGGCGGCGTCCAGCCCGCGCTCGATCGTCAACTCCAGTGCGGCCCGACTCAACGCCTCTTTGGTGGCGAACTTTTTACGCTCGCGCAGCCCGATCTCCGACACGACGCCAAACCTGCCCTATCTTGCGGAGTCATGCAAGTTTTCAGGATACTGCAAGAATGTGTCGTACACCACCCCCGGTCCTGTGATGTGATCTAGCGCACACCCGATCGCCATTGCGGTAGTGGCGCAGCGCCCGCGCACCGCGCCGGTGGCTTCCCGCCGTCGGAGAGGCCACAATGCTGGGACGGTCCGGCGCGGTCGGATCGCGACAACAGCAGAGGAGCAGCGTGGTGAAGCGTGAAGTGGTGGTTGCCGTGGCCGGATTGACGGTCGTGGTCGCCGGCCTGTCGGGGTGTTCGAAGGGCAGCTCCAAGCCCGAGGCAAAAGTCACCGTCGGCGGCCAGGAACAGCACCCGCAGGGCGGCGTTAAATGCGCCAGCCACGACGGAACGCTGGCCATCACCATCGGCGACCCCAACACCGGGGTGGTCGCCATGCTCAGTGACACCGATTCCCCCGAGGTGCGCAGCGTGGTGTTCGGCGATGTCGACGGCTCCCAACTCATGTATGTGCAGGACATGCCGGTGTCGGGCACCGCGACCGAAACCAAGGCGACCAAGGACGGTAAGCAGTACAAGATTTCCGGCACCGCCAGCAAGTTGGACACCGTCGCCAACCCGGAAAGCAAACCGTTTGAGGTCGACGTGACCTGCCCGTAGCCGGGCACGACCCACTGTTAGCACGCCGTCTCGAGGCGATCCAGAACGGGCACTTGCCCTTTCAGTAGCTTGACCCGCGCCTGCGCGAGGGTGAACCAGCCGACCCGATCCACCTCCGGGAATTGCCGCACCCGCCCGGAACCTTTGGGCCACTCCATCTCGAAGGTGTTGCTGTGCGCATCGGTGAGGTCGAGGTCACCGGCCACCGCGAAGGCGGTCAGCTGCTTGCCGCTCGGCTGGCGCAGCGTGCCGAGGTCGGTCCGGGGCCCCGGCGGCGGGGGCAGCCCGACCTCCTCGGTGAATTCGCGCTGCGCGGCATGCCAGGGGTCTTCGCCGGCGGTGTATTCCCCTTTGGGGATGGACCAGGCCCCGTCGTCCTTGCGCGCCCAGAACGGGCCGCCCGGATGGGCGAGCAGCACCTCGATGGCGCCGTGCGTCGTCCGGTAAAGCAGCAGGCCCGCGCTGAGTTTCGGCACCGGGTTAGGCGCCGACCGCGCGTTCCAGGTCTTTGAGCGCGGTTTCCAGGTGCCCGAGCAGCCGCTGCAGGTGGGGGATCGAGCGACGGCAGCCGACCAGACCGAAGTCCAGGTTGCCGGCGTTGTTCACCAGCGTGATGTTCAACGCCTGCCCGTCCAGCGCGATGGACAGCGGATAGTTGCCGTCGAGCCGAGCGCCGCGCCAGTACATCGGCTCGACCGGGCCCGGCACGTTGGAGATGACGATGTTGAACGGCGGCCGCGTCGAGGACACGAAGCCGGGGATCGCCGCCAGCGCCAGCGGGGCCATATTGAGCGCGGACAACGCCAGCGCCTGCGGCCGCGGCAGTTCGGTAAACACCTTCTTATTGCGCCGCATGGATTCGCTGATGGTCTCCAGGCGTTGGGCGGGATCGTCGGTATCGGTGCCCAGATTGCACAGGATGGTTCCGACCATGTTGCCGCCGCTGTCGGCCTCGGCCTCGGTGCGCAGACTCACCGGCACCATCGCCACCAACGGCGCGTCCGGCAACGCGTTCTGCTCGGCCAGGTAGTACCGCAACGCCCCGGCGCACATCGCCAGCACGACGTCGTTGACGGTCACCCCGGCGGCCCGCTTGACGGCCTTGACCCGATCCACCGACCAGGACTGCGCCGCGCACCGCCGCGCACCGCCGATCTTGACGTTGAACATGGTGCGCGGTGCCGCGAACGGCAGGGTCAGCTGCTGCTCGAACAGCGCGGCGCGGGCCAGCGACACCGTCGAGGGCCCCAGGGCGGCAACACTTCCCACCGTTCCGGTCAGCGTCTGCAGCAGGGACGCGCCGCTGGGCTGCGGCCGCCGCCGGCGCGGCAGGCTCCACGGCGTGCGCAGCTGCGGGTCGCGCGGATCGGTCGACAGCGTGCGCTGCACCAGCCGCAGCGCCGAGACGCCGTCGACCAGGGCGTGGTGAAACTTCACGTACACCGCGAACCGGCCGTCGTTGAGCCCCTCCACCACGTGCGTTTCCCAGAGCGGGCGGTGCCGGTCCAGCAGGCTGCCGTGCAGCAGCGACGTCAGCTCGAGCAGGTCGCGGACCCGGCCCGGCACCGGCAGCGCCGAGCGGCGCACATGGTAGTCGACGTCGATGTCGTCGTCGTAGGACCACCCCACGTTGGCGATCCCACCCAGCACCGTTGCCGGTCGTTGCCGGAACGTGGGTTGAAAGTCCTGGTGGGTGATCATCGAGTGGTAGATCTCGCCGACGAATTCCGGGCCGGCGCCCGGCGGCGGCTCGAACAGCATCAACCCCCCCACATGCATGGGGTGCTCGCGGGTTTCGGCCAGCAGGAAGATCGAATCCGTCGGCGTCATCAGCTTCATCAATCACTCCCCTGTCCGCGCGCGGTGCCAACGTTCGTCTCGCGCAACGTTGTATTTCCCCGCCGCGTCGGCCTCATAACGATTCCACAAATGTGCTGTGCAAGCTGCCGGATCGACCAACCATGAAAAGCAGCACTGACCGCTCCTAGCACGGAGGTCGACATGGATGCTCGCAAACTATTCGCCGAGTGCCTCGGCACCGCGATCCTGGTTTTCGTCGGGGTCGGCGTCGCGACGTTGTCGTTTGGCGACTGGGGCCGTGGCCTGCTCATCGACGGCGCCGCCGGCTGCAGCGTCGCGGCCGGCGTGGTGGCCACCGCGCTGGCGTTCGGCCTGGTCATGCTGATCCTGGCCTATGCGCTGGGCCCGATCTCGGGCGCGCACATCAACCCGGCGGTCACTATCGGGTTCGTCAGTAGCGGGCGGATGTCGATCGTGGAGGGGCTGGGCTACTGGGTCGCCCAGTTCGTCGGCGGCATTCTCGGGGCCGCCGCCCTGTACGGCATCTTCCATTCCAGCTCGCAGTACGCGGCCGGCCGCACCGGGCTGGGCACCGACGGCTGGGGCGAGAACTCCCAGGTCGGCATCGGGTGGGCCGGCGCCTTCGCCGCCGAAGCGGTGCTGACCTTCATCTTCGTGCTGGTCGTGTTGTCGGTGACCTCGCGGATCGGGAACGCGACGGCGGCCGCGCTGGCGATCGGGCTGGCGCTGGGCGCGGTGCACCTGCTCGGCATCCCGCTCACCGGTACCGGGGTCAACCCGGCCCGCAGTTTGGGCCCGGCGATCCTGGTCGGCGGGGACGCGCTGGCCCAGCTGTGGCTGTTTATCGTGGCGCCCCTGGTCGGCGGGGTGGTGGCGGCGCTGACCCACCTGTACCTGGTGCCGCGCAGCGCCGAGGAGCCGGCCGACGCGGCGGAAGCCGCCGCATAGGACCTGCTCGGGTCACCGAGATCGACGGCAGCGCGCAAATTCGCGAGTGCAACGCACGGTTGCGTCGATCTCGACGCCCGCAGCGGGCAAGTTTGGCGGTGGCGGAGGGATTTGAACCCTCGGACGGGGGTTACCCGTCACACGCTTTCGAGGCGTGCTCCTTAGGCCGCTCGGACACGCCACCGCCGCACAGCCTACCGAACCGAGGGCGCGTCATCCCAATCGCTGCCGGGCGAAGAACTCCTCCAGCGGTGCGGCGCACTCGTCGGCCAACACGCCGCCGCGCACCTCCGGCCGGTGGGTGAGCCGGCGGTCGCGGACCACATCCCACAGCGAACCGACCGCCCCGGTCTTGGGTTCGAAGGCACCGAACACCAGCCGCGCGACCCGCGCCATCACCAGCGCACCCGCGCACATCGTGCACGGCTCCACGGTGACGGCCAGGGTGGCGCCGGTCAGCCGCCACCCGTCGCCCAGCACCGCCGCCGCCGCCCGCATCGCCAGAATCTCGGCGTGCGCGGTGGGGTCGCCGAGCGCCTCACGGGCGTTGGCGGCGCGGGCCAGGATGGTCCCGTCGGCGCCGACCACCACCGCCCCCACCGGCACATCGCGCGGGTCCGCGGTGGCCGCCGCCGCCAACGCGGCGCGGACCAGGTCGTCGTCGGTCACCGCGCGCCGCTCCTCCTCATCGCGCTGCGCGCTCTGCATCGTCGTCGGCGCGGCTCACCGACCGAGGCGGTCGAGCACCGCCGACAACTCCTCGGCGAAGCCCATCTCCCGGGCGATCCGGCCCAGCTGCTCGTCCGGATACAGGTCGCTTTCGTCGAGGATCACGCCGAGCACCGCTTCGGGCAGTCCGATATCGGCGAGCAACCCGAGATCGCCTTCCTCGAACGGGTCGGCGTCCTCCAGATCCTCCGGGTCGATCTCGGCGTCCAGGTTCTCCAACGCTTCCGCGGCGATGTCGTAGTCCAGTGCGGCGGTGGCGTCCGACAACAGCAGCCGGGTTCCCGCGGGCGCCGGACGCAGAATGACGAAAAACTCGTCGTCGATGTCGAGCAAGCCGAAAACAGCGCCAGCACTGCGTAATTCGCGCAGCTCGGTCTCGGCGGCGGCCAGACTCGTCAGCGCCTTGGGCCGCATCGGCGTACACCGCCACCGGCCGTCTTCACGCACCACAGCCACCCCGAAACCGTCCGGGATATCCGCGGACCGGCCCTGCGCCGAGGTTTGCTGTGTTCCCATGGGCGCCTACGCTAGTCGCCCACTACGTCGTTGACCAGCCGATCGTCGGCATCTCGGCGCACCGCGGACGCCCGGCCCGACGCGGGCTGTGCCAACCTGGAGGGGTGGCAAAGACACCGGTGTGCGTGCTGGGGTTGGGTTTGATCGGCGGCTCGGTGCTGCGCGCGGCCGCCGCGGCCGGCCGGGAAGTCTTCGGCTACAACCGCTCGGTGGAGGGGGTGCAGGCCGCCACCGCCGACGGTTTCGACGCCACCGTCGACCTCGATGACGCCCTGGCGCGGGCCGCCGCGACCGGCGCGCTGATCGTGCTGGCGGTTCCGGTGCCGGCGCTGCCGATCCTGCTCACCCATATCCGACGGTCGGCGCCCGACTGTGCGCTGACCGATGTCACCAGCGTCAAAAGCGCGGTGCTCGACGAGGTCAGCGCGGCCGACCTGCGGGCGCGGTTCGTCGGCGGACACCCGATGGCCGGCACTGCGCAGTCGGGGTGGGCGGCCGGCAACGCCAAATTGTTTACCGGCGCACCGTGGGTGCTCAGCGTGGACGACCACGTCGACCCCACCGTGTGGTCGACGGTGTCGGCGCTGGCGCTGGACTGCGGGGCGGTGGTGGTGCCGGCCCGATCCGATGAGCACGATGCCGCCGCGGCCGCCATCTCCCACTTACCGCACCTGCTCGCCGAGGCCCTGGCCGTCACCGCCGGCGACGTTCCGCTGGCGTTCGCGCTGGCCGCCGGCTCGTTCCGGGACGGCACCCGGGTGGCCGGCACCGCACCGGATCTGGTGCGCGCCATGTGCGAGGCCAACACCGGGCAGCTGCTGCCCGCGTTGGATCGGGCCTTAGAACTGCTCAGCCACGCGCGGGAGTCACTGACCCAGGCCGGCTCGGTGGCCGAGCTGGTGGAGGCCGGCCATGCCGCGCGCATCCGATACGAGAGCTTTCCGCGGCACGAGATCATCACCGTCGTGATCGGCGCGGACAACTGGCGCCAGGAGCTCGCCGCCGCGGGCCGGGCCGGCGGGGTGATCAGATCCGCTCTGCCAGTCCTGGATAGTCCACGATGAAACCGTCGGGGTCGACGGTGACGGTGGTGTCGGAGACCGGCGAGCGCAGCTTGATCTTTCCGCCCCCGGCGGCGCTGCTGTAACTGACCATGGCCGCGGTGATGGCCATGTCGGGCAGGCTGAGGTAAATGGTGGGCAGGGTCACCGCCCCCGCCCGCTCATGCAGGCCGGCGCGGCGGATCGGCAGCGCGTTGAAAAACGGGCTCCACACCATGTCGATGTCCAGCGCACCGTCGTAGCCGGCCCGGGATTCCCCGCGGGTGTCGGTCACCAGCCACATGTTCTCCTCGTCGCGGGCAATGGACAGTTGGCGTTCCCGCTCGGCGGTGGTGACGGACAACCCGAGCCGTTTGGCGGCGCCGGATTCGTCGGTCTGCAGGTCGTAGTAGGCGCTAAACGCCGGGTGCGGGCCGGTGGCCGCGGCGACGATTCGCCCCCAGGCCTTGATCCGGTTACCGGACAACTGCACCCGCACCGACTCCATCCGGGCGACGTCGGGGGCCCGCCAGGTCAAAATCGCCGGCCAGGTGCTCGGCGTCGGATCGGAGGAGGCTGGACTCACTCGTTTACCGTAAGCGACGGGGTTGGTCCTGCCCAGCGTGGCCGCCTGGCCGGCTTGTGCCGGTCTGGTCGGCGTGTCCGCGGCGATCTGGTTTATTTCTCCGCGGGAAGCGGTAAGGATGGCATCATGAGCAGCGATCCCGCACCCGACCCTCACCCCGAGCCCGACGCCGCTGCCGCGCCGCCGCCATCCCCACCAGCGGTCCCGTATACCCGCGCCGCGGGCCTGTGGAGTTCGCTGATCCTGGGCTTCCTGATCCTGATCGTGCTGTTGATCTTCATCACGCAAAACCCGGATTCGGCGCCGTTCACGTTCCTGGGCTGGCATTGGACCCTGCCGCTGGGGGTGGCCATCCTGCTGGCGGCGGTGGGCGGTGGCCTGATCACCGTGCTGGTCGGCACCGCACGCATCTACCAGCTGCGCCGGGCCGCGAAGAAACTCTCCGCCCGCCGATAACGGCTAGGAGCCGGACAGGGCGCTGAGCCCACGGGCGATCAGCGGCGCCACCGTCTCCCCCACCCGGTCCGAGCTGGCCTCCTCCGCGCCCCCGTTGCCGGCTTGGCGGCGGCGGAAATCGATGCCGGCGGCGATCACGGCGAGCTTGAAGTAGGCCAGCCCCATATAGAAGTTCCAGTGCGCCAGCGGCTGGTCGGAGGCCAGCGAATAGCGGTGCGCCAGTTCGTCGGCCGGCGGCAGCAGCGGCGACGTCCAGGCCGCCTGCTCGTCGATGATCAGGTCCAGCGACGGGTCGCGGTACACGCACATCAGCGCCGCGTCCGACAGCGGGTCGCCCAGTGTCGACATCTCCCAGTCCACCACCGCCCGCACCCGGCCCGGGTCCGCCGCGTCGAGGATGGTGTTGTCGATGCGGTAATCGCCGTGCACGATCGAGGACCGGCTCTGTGGCGGCACGGCCTCGGCCAGCGCCGCATGCAGCCGGCGCAGATCGGTGTCGCGCGGGTCGTCGGGCAGCCGCACCAGATCCCATTGCGACCCCCAGCGCCGCACCTGCCGTTCCAGGTAACCGGCGGGCTTGCCGAAGTCGCCCAGCCCGACGGCCTCGGGGTCCACCGCATGCAGGTCGGCCAACACCTGCACCAAACCGTCGACGCAGGATTCGACGGCGGCCGCGTCGCCCAGCGCCTCCAGTTCGCGCCGGCTACGCACCACCCGACCGGCCACGTACTCCACCATCTGAAACGGGGCGCCCAGCACCGTGTCGTCGTTGACCATGGTGACCGCCGGCGCCACCGGAACCGCGGTGTCGGCGAGCGCGGCGACCACGGTGTATTCGCGGGCCATGTCGTGCGCCGACGGGGTCAGTCCGGCCAGCGGTGGGCGGCGCAACACCCACTGCGACGCGTCGTCGGCGGCCAGGAAGGTCAGGTTGGAGCGGCCGCCGGCGATCAGCTCGGCGCGCAACTCACCGGATCGCGCCACCCCGACCGCGTGCAGATGCCGATCCAGGGCGGCCAAATCGAGTCCGGCGAGCCGGCCCGGTGCAGAGGAGGTCACTGGACTTGTCTACCAGCCGTCTCATCACCGAGCAGGCGCTGGTTGCGTGGCAGCAGGTCCCACACGTGTTCGGTGCCGTTGGTGGTCACCACGGTGGCCTGGCCGGAGCGGGAATACAGCAGCCGGGTCACCGACACGTAGTCGATCGGAAACGACAGCAGCCGCGTGGTCCCCAGGATCTGGTGCAGCACGACGTTGATCACGCCGCCGTGGCTGAACACCGCCACGGTGTCGTCGGGATCCGCGGCGGCGACGACGTCGGCGACCGCGGCGTTGACCCGAGCGCAGAACGCGGTTTCGTCCACCCCGGCGGGCAGGTGACCGGCCGCCATCCGCGCCCAGGCCTCCGGCTGCTCGTCGCGGATCTGTTCGATCGGGACGTAGGCGTGCAGGTTCCGGTCGTACTCGGCGAACCGCTCGTCGACGTCGATGGTCAGGCCGCGGTCCGCGGCGAGGGGTTCGGCGGTCTGGATGGCGCGGCGTTGCGGGCTGCTGACCACCCGGGTGACCGGGAACCGCGCCAACGCCGGCGGGAGGCGCTGCGCCTGCTCGACGCCGACGTCGGACAGCTCGGGATCGGAGCCTTCACCGTGCGCGCTGCGCAGCGGCAACGCGTGGCGGACCAAAAGCAACTGCATCGTGTCACCTTATGGCCTCCGCCGGCGGCCGGCAGCACCCCGGCTACGCATGGAGAATGCTATTCTCCTTATCGAGAGTGAGGAGTGCGGATGGTGGAGGTTGCGGACGGGGCCCGGCTGGATGCCGCGGCACTGGGGCGTTGGCTCGACGCCAACGGGGCGCCCGGCGACGGCGAACTGCCGGTGCTGGAGCCGCTGACCGGCGGCTCGCAGAACGCGCTGTACCGGGTGCGGCGCGGCGGGGAGTCGATGGTGCTACGGATGCCCGGCGCCCGCGCCGACGCCGCCCGGCTGGACGGGCTGCGCCGCGAGATCCGGCTGGTGCGCGCGTTGTCGGGCACCGACGTGCCGCACGCGGCGTTGATCGCCGCCGACGACACCGACGAGCTGCTGGGATCGCCGTTTTACGTAATGGCCGAGGTGCCCGGGTGGAACTCCACCGGCGCGTCGTGGCCGGCGCCGTTCGACACCGACGTGGCGGCCCGGCGCGGGCTGGCGTTCGAGTTGGTCGGCGGCGCCGCCAAGCTGGGCCGGGTGGACTGGCGGGCCCGGGGCCTGGAAGGGTTCGGCCGTCCGGACGGCTTCCATGAACGCCAAGTCGACCGGTGGCTGGCGTTCCTGGACACCTATCGGGTGCGGGAGTTGCCGGGCCTGGATGAGGCCGCGGACTGGCTGCGCCGCAACCGGCCCGAGCACTACACCCCGGGCATCATGCACGGCGACTACCAGTTCGCCAACGTGATGTACGCGCACGGCGCGCCGGCGCGGCTGGTGGCGATCGTCGACTGGGAGATGACCACGATCGGTGATCCGCTGCTCGACGTCGGGTGGGCGCTGCTGGGCTATGACGGGGAAAACCCGCGCACCAACGGCTTTTACGCGGATCTGACCGGGATGCCGACCCGCAGCGAACTGTTGGCGCACTACGAGCAGATCAGCGGGCTGTCGACGCAGAACATCGACTACTACCTGGTGCTGGCGAACTGGAAACTGGGCATCGTGCTGGAAAAGACCTATGCGGCGTCGGTGACCAGCAATAAGGTTGACCCTGCGGTCGCGGCCGCGATGGGGCCGATGATTCCGCAGCTCATCGCCCGCGCCGCCGAGTTGGCCCGGTCGCTGCCGGCGAAGGGACGCTGAGATGGGCTATGCCGATACGTTGTTCGACCTGACCGATCGGGTGGTGCTGGTCACCGGCGGCAGCCGCGGTTTGGGTCGGGAGATGGCGCTGGCCGCCGCCCGCTGCGGCGCCGACGTGGTGATCGCCAGTCGCAAGCTCGACGCCTGCCAGGCCACCGCGGCCGAGATCGAAACCGAAACCGGCCGCGCCGCACTGCCGTACGCGGTGCACGTCGGGCGCTGGGACCAGCTCGACGGCCTGGTGGAGGCGGTCTATCAGCGGTTCGGCCGGGTCGACGTGTTGGTCAACAACGCCGGCATGTCCCCGGTGTACGACAAGCAGACCGACGTCACCGAGCAGCTGTTCGATGCGGTGGTCAACCTCAACCTCAAGGGCCCGTTTCGGCTGTCGGCGCTGATCGGTGAGCGGATGGTGGCCGCTGGGCGGGGATCGATCGTCAACGTGTCCACCCACGGCTCGCTGCGCCCCCACCCGTCGTTCATCCCGTACGCGGCGTCCAAGGCGGGACTCAACGCGATGACCGAGGCGCTGGCGCAGGCGTTCGGCCCGCGGGTGCGGGTCAACACGCTGATGCCCGGCCCGTTCCTCACCGATATTTCCAAGGCGTGGAACTTCCCGACCGACGTGAACCCGTTCGGCCAGCACGCCCTGCAGCGCGCCGGTGACCCCGCCGAAATCGTCGGCGCCGCACTGTTCTTGATGTCCGACGCGTCCAGCTTCACCACCGGCTCGATCGTGCGGGCCGACGGCGGCATTCCCTGAGAGGAGCACACATGGCATGGGATTTCTCCACCGAACCGGAGTTCGAGGCCAAACTGGCCTGGATCCGGGCGTTCGTCCGCGACGAGGTGGAACCGCTGGAGGTGCTGTTTCCCGGCTGCGAGTACCTGCCGCTCGACGAGCAGCGCCGCCGGATCGTCGATCCGCTCAAGGACCGGGTGCGCGAGCAGGGGCTGTGGGCCCCGCACCTGGGTCCCGAGCTGGGCGGGCAGGGTTTCGGCGCGGTCAAGCTGACGTTGATCAACGAGATTTTGGGCCGGTCGAGCTGGGCGCCGATCGTGTTCGGCACCCAGGCGCCCGACACCGGCAACGCCGAGATCCTGGCCCGGTTCGGCACGCAGGAGCAGAAGGACAGCTACCTGGCCGGGCTGTTGTCGGGGGAGATCTTCTCCTGCTTCTCGATGACCGAACCGCAGGGCGGCGCCGACCCGCGGGTGTTCACCACGAAGGCGGTCCGCGACGGCGACGAGTGGGTGATCACCGGGCGAAAGTACTTCTCCTCCAACGCCTCGGTGGCGTCATTTTTCATCGTGGTGGCCATCACCGACCCCGAAGTCCCGGTGCACCGGGGCGCCTCGACGTTCCTGATCCCGGCCGGCACCCCGGGTTTGGTCATCGAGGCCACCCACCACCTGGTGGGGTCGCATCCGCACGAGGCCGGGCATTCGCTGGTGCACTACGACAACGTGCGAGTGCCCGCCGACGCGATCCTCGGCGAGCCCGGCCAGGGCTTCCTGATCCTGCAGAGCCGGCTGGCCGGCGGTCGGCTGCATCACGCCATGCGCTCGATCGGGGTGGCCCAGCGCGCCATCGACATGATGGCCCGGCGCGCCAAAAGCCGGTTCACCCAGGGCAGTTCGCTGGCCGACAAACAGTTGGTGCAGGCGTTCATCGCCGACTCCTACGCCGAGCTGATCCCGTTCCGGCTGACGGTGCTGCACGCGGCATGGCTGATCGACACCGGTGATGAGAAGGCGGCCCGCGCCGAGATCGGGGTGTGCAAGATCCTGGCGTCGCAGGTGCTCAAGTCGATCGGGCTGCGGGCCATCCAGGTGCACGGCGCGATGGGCCTGACCGAACAGTTGCCGCTGACCAATGTGCTGCTCGGCGGCGTCGCGTTGGGCCTGGCCGACGGGCCCACCGAGGCGCACAAAGTGAATCTGGCCCGGCTGCTGCTCAAGGACTACGACGCCGAGGACCCGGAGTGGCCCAGCGAATTCCTGGACAACCGCATCGAGGCCGCCCGGGCCAAGTACGGCGATCTGGTCGACCGCGTCCCAGCGCTGCCGTGACGACCCGCGTCGACGCGGCCGTCCACCGGGCACTCGATCAGCGTCAACAGCAGGCCACCGCCGAAGTGGAGCGCATCCTGGCGGCCGCGGTGACAGTGCTGGAACGGGTCGCGCCCGACGAGCCACGGGTGGCCGACATCGTCGCCGAGGCCGGCTCGTCGAACAAGGCGTTCTACCGCTACTTTTCCGGCAAGGAGGAATTGTTCCAGGCGGTGATGGAACGCGGCGTCGCGATCGTCGTCTCCTATCTGCAGCATCAGCTGGCCAAGGAGCCCACCCCGGCCGGGAAGGTGGCCCGGTGGATCCGCGGTACGGTGGCGCAGGTGTCCGATCCGCACCTGTTGAGCCTGAGCCGGGCCGCCAGCACGCAGCTGACCGCCGCCGGGGTCTCCGACGACGCGATCCTGGCGCCACTGCGCGACCTGCTCACCGGGCCGGTGGCAGCGCTCGGCGGCGCCGACCCGGGCCGGGACGCGGACACCGTTTTCACCTGCACGCTGGCCACCATGCGCCGCTACCTGGGCGGGACCGCCCAGCCGAAGCGAGCCGATGTCGACCATCTGGTGGCTTTCTGTCTACGAGGACTGGGAGCCTGATGCGCGCGATCGTGTGCCAACAGTACGGACCACCGGAAGACCTGGTGCTGCAAGAGCTTCCAGACCCGACGCCCGAACCGGGCACGATGGTGGTGCGGGTGCGCGCCGCGGCGGTCAACTTCCCCGACGTGCTGTTGATCGACGGCAAGTACCAGCTGAAGATCCCGCCGCCGTTCACGCCCGGCAGCGAGTTGGCCGGCGACGTGATCGCGGCCGGCGACGGGGCGGCGTTCTCTCCGGGTGACCGGGTGGTCGGCACCTCGTTCGTGGGCGCGTTCGCCGAGCAGGCGCTGCTGCCCGCCGCGTCGGTGAGCGCGATACCCGACGGCATCGACTACGCCGCCGCGGCCGGGTTCGGGGTCACCTACCGCACCGCCTATCACGCGCTGCGCTCGGTCGCCCAAGTGACGCAGGGCGATTGGGTGGTGGTGTTGGGCGCCGCCGGCGGTGTGGGCCTGGCCGCTGTCGATCTGGGCGTGGCGCTGGGTGCGCGGGTGCTGGCCGCTGCGTCCAGCCCGGAGAAGCTGGCGGTGTGCACCGAACGCGGTGCGGAGGCTGTCATCGACTACGACCGCGAGGACCTCAAGACCCGCATCCGCGAGATCACCGGCGACGGCGCGCAGGCGGTGCTGGACCCGGTCGGCGGTGCCTACGCCGAGCCGGCGCTGCGCAGCCTGGCCCGCGGCGGGCGCTTCGTCACGCTCGGCTACGCCGCCGGGTCGATCCCCGCGATCCCGCTGAATCTGGTGATGCTCAAGGGCGTCACCGTGCAGGGCATGGAAATCCGCACGTTTGCCACCGACCATCCGGCGGAAAACGACCGCGATCTGGCCGAGCTTGCGCAGCTGTTCGCCGAGGGCCGGGTCACCCCGTATATCGGGGCCCGGTTCCCGCTGTCCGACGCCGGGGCCGCGCTGCGCTACGTCGCCGACCGCAAGGCGGTCGGCAAGGTCATCATCGACGTCGACTGAGGTCGTTGAGATGCGCCCCGGGTTGCGATCGCCGGTGGATCGCAGCCCTCGCCGCAATCTCAAACCCACAGCGGTCAGCGGGACTTCGGGGGCCCGCCCATATTGCCGGCGAACGTGCGCAGAATGCCAGGTTTCGACCGGATGGCCGTACAACCGCGCACGCTCGCGGCGGCCCCAGCGCGGCCTAGCCGGCCAGGTCGTAGACGGTGGCGTCTCCCACCCGCCGCGCGGTGAAGTGGGCCTTGACCCACGCGGTGATCTGGGCGGCCGCCCCGTTGTCGTCGCCGTGGCGGCGGTGGTGGCCCGGACCGCCCGGACCGCCGGGGCCATCATCGTCGACGAAGTACCGGACCTGACGATCGGCGACGTACCGCTGGAATTGGGCCAGGGTGGGCGAGTTGTCGCCGCCGCTGAAACCGCCGATCGCCATGACCGACGTGCCGGTGTTCAGCTCGAGGCTGCTGGCGGTGTGCGAGCCGATGGTGGCGGCGGCCCACCGGTTGTCGGTGGCGCGCACCAATGCCTGCAGCGCCTGGTTGTCGGCGCCCGCCCCGGGCGGGGGTCCCGGCGGGCGCGGCCCGTGCTCGGACCGGGCGGGACCGGAGATCGGGATCCCGCCGGCGTGGCTGCCGGCGACGGTGTCGACGGTGTAGGCGGCGCTGCCGGCCAACCCGACCAGCAGCCCGGCCACCGCCACCGCGACACGGTAGCGTCCCAGCCGATACCCGCGGACCGCCAGCAGCACGGCCAGCAGCACCGCCGCGATCAGCAGCACCCAGCGCAGCCAGGGCAGCCACTGCGGGGTGCGGTCCAGCAGCGCGAAGTTCCACACCCCGGTGCTCGCCAGCATGCCGGCCAGCGCCAGCCGCGCCGGGGCCGACCGGCGGCGCAGCCAAAGTTCCCGGGTGCCGATCGCCACCACCGCGGCGACCGCGGGGGCCAGCGCCACCGTGTAGTACGGGTGCATGATGCCGCGCATGAAGCTGAACACCGTCGCGGTGACCACCAGCCATCCGCCCCACAGCAGCAGGCCGGCCCGGGTCCGGTCGGTGCGGGCCGCGGTGCGCAGCAACCACAGCCCGGCGATCAGCCCGATCAGCGCCGCCGGCAGCAGCCAGGAAATCTCGGTGCCCATGGACGCCCCGAACATCCGGCCAATCCCCGGACCGCCGCCGAACATCGGCGACCCGCCGGGACCACCGCCCGGCCCGCCGCCGGAGCCGCGCACCGGGTTGCCGTCGCCGCCGAACACCCGGCCCACCCCGTTGTAGCCCAGGGCCAGCTGCAGCAGGCTGTTGTCGGTGGAGCCACCGATATAAGGACGCGAACCGGTGGGCCACAGGCTGACCAGGGCCAGATACCAGCCCGCCGAGAGCGTCATGGTGGTCGCGCCGACCAGCAGGGTGCGCAGCCGCAGCCAGCCACTGCCCGGCAGCGCCACCAACACCACCAGCGCCAGCGCCGGGGCCACCAGCAAGGCCTGCAGCAATTTGGTCAAGAAGGCGAAGCCCAGCGCGACGCCGGCCAGCGCCACCCACCGGTACGGGGATCCGTCCAGCGCGCGGATCACGCAGTAGCCGGCCGCAACCAGCAGCAGCACCAGCAGCGCGTCGGGGTTGTTGAACCGAAACATCAACGCCGCCACCGGGGTCAGCGCCAACACCGCCCCGGCCAGCAGACCGGCGGCCGCGCCGCTGGTGCGGCGCACCGCGGCGGACAGCAGCGCCACCGCGCCGACGCCCATCAGCGCCTGCGGCGCCAGCATCGACCAGGTGCTGAAGCCGAACAGCCGACCCGACAGGCCCATCACCCACATCGCCGCCGGCGGTTTGTCGACGGTGATCGCGTTGCCGGGATCCAGCGAACCGAACAGCAGCGCCTTCCAGCTTTGGGTGCCGGCCTGCACGGCGGCGGCGTAGAACTCGTTGGCGTACCCGGCCGCGCCCAGCCCCCACAGGTACAGCACGGCCGTCACGGCCAACAGCACCCACAGTGCTGGTCGCACCCAGCGCGGTCGCGGCAGGTCGGCGGCGGGGACCGTTATCGTCTTCGGTGCCGCCTGCGCCATCAACGTCATTTCCCGACCTCCACGGTGTGCACCCCGGTGCGTCGCGGGTGGAACACCCAGCCGCGCAGCAGCACGAATCTCAACACGGTGGCCGCCAGGTTGGCGAACACCAGCACGGCCAACTCCACCGCGCGGGACGGGTCGGTGACGCCGTGCAGCACGGCCAGCGCACCACTGGTCAACGCCAGGCCGATGCCGAACACCACCAGGCCCTGCAGCTGATGGCGGCCCGCACCGGCGCGGCCGCGCACCCCGAAGGTGAACCGCCGGTTGGCGGCGGTGTTGCCGACCGCGGTGGCCAACAGCGCGATCAGGTTGGCGCACTGGGCGCCCAGCGGGTGCAGCAGCAAAAACAACGCCAGGTAGGCCAGCGTGCTGCAGACGCCGATGGTGGCGAAGTGCACGCTTTGGCTCAGCAGCGATCGCGGCGCGCCCGCACGGTTGCCGAACTGGGCACCGATCGCCTGCACCGGGATCTGGCCGCTGGCAAAACCTTTGAGCAGCCGGGCGATGCCCTTGAGGTCGGCCAGCGCGGTGGCGACGATGTCGACGCGGCTGTCCGGATCATCGATCCAGTCCACCGGCACCTCGTGGATGCGTAGTCCGCTGCGCTCGGCCAACACCAGCAGTTCGGTGTCGAAGAACCAGCCGGTGTCGTGCACATGGGGCAGCAGCCGCTGCGCGACATCCGAGCGGATCGCCTTGAATCCGCACTGGGCGTCGCTGAACCGCGCCGCCAGCGTCGAGCGCAGGATCAGGTTGTAGCAGCGCGAGATCACCTCCCGCTTCATTCCGCGCACCACCCGCGATCCGCGGCCCAGCCGGGTGCCGATCGCCAAGTCCGAATGCCCGGAAATCAGCGGCGCCACCAGCGGCGCCAGCGCGGCCAGATCGGTGGACAGGTCGACGTCCATGTAGGCCAGCACCGGGGCGTCGGAGGCCGACCACACCGCGTGCAGGGCGCGGCCGCGGCCCTTTTGCTCCAGCCGGACCGTACGCACCTCGGCGAACCGGTCCGCCAACGCGTCGGCGATCACCGGGGTGGCGTCGGTACTGGCGTTGTCGGCGATGGTGATCCGGAAGGTCAACGGCAGCTGCTCGGACAGATAGCGGTGCAGTCGCCGCACCGAATCGGCCAGGGCGGCTTGCTCGTTGTACACCGGAACCACCACGTCGAGCACGGGGACGCCGCGCTGCGCGGCGCTCAGGGCCGCGTTGGGGCGGATGCCGAAGTTCGCGGTGTCGGAGGTCGGGGCGAAGCTGGTCATACCTCGATGCTGGCCGCCGGGCGTGGGGCGCGAATTGGCGCTTGCTAGGCGCCCGCTGTGAATCCGGGGGACAGGTCATAGATGGTGACCCCGTCGAGGGTGCGCGCCGGGTAGGTCGCCGCCACCCACCCCGCGATGCGGTTGGCGTCGTCGCTGCCGCTGGGCGTTCCGTGCATCGGTCCCACCGTGGCGCCGCCGATGAAGTAGTGGATGCGGTGCTGCGCGACGTAGTCCTGGAACTGGGTCAGGGTCGGCGCCGGGTCGGTGCCGTTGTAGCCGCCGACGGCCATCACCGGTGCGCCGCTGGCCAACTGGTAGCCGGCCGCGGTGTTCGACCCGATCGCGGCGGCCACCCAGGTGTAGCGCGCGGCGTCGGCGCGCAGCGCCGCGGTCAGGGCGGGGCCGGGTGTGGGCGCGGCCAGCAGCGCGAACGGCGGACCGGGCGGGCCGTCGATCGGGCCGGGTGGCGGGCCATGCCAGCGCTGCACCCGGGGTCCGGCGGACGGCACCGCGCCCCCATGCGGGGCCGCCACCGTCGCCAGCGTGTAGGCGACCGGGCCGGCCAGCGACGCCAGCACCGCCGCCGCGGCCGACACCCGTGCCGCGGCGACCGGCAGCCGGCCGGCGGCGACCAGCAGCAGCCCGACGGTTACGCCGACGACCACGACGGCGACCCGCAGCCACGGCAGCCACGACGCGGTCCGGTCCAGTAGCACGTAACCCCAGCCCGCGGTGACCATCACCACGACCGCCAGCGTGCCCGCGGCCCGCGCGTCACGCCGGTGCCGCCACAGCAGCTCGACACCGAGCGCGGCACCGGCCGCGATCGCCGGCGCCAACGCCACCGTGTAATAGGAGTGCACGATCCCGTTGGCGTAGCTGAACACCGCACCGGTGACGATCAGCCAGCCGCCCCACAACAGCAGCGCGGCCCGCGTCGGGTCGGTGCGCGGCGCGCGGCGGGTGAGCCACAGCCCGGCGGCGATCGTGATCACCGCAGCCGGCAGCAGCCAACCGATCTGGCCGCCCATGGCCGGCCCGAACAGCCGCCCGGCGCCCACATCGAAGTTGGTGTTGCCCAATCCGCCGGTCTCATCACCGGTCAACCGGCCCAGCCCGTTGTAGCCGAGGGTGAGTTCCAGGATCGAATTGTGTTGCGATCCACCGATATAGGGCCGCGACGACGCCGGCCACAGCTCGACCAGCAGCAGATACCAGCCGGCGCAGGCCAGCAGGGTCAGCGTCGCACCCGCCAGCCGGCGCAGCCGGGTGCGCAGCGGCGGGTGCGCGGCGACCAGATAGACCACCGCGAACACCGGCAGCACCAGGAAGGCCTGCAGCATCTTGGCCAAGAACGCGAACCCGACCGCCGCGCCGGCCGCCGGCAGCCACCACGCGCTGGCGCCGTTGTCCAGGGAGCGCTGCACGCAGTAGGCCGCCACCACCAACAGCAGCACCAGCAGCGCGTCGGGATTGTTGTAGCGGAACATCAACGCGGCCACCGGGGTCAGCGCCAGCACCGCCCCGGCCAGCAGCGCCGCCGGAGCGCCGGCGACCCGGCGCACCGCGGCGTACAGCACGCCGACCGCCGCGACCCCCTCCAGCGCCTGCGGGGCCAGCAGGCTCCACGAGTTAAGCCCGAACAGCCGCACCGAGGCGGCCATCACCCACAGCGCGGCCGGGGTCTTGTCCACCGTGATCGCGTTGGCGGCGTCGCTGGACCCGAACAGGAACGCGACCGGGTTTTGGGCGCCGGCCTGGGCGGCGGCGGCGTAGAAGCTGTTGGCCCAGCCGCTGGCCGACAGCCGCCACAGGTACAGCAGCGCGGTGCCGGCGAGCAGGACGATCACCGCGCCGCGGGGGCGCCGCGATTCCTCCGCGCGCGCCGCCAGTTGCCGGGGCGCGGTGATCGTCACCCCTCGATCCTCACCGGCCGTGGTGGGCGCACGGTGGGCGGCTGCTATGCGCCGGCTGTGAGCGGCAGCCGCACGGTGAATTCGGTGTGGCCCGGCGTGCTGTGCACCTCGATGGTGCCGTGGTGCGCTTTGATCACCGCCGCCACGATCGCCAAGCCCAGCCCGGTGCTGCCGCCCTTGCGGGACCGGGAGGTGTCGCCGCGCGCGAACCGCTCGAACACTTCGGGCTGCAGCTGTTCGGGGATGCCCGGACCGTTGTCGATCACCTGCAGCACGGCGTGGGTGGGTTCGGTGGCCAATTGGGTGGTCACCACGGTGCCCGGGCCGGTGTGCACGCGGGCATTGGCCAGCAGGTTGGTCAGCACCTGGTGCAGCCGGGCTTCGTCGCCGGCGACGATCACCGGCTCGGCGGGCAGGTCGAGCTTCCACTGGTGATCCGGGCCGGCGATGTGCGCATCGGAGACCGCGTCCACCGCCAGCCGGGACAGGTCCACCGGTTCGCGTTGCAGCGGACGACCGGAGTCCAGCCGCGCCAACAGCAGCAGATCCTCCACCAGGTGGGTCATCCGCTCGGTCTCGGAGGCCACCCGGCTCATGGCGTGGGTCACCGCGTCGGAGTCGTCCCGCATGCGTTGGGCCAGTTCGGTGTAGCCGCGGATCGCCGCCAACGGGGTGCGCAGTTCGTGGCTGGCGTCGGCGACGAACTGGCGCACCCGGGTTTCGCTGGCCTGCCGTGTCGACAAGGCGGTCGCGATGTGGTCGAGCATCCGGTTCACCGCCGACCCGAGCCGGCCCACCTCGGTGTAGGGGTTGGCGTCGGGTTCGGGCACCCGCACCGGCAGCGTCACCTCCCCGCGGTCCAGCGGCAGGTTGACCACCTCACCGGCGGTCTGGGCCACCCGGGTCAGCGGCGCCAGCGCGCGCCGGATGAGCAGCATGCCGACGGTGATCGCGGCGGCCACCACGACCGCGGTGACGACCGCGAAGATCAGCAGGACCCGGATCATGGTGTCGTCGACCTTGGTCATCGGCAACCCGGTGACGATGACGTCGCCGCCGCGCCGCGCATGCGCGGCGACCACCCGGTAGCGGCCCAGACCGTCGACGTCCAGCGTCACCGGCCGGCGGCTGCCGGCCAGCGCGCTCAGCTGCGCCTTGGCGGTGTCGGTCAACGCGCCGCGCTCGCCTTGGCCGGTCAGATAGCCGGCGTCGACGGTGACGCCGTCGTCCACGACGGCCGCGACGATGCCGAGCGGCTGACCGGGCGCGTCCAGGAACATCGGCCCCGGACCGGGCCGGTGCACCGGGTGATGGTGGTGCCGCCACGGCGGCGGCGGGGGTGGCGGGGGTGGCACGCCGTAGAGGTCGGCCGAGCGGTGTGCGGCCTTGTGCAGCTCGTGGTCGAGTTGGCCCACCAGGTATTGGTGCAGGGCCAGTTCGGTCACCGCCCCGATCCCGACGCACACGGCGACCAGCAGCACGATCTGGCCGACCAGCAGCCGGGCCCGCAGCGACCAGACCCGCCGCCCGCTACCGGGCGGGTTTGAGGACATAGCCGGCGCCGCGCAGGGTGTGGATCATCGGTTCGCGACCGTTGTCGATCTTTTTACGCAGGTAGGAGATGTACAGCTCGACGATGTTGGATCGGCCGCCGAAGTCGTAGCTCCACACCCGGTCCAGGATCTGCGCCTTGGAAAGCACCCGCTTGGCGTTGTGCATCAAGAACCGCAGCAACTCGAACTCGGTGGAGGTCAACGAGATCGGCTCACCGGCCCGGGTCACCTCGTGGCTGTCCTCGTCGAGCACCAGATCCCCGACGACGATCTGGGCGCCGCTGTCGGCGGTCGTCACCCCGGTGCGTCGCAGCAGCGCCCGCAGCCGCAGCACCACTTCTTCAAGGCTGAACGGTTTGGTGACGTAGTCGTCGCCGCCGGCGGTCAGCCCGGCGATCCGGTCTTCGACCGAGTCCTTGGCGGTGAGGAACAGCACCGGCAGCTGCGGGTTTTGGGTGCGCAGTTTGCGCAGCACGTCGAGCCCGCTCATATCCGGCAGCATCACGTCCAACACGACCACGTCGGGGCGCGCGGTGCCGGCGGCCGCGATCGCCGCGGCCCCGTCCCCGGCGGCGGTGACGTTCCAGCCCTCGTAGCGCAGCGCCATCGACACCATCTCGGCCAGCACGTTCTCGTCGTCGACCACCAGCACATTGATCGGGTTGCCGTCGGCGCGACGCATCACCACACGTTCCGCCGGTGTGTGGGGTTCAACCATGACTTTCAGTATGGGCATGGGCATGGGCATGGGCCGATACTGTGCCGCCCCTATGCGCCCGCTGTGAACGGTGCTGCGTTAGCGGCCGCGCCAAAACGTCAGCGACCGCCACAGCTTGTGCCACCACGACGCCTCCGGAGCGACGTTGCTCTTGGCTTTTTCTGCTTCGTCGGCGTAATCGTTGATCGATTCGTCGCCTTCTTCGGCGCGCATAGCACCCTCCGTTCGAATCGTCTGCGGTGGCTCTACTCCTCGGGCGGTTCGGCCGGGGTGAGCCGTTCGGGGGTTTCCTCGGGCGCCAGCCGTTCCGGCGGCTCGGCCGGCCTGGCGGGCTCCGGTGGTTCGGCGGGCACCGCGGGGTCTGGCTCAGTCATGCGTCCACCTCCCGTCAGTCGGTGGCCTACCCACCCCGGAGCACGGCGAAACCCCAGGTCAATCCAGCCGGTGCAGGACGACATCGGTTAACGCGCCGTCGCGCACCGCCGCCGTCATAAAGGTGCAGTGCGGCTGGCGGCGACGGTCGGTCGGCGACCCGGGGTTGAGCAGCCGCAGACCGGTCGCGGCCGTGCTGTCCCACGGAATGTGGCTGTGGCCGAACACCAGCACGTCGGTGTCCGGGTAGCGCCGCGCCATCCGCGCTTCGCGGCCGGCCGCCGCCCCGGTCTCGTGCACGACGGTGAAGCGCAGCCCGCCCAGCGTCGCGTCCGCCCGTTCGGGCAGCCGCGCCCGGATCTGCGCGCCGTCGTTGTTGCCCCAGCAGGCGATCAGCCGCGCCGCCCTGGCCTCCAGCGCGTCGAGCAGGCCGACGTCGACCCAGTCCCCGGCATGCAGGACGACATCGGCCCGCGCCACCGCGTCCCACAGCGGCGCCGGCAGATCGCGGGCGCGCCGCGGCACATGGGTATCGGCGGTCAAGAGCAGCGCGGTCACGACTGCTGCAGCAGCGCCGCCAGCTTCGGCATGATCGCCTGCAACGCCTTGAACGGTCGCAGCATCACGGGTGGGGTCATCGCTCCACGGTAAGTTCTCAGGGGTGGACCCGGAAGCTATCGCGGCGTGGATGTCGACGCAGGGCCTCGGCGAAGGCCCGCTGGAAGACGTCACCGAGCTGTCCGGCGGCACCCAGAACATCATGCTGCGGTTCACCCGATCGGGCCGGTCCTACGTGCTGCGGCGTGGGCCGCGGCACCTGCGGCCCCGCTCCAACACGGTGATCCTGCGGGAAACGCAGGTGTTGGCCGCCCTCGCCGGCACCGAGGTGCCGCATCCGCGGCTCATCGCCCGCTGCGAGGACCCGACGGTGCTCGGCGACGCGGTCTTCTACCTGATGGAGCCGATCGACGGGTTCAACGCCGGCCAGGGGCTGCCGCCGCTGCACGCCGGCGATCCCGCGGTGCGCTACCAGATGGGGCTGTCGATGGCCGACGCGCTGGCCAAACTCGGCGCCGTCGACCACGTCGCGGTGGGGCTCGGTGATTTCGGGAAGCCGGACGGATTTTTGGAACGCCAAGTGCCGCGCTGGCTTTCGGAGTTGGAATCCTATTCCGAACTCGACAACTACCCCGGACCCGACATCCCGGGCGTGGCGGAGGTCGCGGCCTGGCTGCGGCGCGGCCAACCGACGTCGTGGACCCCGGGCATCATGCACGGCGACTACCACGCCGCCAATGTGATGTTCTCCCCCACCGGGCCCGAGGTGGTGGCCATCGTCGATTGGGAGATGTGCACGATCGGCGACCCGCTGCTGGACCTGGGTTGGCTGCTGGCCACCTGGCGTGGCCGGGACGGGTCCAGCGTGCTCGAGCACCCCTTCCTGGAAAGCGACGGGGTGGCCGGCCCCGACGACCTGATCGAGCGTTACGCCGCCAACACCCGCCGCGACCTCAGCCACGTCACCTGGTACACGGTGTTGGCCTGCTTCAAACTCGGCATCGTGTTGGAGGGCACCTGGGCGCGCGCCTGCGCCGGCAAAGCCCCCAAGGAGGTCGGTGAGCACCTGCACCGGGCCACCCTGCGGCTGTTCGAGCGGGCGCACCAGCTGATGGAGGGCCGGCCGTGAGGACCCCGGATGCACCGAGATCGACGTTTCCGAGGCGCCGTCTCGAACTTTCGCCCGCAAACGTCGATCTCGGCGCTACGAAGGGAGTCTGCCCATGCCTGAGCAGCAAGACCGCGTTGCCGCACTTGTTGATTCCGACACTCCCCGCCTGATCGAGGTGTTCAAGGACATTCACCGCAACCCCGAATTGGGGTTCACCGAGGTCCGCACCGCCCGCATCGTCGCGCAGGCGCTGACCGACCTGGGGTTCACGGTGACCACCGGCATCGGCGGCACCGGCGTGGCGGCGATCCTGGAGAACGGTCCCGGCGCCACCGTGATGTACCGCGCGGATATGGATGCGCTGGCCGTGGCGGAGGCCACCGGCCTGGACTACGCCAGCACCAAACGTGTCACCCGCGATGACGGCACCGAGACGCCGACCGCGCACGTGTGCGGCCACGACGCCCACGCCACCTGGATGCTGGGGATGGCCAAGGTGCTGGCGCAAGCGACCGATTCCTGGTCGGGCACCGCGGTGCTGATCGGTCAGCCCGCCGAGGAGCTGATCGCCGGCGCGCGGGCCATGGTCGACGACGGACTCTATGACTTCATTCCCAAACCCGACCACTTCCTGGCCATGCACACCGCCCCGGTGCCGGTGGGCATGCTGGCCGCCGTCGGCGGGGAACGGATGGCCGGCACCGACCAGCTCGACATCGTGTTCCACGGCGTCGGCGGCCACGGGTCGATGCCACAACTGGCCAAGGACCCGGTGCTGATGGCCGCGCTGGCCGTCGTCGAGTTCCAAAGCATCGTCAGCCGCAGCATCGCCCCGAACGACACCGCGGTGCTCACCGTCGGAGCGATCCAGGCCGGCTCCAGCTACAACGTCATCCCCGATCAGGCGCTGCTGAAGGTCAACCTGCGCTGGTTTCAGCCGCATGTCCGCGAGCAGCTGCTCGCGGGGATCAAGACCATCAGCGAGGGCATCGCCCGCAGCTACGGCATGCCCGAGGACCGGTTGCCGGTGATCACCATGCGCGGCGGGTCCACTCCCCTGGTCAACGACGCAGACCTCACCGATCGGGTGGCGTCGGCGCTGGGTGGGGCGATCGGCACGGGCAACGTCGTGACCGAGCTACCCCCGCTGGGCGGCTCGGAGGACTGTCATCTGCTCAAGGGCCCGCATAGCGATGTGCCGTTGGCATATTTGTTTGTCGGGGTCGCCGATCCGGGGGTCTACGCTCAGGCCGCCGCGACCGGGAAACTGTTCCCGTATTCGCCGCACAGCCCGGACTACGTGGTGGATCTCGCGGCGATTCCGTTCGGGACGAAGGTCGCCAGTTACGCCATGCTGGATCTGCTCGGCGCCGCGGGCTGACCGCGCCGGGCGGGCCTGAGACGACCGCGGGACGGGCGGGAGTTAACGCCGTGACGGCTGGGGTAACTGTCAATCGATTGCCTGTGCAAAGGTGAAGTGACAGCGGCAGATACGCGTCTACACTCAAGCGCATTCCGATTCAGGGATTCCGTATATCTAAGGAGAATCCAATGCCGCCACGGGTACCCCCGGAGCTGCTGGCGGAGGCGCAGCAGACGCTAACCAACATCATGACCGAGGCGCAGGCCGTTGCCATGAATACGCTCAACAGCCACGAGGATGTCGTTGCCGCCGGATCGTTTTCCGGTGACGCCGCCGTCAAATCGCAGCTGACGGCGGAGCGGATCAATCAAGGTCTTCGGGACGTGATTAACGGCGGTCAACAGATGGCCCACGCGATGGGCGTGACGTTGAGCTTCTGGGACCAGCAAGTGATCGATGCGGGGCACTCGTTCGAGAACGTGCTCGGCAGCATCGCGACTTAACCACCGCGACAATTGTTTTGTGAGGAGCGACGACCATGGGTGCTGCTGACATCACCTACAACTATGGTCATATCGGTGCGGTGTCCGTCGGTTTCGCCGGGAACTCAGCGCAGCTGCTCGACCACCACGATCAGATCGTGAGCCTGATCAACCGGCTGGAGCCGTTCACCGGCGAAGGCGCTAACGCGTTGCGCGACGGGGCAACGCTGATGCTGAAGGGATTGGCGGAGCTCGGCGACGCCGTCGGCTTACACAGCAAGGCCCTGGATTACGCCGTCGACTCGGCGCAAGCCACCGACCTGATGAGCGCCCACAGCTTCAACGGCATCTTCGGCTAACGGCGCCGCCCGCGCCGACCTGAGGCGCACGCCCTACCCCCCGCGGGGGCATTGCGGGACAACGTGCTGACGACCACCGTCGACGGCCTCTGGGCACTGCAGGTGCTCTCCGGCATTGAGGCGCTGGCCCCCGAGCTGGCGCTGCGTCCCATCCTGCCCAGCGTGGAAACCAAACCGCTCGCGCTGGCGCATCCGGTCTGCGCCGCGTTGCACAGCGCCGGTGTGATCGACGACGCCGGGGTGGTGGACCCCACCGTGGTGGAGTGGCTGACCGTCATCGCCCGCCGCGATATCGCCCTGCTCATCCAGCTGCGGCTGCTGGGCGAGAATCCACCCGCACGGGTGTTGCTGGCCCGATTCGCCCGCTGGTGGGTGGTGATGGAACGCTCCGACGACCTGGTCCGCATCGGTGGGGCGGGCACCGCCGCCGCCGAAGACACCGCCGACACCGTGATCGACACCCAGCTCCAGCGGTTGTGCGGCAGGCTGCCACCGGCACCGCTGCGGCCGGTCATCGTCGACGCGGATGCGTTGGCGGCCACCGTGACTAGCCGCGAGAGCCTGCGGGCGTTTCTGACCGCCCAGCGACTCGACGGTGACCAGCTGCAGCTGCTGATGCTGGCCAGCGATCCGCAGCGGTCGGCGCAGGCCGCGATCGTGGCGATTCAATCCGGGCTGGAAACCGGCCGGCCCACCCGTGCCCAGGTGGAACACACCGTGGTCACCATCATGGACACCCCGGCCGGGCGGGTGGTCGCCGAACATGTCCGGTCGGCCGGCAAGAACTGGATGATCCTCGCGCCGGGGACGTCACGTCACATCGGCGGCGCGGTCAACCAGCTGCTGCGGCGGCTGCCCGCGAACGACAAATGGTTTTCCTACCGAAAAGTTGTGTGAGCAAAGGGTTCGGTCCACATGAGTCTGAAGGTTAGTAACGGCACGCTGGCAGATCGACAGAAGAAGGCAATGGATTCGACGGACCGAGGCCCGCGCGGCCCGAAATCAGCTCCGACCCCGCGGGTGCCGCACGATTCGGTGTCCGATACGCTGCGCATCTCGGATTTGGTGGCGCCCCGCAAAATTCCGCCTGGTTCGGGATGGCGCCGGGTCGCCTATCTCACCACGTTTCATGGTGTGAATTTCGGGGAATCGCCGGCCGAACGCCATTACCGGGAACTGCAGGAGCGGATCCGCCGCCATATCCGCAAACAGTTCGTCATCGCGGTGGTCTCCGGTAAGGGCGGGGTCGGTAAGACGACGTTGACGGCGTGTATCGGCGCGGTGTTTCGGGAATGCCGCCCGGAGAACGTGGTGGCCGTCGACGCCGCGCCGGGGTTCGGCACGTTGGCCGGCCGCATCGACGAGACCCCGCCCGGCGATTACGCGGCGGTACTCAACGACACCGACGTGCAGGGCTATGCCGACATCCGAGAGCACCTGGGGCAGAACGGTATCGGTCTTGATGTGTTGGCCGGCAACCGAGCCTCGGATCAACCCCGCCCGCTGGTGCCGTCGATGTTCAGCGGGGTGCTGTCCCGGCTGCGTCGCACCCACACCATCATCGTCGTCGACACCTCCGACGATCTGGAGCACCCGGTGATGAAGGCGGTGTTCGACGCCTGCGACATCCTGGTGTTCGTGTCCGGGCTGACCGCCGACACCTCGCTGCCGGTGACCCGCTCGATCGATTTGCTGCGGTCGATGGGGCACCACGAATTGGTGTCCCGCAGCATGGTCATTCTGAACGACAGCCGCAACAAATACGATCCCGACGCGCGCGATTACCTGACCGAACGCTTCGCCCAGTCCGGTGCCAGCGTGGAATTCATGCCCTACGATCCGCATTTGGCCAAGGGCGGGATCATCGACACCCGGCACGAACTGCGGCGGAAAAGCCGGCTGCGGCTCTTCGAAATCACCGCCGCCGTCGCGGACAAGTACATCCCGGACGCCGAACGGCCGAGATGACGAAAGTTGCGTTTCCGGCACGCTGCGCGGTCGCGGTGGTCTGCGGGCAGCACCTGGTCTCGCAGGTGTACCCGGCGTCGGTGCCGGTGGAGACGTTCATCGACAACATCGTCGAGTTGCTCAACGACGAGCTCACCCGGCGCGGGTTGGGTGGGTTGGACGCCGATATCGGCTACGAACTGCACAAGGCCAACGGGGTGCGACTCGACGTCACCAAGACCCTCGATGATCTGGGCGTCGAAGACGGCGACACCCTGGTGCTGGCGCCCGCCGTCGACGGGGAATCGTTCGAACCCCAATACGAGTCGCTGTCCACCGGGCTGGCCCGGATCGGCAAGCAACTGTGTGAACCCGTCACCGCCGCGACCGCCGCCCACACCGCGGCGGCGATCCTCGCCATGGCCGCGGCGGCGCTGCTGGGGCTGGCGCTGCGCCACCGCACCGCCGCCGACACCCCGCTGGCCAGCATCGTCACCGGCGCGGCCGGGCTGTTGACCGTCGGCGCGGCCGCAGCGGTGTGGCGCTGGTGGCCGCACCGCACCGACATGCTCGGCGGATTCGCCTGGCTGGCAATCCCGTTGCTCGCGGTCAGCCTCGGTGCCGCGGCGCCCGGCGCACTGGGGTCACCGCACGTGTTCATCGCGGCGCTGACGGTGGCGGTGCTGGCCTGCGGGGTCGCCGCGCTGACCGGGCGGCTGGTCCACGCCGCCGCCGCGGTCGTCACGCTGTGTGCCCTGGGCGGCGCGGTCGCCGCGGCCCGGATGTGGCGACCGGTCCCGGCCCAATGGTTGGGCATGGGCACGCTGATCGCGCTGCTGGTGTTGCTGACCATGGCACCGAACATCGCGTTGTGGTGCGCCCGGATTCGACCGCCGCACTTCGGGTCGGTCACCGGGCGGGACCTGTTCCGGCGCAGCGACGGCCTGCCCGCCGACACGGTGGAGCCGGTGTCGGTCGCCGACGACACCGCCGACCCGGACACCACGCCGCGCGGGCGCCGCATCGCCGCCGCGGCGCAGCGCGCCAACAACGTGCTGACCGGCATCTGCGTGGGCGCCGCGGTGGCGCTGCCCGCCGCGGCGTGGGCGACCCTGATGCCGGGCCGACGCCACAGCGTGGCCGCCGCGGTGCTGGTCGCGCTGTTCGTGGTCATCTTCATCAGCCGCGGCCGCGCCTACGCCGACAAACGCCAGGCCGTGGCCCTGGTGTGCGGGGCCGCGGCGGCGGTGTGCGTGGCGGTGGTCAAGTTCGTGGTGCACCAGCCACCCGAGTCCGCGCAGCCGGTGGTGTGGGCAGCGGTGGTCCTGGCCGGGTTTGCCGGCGCGGGACTGGCCGCGGGGCTGCTGGTGCCGATCACCAAGTTCACCCCGCTGGTGCGGATGGCCGCCGAATGGATCGAACTGGCGGCCATCATCGCCGCGCTGCCGCTGGCCGCGTGGATCGGCGGGTTGTTCGCCTGGGTGCGGATGCGATGACCAGCCCGGCGCGCCGGACCTCGGCACTGGCGGCGACGATGCTGGTGGTTGCCGCGCTAACCAACCTTGCGGTGGCGCAGTCGGTTCCGCCGCCCGGGGTGGATCCGGGACGGGTGCCCGGCGACGGCACACCCGGCCCGGAGCAGCCGATGCGGCAAAGCAACATCTGCGCCCAGACCATCACCGTGGCCGACCCGAATGTGGCGATCACCGCACCGGGGTTCACCATGCTCAACGTTCGGCACGCCTGGCAGTACTCGACCGGCACCGGGGTGCCGGTCGCGGTGATCGACACCGGTGTCCAACCGAGTCCGCGGCTGCCGGTGGTGCCCGGCGGCGACTACATCATGGGCGGCGACGGATTGACCGACTGCGACGCCCACGGCACCGTGGTGGCCTCGGTGATCGGCGCCGCGCCGCAGGGCAGCGCCATGCCGGCGCCGATGCCGCCCGGCCCGGCGTTTCCGCCACCGCCCGGCGCGCGGACCGGCTCGGGACCGCCACCCCCGGCCGGGCCACCCCCACCGCCGGCGCCGCCACCGCCGCCGTCCCCGGTCACGATCACCGAAACCGCGCCACCACCCCCGGCCCCGCCGCCACCGCCGGAGCCGCCACCCGACGAACCCGCCAACGCCCCCGGCGATCCGAGGCCCGGCCAGCCCGAGGATCCCGAGGTGCCGCCACCGCCGACCGATGCGCCCGACGGCGTCGCCGGGGTGGCGCCGCACGCGGTGCTGATCTCCATCCGGCAGTCCTCCCGGGCCTACGAGTTGGTCAATCCCGGCCCCGGCGACACCCAGGCCCGCAAAAAGGCGGGCACCGTCGCCACCCTCGGCAGCGCCATCGTGCATGCGGCCAACCTGGGCGCCAAGGTGATCAACGTCAGCGTCACCTCGTGTGTGCCGGTCGCCGATCCGCTGGATCAGGGGGTGATCGGCGCCGCCGTCTGGTATGCCGCCATCGTCAAGGACGCGGTGGTCGTCGCCGCGGCCGGCAATGACGGCGAAGACGAGTGCGCGCAGAACCCGTCCTTCGACCCGCTGGATCCGTCCGATCCGCGGGACTGGCACCAGGTCAAGACGGTGTCGTCGCCGTCCTGGTTCGCCGACTATGTGCTGTCGGTCGGTGCGGTCGACAACGCCGGTGCCCCGATCGGCAAGAGCCTGGCCGGGCCGTGGGTGGCCGCCGCGGCCCCCGGTGTCGGGATCATCGGGCTGTCCCCGCAGACCGGTGGCCCGGTCAACGCCTACCCACCGATCCGGCCCGGCGACAAAACCATGCCGTTTTGGGGGACGAGTTTCTCGGCCGCCTACGTCAGCGGGGTGGCCGCGCTGGTGCGCGCGAAATTCCCCGACCTGTCGGCGCACCAGGTGATCACCCGGATCGTGGCGACCGCGCACAATCCGCCCCGCGGCGTCGACAACCAGGTGGGCTACGGGGTGGTGGACCCGGTGGCGGCGCTGACCTTCGATGTGCCCACCGGTCCGCGCCTGCCCCCGGGCGCGCAGAACAGGATCATCACCCCGGCCGCCCCACCGCCGCCACCGGATCACCGGGCCCGCACCGTCGCGCTGGTGTTCGCCGGCGTGGTGGCGGCCGGGGTGCTGGGCGCGGCGCTGATCGCCCGGATCCGGCGGGCCCGATGACCGTCCGACTGGTGATCATCCTCGGTGTCCTGGCCACCGGGCTGGCCTGCTGGGGTGTGGGCGGATACACCGGTGCCGCAGCGGGTTTGGTGATCGGCGTGGCAGTCGGCGCGGTCCGCTGGCGCGGCGCCCAACCGTGGGCGTGGCTGCTGCGGTGGCTGCGGCGCGCGCAACCGATCGTGTTGCGGGCACCTCTGACGGTGGCCAACGACCGGGCCGGCGGCGGGGTGCGATTCCAGGACGGTGTCGCGGCGGTGGCCGTGCAGGTGTTGGGCAAGCCGCATGCGGCGACCCTGTTCACCGGGTCGACGGCCACCCACACCGACAACACCCTCGATATCGCCGACCTGCTGCCGCTGCTGCACCAAAGCCTGGGGTTGGCAATCGATTCGATCAGTGTGGTCAGTGTCGGGGCCCGGCGCCGCAGCACCGGCGACTACGCCCGGGTGTACGACACGTTGATCGGCACCCCACCGTATGCCGGGCGCCGGGCGACCTGGCTTGTGGTGCGGGTCGCGGCGCTGGACAACGTCGAGGCGTTGCGGTGGCGCGCCTCGGTGGGGACCGCCGCGCTGGCCGCGGCGCAACGGATCGGCGCGGCCCTGCGCCGGCAGGGGATCCGCGCCAAGGTCGCGACCGCCACCGACATCGTCGAGATGGACCGACGGCTGGGCAGCGCGGCGCTGGACGGGGCCGCGCGGCGGCGGTGGGGGTCGGTGCGCGGCGACACCGGCTGGTTGACCACCTACCGGTATCGTGCCGACGACATCACCGCGGCGAAGCTGGCGCAAGCCTGGACGTTGCGGGCCGACGGAATCGTCCAGAACGTCACCGTGTTCGGCGACGGCACCGTGACCGCGACGGTGACCGTGCAGACCGCGCAGCCGCCGGTCAGCCCGCCCAGCGTGCTGCTGCACACGTTGCCGGGCCAACAGCCGGCGGCGATCGCGGGCCACCTGTGCGGTCCGCGGCCGGCGCTGGGTGGGGTCGGTCGCGGCGTGCTGAGCGGTCCGCTGCCGGTGCCGGTCGGACCGTCGGGGGTGCTGCTCGGGAAGTCCGGCGCCGGCAACCGGCTGCTGCTGCCGCTGGACGACCCGGGCGAGCCCACCCGGGTGCACCTCGCCGCCGACGACGCGGTGGCCAAACGGATCCTGATCCGCCTGGTCGCGATCGGCGACCGGCTTACGGTGCACACCCGGGACCCGCGGCGCTGGGCCAGCGTTCGGATGCCGGACCTGGTGGTCAGTGACCGCGTTCGCCCGGTCGCCGGCACCACCGTCAGCGTGACCGACGGCAGTCTGGCCCCCGCGCCGCGGCCGAACACGGTGATCACCATCGGCGAGCCCGGCGCGCCGGGCCGCGCCCCCGCCGACGTGCTGATCAGCCAAACCGGTCCGGGCACCGTGGACGTCACGGCCGGCGGCCGGGTGTACCCGGTGCAGATCGAGTTGTTCCGCGCCGAGAACCGCTACGTGTCGGCCGAGCCGATCACGCCGCTGACGCCGCCCCGGATCGTCGAACTCGAACCGGTGGAGTAGGTCCGCTGATGACCAGCAGCGCCACCAGCACCGTCGCCGCCCGCAAGCGATTCGACGACGCGATGGCGTTGTTGGACACCGACCACGCCAACGTGGCCGCCGCCCGGGCCCGGTTCGCGGAGGCCACCGAGATTGACCCGTCGATGGCCGACGCGTGGCTGGGCCGCATCGCCGCCGGCGACGACGCCCTCACCACCCTGCAGCAGCTCTACGCATACGGTTCCCGGCTGCACCGGGAGACCAACCGGCTCGGGGTGCACCTGTCGGCGGCGATCAAAGCCGGGCCGTACCTGTCCATCTCGGTGACCGAGGCGTCGCACGCCGGGCTGGCGCTGGCCAGCGCCCTGGTCGACGACAGCCAGTACGCGGCGGCCGGGACGCTGCTGGCGGATGCGTCGCTGCTGGACACCTGGGAAAACCACCAATGGCAGCAATACCTGCGGGCCTATCTGATGTTCGTCACCCAGCGCTGGCCGGACGTGATCGCGATCGCCGCGACGGTGCTGCCACCGCAAGCCATCATCATGGCGGCGGTCACCGCCGCCACCGATGCGTTGGCCGCGCACGCCGCAGCCCATCTGGGGCAACCGCGGGTCGCGTTGGAGTGGGTGCAGCGCGTGGAGGTTCGCACGGACCGCCACGCGTTGCCGCGCGAGGCGCGTCGGGTGGCGGATGCCGCCGTCACCGCGATCGATCCCAACGATTTCCCGTTGATCGCCGCCGATCTGGCGTACGTGCGGGGCATGGCGCATCGCCAGCTCGGCGAGGAGGATCGGGCCGAGATCTGGTTGTCGAAGGCCACCATCAACGGCGCGCTCATCGAACCGGCCAAGCAGGCGCTGGCCGACCCCGCGGTGCGCCTGGTGGTCACCGACGAAGAAACCATCAACAGCCGCACCGACAAATGGGATGTGACCACCGAGCAGTCCCGCCAGCAGCGCCGCGATGAGCACGACGACGAGCGGCGCGCCGAACTGCTGGCCGAAGGCCGGGCGCTGCTGGACAACCAGGTGGGGTTAGCCGACGTCAAGCGGGCGGTGGCCGAACTCGAGGACCAGATCGAGGTGCGGGCGCTGCGGCTGGCCGCCGGGCTGCCGGTGACCAATCAGACCAACCACATGCTGCTGGTCGGGCCGCCCGGCACCGGCAAGACCACCACCGCCGAGGCGTTGGGCAAGATCTACGCCGGGCTGGGCATCGTGCGCCATCCGGAGATCATCGAGGTCAAGCGCGCCGACTTTTGCGGCGAACACATCGGCGCCTCCGGGCCCAAGACCAACGAGCTGATCACCCGGTCGCTGGGCCGGATCCTGTTCATGGACGAGTTCTACTCGCTGGTGGAGCGCCACCAAGACGGTCGCCCCGACATGATCGGCATGGAAGCGGTCAACCAGTTGCTCGTCGCACTCGAGGTGCACCGGTTCGACTTTTGTTTCATCGGCGCCGGGTATGAGCGGCAGGTCGACGAATTCCTCACCGTCAACCCCGGTTTGGCGGGTCGGTTCAACCGCAAGCTGCGGTTTGAGTCCTACAGCCCCGACGAGCTGGTCGAAATCGCGATCCGGTACGGCGAGCCGCGCGCCACCGTCGTCGAACCCGCCGCCCGGGCGGCGCTGAACACCGCCTGTGCCCGGCTGCGCGGCTACCGGGCGCCCGACGGCAGCCACGGCATCGACGTCATGCAAAACGGGCGCTTCGCCCGCAACGTCATCGAACGCGCCGAACGGCTGCGGGACTCCCGGGTGGCCGCCCAGCACCGCAGCGCCAAAGGGTCGGTGACGGTGACGGACCTGGAAACCCTGCGGAAGAGCGACGTCACCGCCGCCGTGATTGCCGCCTGCGCCGAAAAGAACCTGCCGATCACGATTTGACCATGCCGCTGCGGCGAGTGACTCTGCGCCTACGGCGACAAAGTTCGAGTGGACCTCGCCATCAGCGCAGACTCAACGACGTTAACCACCCAGGCAAAAATGTGGGCGGTACATTGCTAAGCGGCAGGTAGATTCTTCTATCGCCGGTAGTAACTATGTGGGCACGATACGGACGAGAGGTGCTGGTGGCCGTCGGTCGCAGGTCGGGGAAGCGCCGATGACGTTGGCTCCGGGCACGGTACTGGCCGGCTACACCATCGAACGGGTGCTGGGGTCCGGCGGTATGGGCACCGTCTACCTGGCTCGGCACCGCACCCTGCCCCGCAGCGACGCGCTCAAGGTGCTGTCGGCCGAGCTGTCCCAAGACAGCGAGTTTCGGGCCCGGTTCATCCGGGAGGCCGACCTGGCCGCCACCTTGAACCACCCCAATATCGTCACCATCCACGACCGCGGCGAAACCGACGACGGTCAGCTGTGGATCGCCATGCAGTTCGTCGACGGCACCGACGCGAACGCCGAACTGCACGGCGGGGGCATGCCGGCCGAGCGGGCGGTGCACATCATCACCGAGGTCGGCAAGGCGCTGGACTACGCGCACGCCCGCAACCTGCTGCACCGCGACATCAAACCCGCCAACTTTTTGCTGTCCGGTCAACCGGGCGATCAGGAGCGGGTGTTGTTGGCGGACTTCGGGATCGCCCGCGCCCTGGACGACGCCACCGGGTTGACCGCCACCGGGTCCCTGGTGGCCACCGCCTCGTATGCCGCCCCGGAGGCGATCGAAGGCCACCGGGTGGACGCGCGCGGCGACCTGTATTCGCTGGGGTGTTCGCTGTTTCGGCTGTTGACCGGGCGCACCCCGTACGGCCATCTGACCGGGATGAGCGCGGTCATGATGGCCCACGTGTTTCAGCCGCCGCCGCGGGCCACCGAACTGGCGCCGTGGTTGCCGCCGGCGATCGATGAGGTCATCGCCACCGCGATGGCCAAGGATCCGGCCGACCGCTACCAAAGCGGCCGCGCCCTGGCCGCCGCGGCGGCCGCGGCGCTGGCCGGCCAGCCACTGCCCGCCCCGGACCGGCGTGCGGCGTCACCGGAGCCGACCAGCTGGCCCACACAGACCGGACGCACCGGGGCGCCGTCGGCGACGTCGGCGCTGCCCCCACCGCCGGGGACCCGCGGGATGCCGACGCAGCCCCCCGATGGCCGCACCGCGATCACCTATCCCTCCGGGCACTTCACGCCACCGGGGCTGCAGCCGCCCGCCCAGCTGCGGGCGCCGCAGCCGCCGAAACGACGGCGCCGGACGTGGCTGATCGCCGCCCTGGTGGCCGTGGTCGCGGTGGTCGCGGCCGCGGTCACGGCGGTGGCGTTGATGGGCCGCGGCGAGAAGGAGGCGCCCTATCAGGCGCAGTCCTTCACCGGCGCGTTCGGCACCGTCAAACTCGACCAGCGGCCCCACGCGGTGGCGGCGCTGGGACCGGGGGACGCCGACGGGGTGCTGTCGTTGAAGGTGCAGCCCGTCGTGCTGACCGCCCCGCAAGGGCAGATGCCGACGTGGGAGAAGGATCTGGCGCACACCAACCCCGCGGTGCTGCCGGCGGTGGACCCGGCCGCGATCGCGGCCGCCAAACCCGACGTCATCATCGACAGCGGTGACCTGGATCAGGCCACCTACGCCAAGCTCGCCTCGATCGCCCCGACCATCACCCGGCCCGCCGACGCGGGCGCCTCCTGGAACTGGCAGGCGCAGCTGACCTGGATCGGCAAGATTCTCGGCAAAGACGACGCGGCGAAATCGGTGATCGCCGACGCCGCCAACCAACTGACCCAGGTGCGGATGAAGCACCCGAACTTCACCGGCAAAAGCATCACGGTCATCAACTACACCGGTAACGAAACCACCGTCGCGGTGCGCGAATCCCCGCCCACCGGCTACCTGCAGGGTTTGGGCTTCACCTACAACAGCGCTTTCCAGCGCACACCGGGCGGCCCGGCGGATGTCATCGTGCAACGCCGGTCCCAAACCGAATACGACGCGTTCAAGACCGATGTCGTCATCGTGTGCCGCAGCGACCCGGCCGCGGGTTCGGGCGGGTTCGCCGGGCTGCCGGGATGGTTCACCGCCGCCAGCGTGACCCTGGTGATCGTGGACAATCCGGCCACCATCGCCGCGCTGAACACCGGCGGCCCGGCCGCCACCGCCTACCTCAACACGTCCCTGGTCGACAGACTCGCCGAGGAAATCCGCTAAGCTTCCGCGGGTTACCGCTGGCTGCCTGAGGGGGTTCGCATTCGATGGCCGGAAAGCTCTATCGGATTCCGCGCCGCTGGCCGGCGCTCGTTGGCGCGGCCGCGGCGGGTGCCGTGGTGGCGGGGGTGGCGGCCAGCCTCGGCACCGGATATCTGACAGGTCACCGCGCGGACGCCGCCGCGCCGGCCACCGTCACCGTCACCCCGCAAAAACCGCCGCCGGCGGCACCGCTGCCCACGGCGAAAGCCGACCGGCAAACCTGTCACGGCTGGGACGAGGCCGGAAAACTCATCAACGAGGCGGCCGATGTCCTCTCGGTGATCCCGCAGGGCACCACCATCTTGGAGCCGTCGGTGCGCGACGACCCGGACCGCACCGGCGCCGTCCAGCACGCCGGTGACCTGTTCCATCAGGCTGCCGATGCGCTCAACAAGGCGATTGCGCCGGGCTCCACCCAGGCCCTCGCCGAGATGGCCCACACCACCGTCGACTCCCTCGGCACGCTATCGACGGCGTACAAGGCGTTCGACGAGTCCAGCGGCGATGCGATCACCGTGGCCCGCACCACCGCCCACGCGATGAGCGGGCTGTGCAAACGCCTGGTGCCCTGACAAACGACAGCGGCCGCGACATCATCTGAAGTCTTGTGAGACTCCGAACAATGCCGCGGCCGCGAGCCGAGCGTGGGAACTACGCGCTAGAGACCCCGCCGCGACCGCCGCCGTAGCTGCCCAACACGGCATCGCGCACGGCCGCGTCCTGGTGCCCCATGGCGTCGTGCTGATCGACCGCCTGCTGCGTCTGCTGGTTGTGCCGGGCGATCCAGTCCTGCAGGTTTTGACCAACGGCCATCTCGACCTGCCTGACCGCACCCGCACCCTGACCACTGAAAACACCGTAGAGAGTACGGAACGCCTCGCTCAGTTCCTGGGTGGCAGCATCCAGTTTCGCCCCGTGGCTCGCCAGTTCATCCAGGTTCCCGTACGCCGCTTTGCCGTAGTGAATCTCATCTGTCATTGCTTCGTCTCCTTAAGATCAGATGTGGTCTGTGTTTAGGCGTCGTCGTGCGAGTGGATTTGCTGCACGCCCTCTTCGCTGACGGTGATGAAGTTGAACAGCCCCTTGGTGATCTCGGACGCTTCATCGTTGTAGCTCATCGACGCGTTCATGTAGCTACCGTGAGCGCTTCCGCTCCAGTTTGCCGCCATTGCGTGCTGCTCGTCTTCGATGCTGCGGAAGATCCGGTCGGCATTCTCCGCGTGCTGACGTGCGACCCTAAACGCGGCCAAGGCCTCCGGCACGCTGACTGCGAGTCCGCTGTCATTGTCATGGTCGTTGCCGACGGCTGATGAGTGTTCCATTTCGTCCTCCCTTGTCCTGGACTGATGATTTGTAGCGATCGGAAAGATACGTTACGTAGCTGATCCTCCGGCTGACGTCGCCAATTGGCTGGCCAACCGCCTGCTTGATCCTGTCAGCCGCCACCCTCGCTGGGGGTAACCCACTTCCCGTTTAGCTGAGAGGGATGGCGCCGAAATATGCCAACCCGATAAGAGCCCCCCTCGTTTCTCGAAACGTCTCGATTTGAGGCGTTCCAGCTGGCAGTCAGCGCCTCTGGTCGGCCTTAGCACATGAGGCTAGCAGACTCCCGTAGGGGGTTCGCGCGGAAAAATTGGCAGCTACGAAGCCGCGACCTGCGCCCACCCGCAGAACGTTTGCACAGTTCACTGGGGTGCGGTCGGCCGGTGCTCCGAATGCACACCGGAACCATGTTGCTGAGCGGGGGCCTGGGCCTGGCCGAAACTCGGCAATCCGGCTTGCGGCCCGGTCGGTGCGGCCTGCTGGTCGGGGTGTGCGGGTGCCCGACCATGAGTCGGGTCTGAGCCATAGTTCCCGACATACTCCGCATAGCTGCCGGCTTGTGACGCGGCGGCCTGCTGCGGCTGCCGTGCGGCAGCCTGGTGTGTTTGTTGCGCCTGAACCGTCCCGCCTCGACGCAGCTCGTCGGTGTGGGGTTGTTGTTGTGCGTACTGTCCGTAGTACTGGGCCGCCTGCGCGTAGTAGTCGGCGTAGGCGTCGTATTCGGATTGGGAGGCCCGCTGGCCGACGACGCCGGCCTGCAGTACCAGCGCAGCCACGGCGGCGACTGCCTGCAGGCCGTTGAGCACCACGATGACGGTCAGGGCCCAGCCGGGATGGCTGGCCTCGGGAGGGGTGATCAGACCGGACAGTGCGTCCAGGAAGCCGGCCGCGGCGAGCGCTGCGGTCACCTTGCCGTTCGGCGTCTGCCGGGGGAGCAGGCCGAACACAGCCAGCAGGCCGGCCAGCACGGCAAAGCGGACGCCCCAGCCGGTATCTCCGACATCGAGCACGGCTGCGTAGCTGACCAGGTAGGACGCCAAGCCGAGTGCTACCACCCCCAGGCTGAGGTAGCGATGCAGCGGCGGTGACGAGTCCGACCGAGGCGACGGCTGCTGGTAGGCGCCGTAGCCGCCGGTGCGCTCGGCCGAATAGTAGCCCTGATCGCCAGACCGGTAAGACATGATCACTCCTGAGCTTGTAAACCCCTCATCGGGGCGACCGTGTTTACGCTAACGCACCACGGCAGGGATCATCGGGTACTTTTCCGCGGGTCCGTTAACTCAATTCGCTGACCTTGTCGATCATCGTGTGCGCGATCTGCAGGGCGCTGGTGTCGGGGTTACCCGTTCCGGCCAGCACAGGTGACTGGTACTCGTTTTGGAAGCCAACCTCAACCTCGACAATGCAGTTCACCCGGACGGCCAAGGCATGCGACGTCATGATCATGTAGCCGTCGCTCGACGTGGTTTGGAAGTTCGCCACCAGTACCGAATCGGCGGCCCGCACACTAATGATTTTGCGGGTTTGGTTCAGCGTGCCGTCCTGCTTGAAGATGCTCATCGTCTTACCGTCGCAGCCGGTCCACTGTTGGGAGAACGTCCCGAACAGCTCGTCGGCATCGGCAGCCTTCGCCAGCGCGACAACGCCGGCGTAGACCACCGCCACCTTCACCGGCCGAGCACTCCGTCCGCTGGCAAAGTCATGCTCGATGAAATTCTTTACGGTCGAGCCTCGGTAGGGATTTTGCTGCAACAACCCGACCACTCCGCCGCATTCGCGGGGCGTATTTTTTGCGGACGCGAAGACGCCGTTGGGCATATCGTCGATCCCGCCGAATTTCGGGGGTTCCCTAATGTCGTCCGCGACGATCGACTGGCCGAGCAGTTGGGATAGTTGCCCGGCATCGGGCAGCACCTGCTGGATGGCTTGCCCGGTCACCGGTCTCGGCACCAGGCCCGCGGCCGGCTTGGCCGTACCGTCCACCCCGCGCACGCAACCCGTCACCAGCGTCGCGATCAGCAGCGCGGACGCAACCCGTCCGATACGGGCAACAACGGGCTCACTCACTCCGGAACCTTGGCCACGATCCTGGCGGCGATGTCGCTGGCCTGGGTGATGATCTCGCCCGGGTGGCAGACTTTGACGTCGGCGAGGATGCTTTCCTGCGTTGCCAGTGCCCGCCCGCATGACAGCGCGCCGCCTCGTAGAGTCATGGTGAGGGTCACCATGTTGCTGTTGACGTGGTTCACCCGGCCGAGGGTCCACTCCTCGGACCTCCACGTGACGGGGCGGTCCGCACAGTCCTGCCATTGATTCGACTGGTTCATGAACACGTAATTGGTTACGTCTGGGGTAGGTAGCGCGACGACAGCCTGGATCACAGCCGCGCCACCTTGATCTGGAGTGGCCGATTGGTCCAAGCCCTGGGTGCGGACGGCGGTCCACTTAGTACCCGCATAAGTGGCGACCTGGGCAGGGGTAAATGCGCCAACGCAATCTGTCACCGAGGTGAACTGGCGACCGTCAACCAAGCTGTCGCCGACCGGTCCGCCCTGCAACGGCACCCCCATAATGCTGCTGACCTCGTCGGCGCTGAGCAGGAGACCGGGCAACGCCGTCGCGGGTACTCGTGGTGGCGGACTCGTTGTCGTGGTGGTGGTCGTGGACGCGGCCTCGGTCGGTTTGGGCTTGTCGGATGGCCAGGCGATCGCGGTGATGGCACCGGCGGCAACCACCACGACACCGGCCATCGCCGCGAGGATCGTGGTGCGGCGCCGCCGAGGTTGCACGGTCGGTGGGGCGTACTGCTGGGTCGGCGCGATGGGCGGGCTATGCGGGTGCGGTTGGGTAGGCAGCCCCGGTGTTGCGTAGTAGGCCGGTGGGGTGTGCCGCTGCGGCGATTGGCTCGACGCCATGCGATGGGTCGGTTCACCATCCGGAGTGGGCGGCTGCAGCGCGGCTTGGGCGGCCGCGACGAACTCGGCGCAGGTACCGAACCGTTGGGCCGGGTCTTTGGCCAGCGCGGTGGCAATCACACCGTCCAGCGCTGGCGGCAGCCAGGGCGCCTGCTCACCGACCCGTGGTGGGGGTTTGGTCAAGTGGGCCATCATTACCGCGGCCTGTGCCCCGGCGGTGGCGAACGGGGCCTTGCCGGTGAGCATCCGGAAGAGTGCACAGCCCAGCGAATACTGGTCCGCGCGCGGACCCAGCGGATCGCCGGCGATGACTTCGGGTGCGGCGTAGGAGACGGTAGCCATCACCTCGCCGGTGCCGGTCAGACTGGCGTCATCAAATGCTCGGGCGATACCGAAGTCCCCCAACAGCACTCGCTCCTCGGGACCGCTCGGACCCGACAACAAAAAGTTCGCCGGTTTGACATCGCGGTGAATCACGTTGCGCCGGTGGGCGTAATCCAATGCTTTGGCAACCTCGCCAACGATGTGAATGGCCCGCTCCGGGCTCATGTTCCCGCTCCGCAGGGCCTCGTCGGCGTCGGAGCCGTCGACGAACTGCATCGCGATCCACAGCTGACCATCGTCGGTTTGACCGCGCCGATAGATGGGCACGATATTCGGGTGTTCCAGCCGTGCAGCGACGTCGGCTTCGCGGACGAACCGGGCACGGAAGCCCTCGTCTCGTGACAACTCGGTCGAGAGAAGCTTCAACGCTTCGCGGCGGGGCAATTCCGGGTTGGCCACCAGGTAGACCGCGCCCATGCCGCCCGCCCCGAGCACCCGCTCCACCCGGTACCCGGCGATCAGTGATCCGACGCTGAGCATGCGGTGCTAATCCTCGGCGTCGAATGACGCTTTGATGTAGCGCATCTCTTCGTCGGTGGCGACCATGGTGACCACCGAGGAGCCGGCCCGGGTGCTCACTTTGACGGTGTCGGTGTCCATATCGAGCAATTCCAACGCGACATCGGCGTTCGGGTTCACCGCGGACCGCGGTGGAAGCACCAGCATGCTGGTCACCCCGACCCGCACCGACTGCTCGGGCACCCCGTCGAACATCTCGACCGAATAGTTGCGCTCGGATCCCGCCTGCATGGCACCACGGTTGAAGTCGGCGACCCACAGCAGGTCGTGATCATCGACCTCGTCGACCATGTCGCGCCACAGGCCCGGACGCCGGCTATGCACCAGCACCCGCGCCCCCAGCGCCAGGGACCGCAACACCGCCTGCTGGGCCAGGTGCAAGGTGCCGACGATCTCGACCCGGCTGATCTGGGGCCCAAACAGCGGCAACGCCACCGCCCGGCCGTGGTCGTCGGCGCCAATGACCTGGCCGCATCCGGATGCCGGGACGGCCAATTGGTGCAGCTCGGTCTCGCCGGTCGCGAACGCCCACTGCTCAATTTGCCGCTGCGGCTGCGGCACCGGCAGGCTGGTCGCCAGCGCCGAGAACTGGTAACCGCGCAGATGGGTCAGGCCACGCAAGGAGATGCGGGCGGGACCGTGGGTGTCGAACCGGGCCAGCCCGCGGATCTGGGTGAGGTCGTGGCCGCCGCGGCGCAACGACAGGCACACCGTGGTGGAGTAGCTGGGGATGGTCCACACCAGGCCAAGTCCTGCGGTGGTGAGCATGGCCGGCTTGATCGCGAAGCTGCGCAACCGGAACCGGCCCTCCCGGCAGCTGCGCCAGGTTTCCTCGACGGTGGCCAGGTTCACCCCGTCGGACAGCTGGTTGGTGGCCTGGCTGATCTCGCTGGCGGTCAACACCCGGGAGCGCAAGCCAGCCTCGGTTAACCGGTTGGCCACCCGCCGGGTCGCGGTGGTGGCGGTCCGCAAAATCCCGTCCCGGCCGCCGCCGCGTCGGCGCACGGCATCGGCGCACCGCGACGGGTCGAACCGGATGGCGATCCACACGCTGCGCTGGGCGATGGCCGGCAACGGCCCCAGCACCGCGTCGTACACGGCGGCCACCTCGCTGTGGCCGTGTGAGCGGGCACCCTGGCTCAGCACGTCGATCGAATCCAGGGTGATGTCGAATTGTTGCAGGCAATCAACCAGGGCGTGCACCGGGACTGTTTCCCCGGACACCGTCACCCCCGGCTCCATGACCGTCATCGCCTGAGGGTTTTCTTCAATTTTCAATAGCGATAACAGCGTTTTGCCGTCCCACCGGAAGCCGATAAGGGACCCCTCGGCCATGGGCACGTCAAAAGGCTCGGCGGGAATTTTTTTTTGAGTCCTCTTCCGCCGTTCCCGCGCAAAGCCCAACCGCAACGCGATTAAGCGTGGCAGCGTCGTTCCGCGCAAGCGAAATACCACCAGCAGCGCCACCGCGAGTCCGACCGCGGCCCCCTGCCAGCCGGGGAACCCGATAACCAGGGCCGCCACCAGCCCGACCGCGACCAGCAATTGCAGCAACAGCAGGTCAACCAGCGGGAGCAATCGTTGCGCGCGGATATCGGCCGTCGCCCGCAGTTGGCTCGGCTCCGGCAACTTCTTGCCCCGACGACGAGGCTCCACGGCACGACGACCAGGCACAGTCGGCTTCCTAATTCGCTGCGTGGAGGTCACAACTTGTGTGCCGTTACCCCCGCGACCCTGTTGTACGCTACCGATGCTTCGGTACGGGACCGATGCTGATGGGAGCGGTGATGCCAGCGCAAGTTACCACGCGCGCACAGGTCAACGGCTATCGGTTCCTGCTGCGGCGCCTAGAGCACGCATTGATCCGCGCCGACTCTCGAATGATCCACGACCCGATGCGCGGCCAAATCCGGTCGCTGATGGTGGGTGTGGTCATGGCGGTACTTATCACCGGGGCGTGCGGGGTGCTCGCGTTCTTCAAACCGAGCCCGAATATCGGAAATGCACAAATACTGCTCAGCAAATCCAGTGGCGCACTATTCGTGAAGATTGGCGATCGTGTCCACCCGGTGCTAAATGTGACGTCGGCCCGGTTGATCACCGGGCAACCCGATACGCCCAAACAGGTCGACGACAAATGGCTAAATGACACGCCGCGCGGCCCCATGGTGGGAATCATCGGGGCCCCCGCCAGCATCCGCCCCGGCGACGATCTGGGGAAGTCGTCCTGGACGGTGTGCGATACGGTGCAGACCCCCGACGTCGCCAAAGGCACCGGCATGGCCGGCATCGAGACCACGGTCTTAGCGAACGATCCGGTGCTCAACGACGACATCCGCGCCGCCGCGCCCGCCCAGATGGTTGCCGCGACCGACGGCAAGACGGTGTATCTGATCTACAACGGGGTGCGGGCGCCGGTCGACCCGCAGGATCCGATCGTCGTCAACGCACTGCACCTGCAAGGCACCTTCCCGCGTCCGATCTCGCCGGGCCTGCTCAACGCGTTCCCCCTGGTCGGGCCGATCCGTCCGGTAGTGATCAGCGGGGTCGGCGCCACCATCCCGTCGGTCCCGCCGGCCTATCGAGTGGGCTCGATCATCAAGACCGTCGACTCCAAGGGCGAACAGCTCTACGTAGTGCTGCGCGACGGGCTGCAACCGATCTCGGCGGCCACCGCCGACATCATCCGCTACAGCAATCCCGAGATCCCGGCAGCGGGGACTCAGGAGGTCGCACCCGCGGTGGTGAGCGGCGTGCCGGTGGTGCATGAGCTGCCGGTCGACCACTATCCGACGGTGTCGCCCGAGATCGTCAACTTGGAGCCGGAACGGGTTATGTGCATGTCCTGGCAGCGCGCCAACACCGCCGCACAGGCCACTACCCGGCTGCTGGTCGGCCATCGTCTCCCCATGCCGAGCGGAGCGCAGCCGGTCCGGTTGGCCACGGCCGACGGCAACGGTCCCGGCCTGGATTCGGTGTATCTCAAACCGGGCAGCGGGGAGTTCGTCCAGGCCACCGGGGGCGATGTGGACAGCCGCGCGATGGGCCGACTGTTTTATGTTGCCGACACCGGGCTGCGTTATCTCATCAAGGATTTGCCGACCGCCGCCGCGTTGGGCGTCACCGGCGTGAAGAATCCGGACAGCGATGCGGAACTGCCCCAGTTCGCGCCATGGCCGGTGCTGTCGCTGTTGCCGCCGGGCCCGGAGCTGTCCCAGGAGGCGGCGCTGGTCGCCCACGACGGCATGGCCGCGGACCCGGCCGGCTTGAAGGTAGACCCACCCAAGCACTAACCGGAGGCGCCTAGATCCGCAGTTCCCGGAACATCGCGTACAGCCGGATGATCCAACAGCACAGCGGAAACACCAGCGCGATCGCGACGTACTCCAGGATCTCGACCTGACGCCGCATCACCGGGGAGAACTCCAACCGCGGGGCGATCACCCCGCAGGCCACCACCAATGCCAGCAGCACCACCAACGCGAGGGTGGCGTTCAGCTGCCAACCCTCGACGCAGGCCGCTGTTTTGACGATCGCCATCAGCGCGACCGCCAGCCCGCCCCCGATCAGCGTGGCCGACTGGACCAGATCGTGATGGCTGCGGCCGCGCAAACACAGCACCGTCGCCACCACGAACGCGAACGCGGCACCCTGCCAGTAGAACCCGGCACTGACGTCGACGGCGAGGTAGCAGCCCACAAACGCGGTGATCGCCGCCGCGACCAGAATGCCGGTCAGGTACTGATTGGCCCGGCGCACGCGGGCGATCATGCCCTCCTCGGTGGGGATGATCTGCTTGCCGACGGCCTGGACACCCTCCACGGTGGTGCCACCCTGGGTTTCGATGTCGTCGAGCGGCTCCCCCGCCGTCGGCACCCGCGGGATCGGCAACTTCGACAGCAGGATCGTCACCCGCGGCGACAGGTACACCACGACCACCGACACGGCGGCCATCACGGCGCCGATCGCCCGCGGGGGTGGGTCCCACAACAATTCCACCGTCGCTCCCACCCCGCCGATCGCCGCCAGCGCGATCACCGTTGTGTGGAGCGCCCGCCCGCGACCGGACAGCAGCATCACCACCAGCGACGTCAGCCCGGTCAGGCCGAACGCCATCGGGAGCGCCTTGACCCCGAACCCGTCCGGCACCACATACAGCGAACCGCCGAAGACCAGCGGGGTCGCCGCCGCGGCCACCCACTCCGAGCGGCGGGCCCCCGCCGAACGGTAGGCGTACACACACGCGATGATCACGCCCAGCACCCCGAGGCCGAGCGCGGTCGCGGGCAGGTAGACGGCGTCGGCGTGCCGGGGCAACAGCAGCGCGGCGGTGACGGCGGCGACCACTCCCACCCCGAAGCAGATGACCAGCCGGGCATCGCGGGACAGCCAGCCCGCCACCGGGTTTTCCGATGGTTCGGCGATGTCCTCGACGTCATCGAATAGCAGCGGGCTGACCGGTTGCCCGATCTCGCGGAGCACCAGCAGCTCACCGTCGTAGACATGGGCTTCGGTCAGCGAGCGGCTGGGATCGATCGCGTCGGCCCCGAGCCGGGCCAGGGTCCACTTCCCCTCGGTGGTATCGAACTCGATACCGGCCAGCTCGGGTCGGATGGCGATTTGCTCGTTGGCGATATCGACGACGTCGTCGATGAAGTTGCCGATGCTGACGTTCGGCGGTAACCCCACGTCGATCCGCAGCCCGCCCACCACCAAGGCGACGCGGCTCAGCTCGAGTTCCGGCTGGGATTCCGCGTCAAGTTCGGACAATGACGGCGGTAGAGTCAACGCAATCGGCCTCCTCCGGTGCATTTGCTTGCCTGCGACAATACCCGGGGATGCCGCATGTATTGGTCGGCGAGTTCACGGGAGAAACCAGCGGTGAGTACCGAACCCTTTCCGCGCCGGTTGCGGGTCTCCCTGCCGCGGATGCCTGGCGGCGAGGTCAACCTGCAGCCGCCGCCGGAGGTGCCCCGGGTAATTCCGGGCAACCTGCTGATGAAGCTGATGCCGTTCGTGATGATCGTTGCCGTCGTCGGGATGATCGCGCTGATGGTGACCGTCGGCGGCCGGGACCTGACCAAAAACCCCATGTTCCTGGTGTTCCCGATGATGATGATCATGTCGATGGCCGGCATGTTCATGGGGGGCGGCGGTCGGCAGGGCAAAGCCGCCGCCGAGCTCAACGAAGAGCGCAAGGACTACTTCAGCTACCTGGCGAACCTGCGCGACGAGTCCGACGCCACCGGCGAGCAGCAACGCACCGCGCTGGAGTGGAGTCACCCGGATCCGCGGGCGCTGGCCGACGTGGTCGGCACCCGCCGCATGTGGGAGCGCCGGCCCAGTGATCCGGACTTCTGCCACGTCCGCGTCGGGGTCGGGACCCATCGGCTAGCGACCCGGCTGCTGGCACCCGAGACCGGCCCGCCCGAGGACCTCGAACCGGTGTCCACGGTGGCGCTGCGCCGCTACGTCAAGACCCATTCGGTGGTGCACGCGCTGCCCACCGCGGTGTCGCTGCGCGCATTCCCTGCCATCACCTTCGAAGGTGACCGCAAGCTGGCCCAGCAACTGGTGCGGTCCATGGTGTTGGAACTGTGTTCATTCCACGGGCCCGACCACGTACAGGTCGCGGTGGTGACCGCCAACCCGGACGGGGAGAACTGGAGCTGGGTCAAGTGGCTGCCGCACGCCCAACACGACACCGCCCGCGACGGGATGGGCCCGATGCGGCTGCTGTTTCCGACCCTGGCGCTGCTGGAACGGTCGCTGGACGACGACCTGGGCCAGCGGGGCCGGTTCACCCGCAACGCCGAACCCGCCCAGGGCCTCAAGCAGCTGGTGGTGGTGCTCGACGACGGCTACATCACCGGCGATGAGCGGTTGATGACCGACGCCGGGCTGGACAGCGCCACGATCCTGGACCTCAACGGCCCAGCCGACGGGCTTGCCGCGCGGCGGGGCCTGCAGTTGGTCGTCGACGGCGACGACGTGGGGGCGCGGACCGCGGTCGGGGTGGAGCGGTTCGCCACCCCGGACACCATCACCGTCGCCGAGGCCGAGGCCACCGCGCGGCGCATCGGTCGCTACCGACTGGCCAGCGCCGCGCACATGGTCAGCCTGGAGTCGGACACCCGCGCCGAAGACCCGGGCCTGATGAGCCTGTTGAAGATCGCGGACGCCGCCGAGATCGTGCCCGAGCAGGTGTGGCGGCGGCGCACCCCGCGGGAACGGCTCCGGGTGCCGATCGGCTACACCCCCAACGGCTTGCCGCTGGAGCTGGACATCAAGGAGTCCGCCGAGGCCGGGATGGGTCCGCACGGATTGTGTATCGGGGCAACCGGTTCGGGTAAGTCGGAGTTCCTGCGCACCCTGGTGCTGTCGATGATCACCTCGCATTCGCCGGATGCGTTGAACCTGGTGCTGGTCGACTTCAAGGGTGGCGCCACCTTCCTCGGCTTGGACGGGGTACCGCACGTCGCGGCGATCATCACCAACCTGGAAGACGAGCTGATCCTGGTCGACCGGATGCGCGACGCCCTGGCCGGTGAGCTGAACCGACGCCAGGAATTGCTGCGCAAGGCCGGCAACTTTCCCAACGTCACCGAGTACGAGCGGGCCCGGGCCAACGGCGCCGAACTGGACCCGCTGCCGGCGTTGTTCGTCATCGTCGACGAGTTCTCCGAATTGCTGTCGCAGAAGCCGGATTTTGCGGAACTGTTCGTGATGATCGGTCGGCTCGGCCGGTCGCTGCACGTACACCTGCTGCTGGCCTCGCAGCGCCTGGAGGAAGGCAAGCTGCGCGGGCTGGATTCGCACCTGTCCTACCGGATCGGGCTCAAGACGTTCTCCGCCGGCGAGTCCCGCAGCGTGCTCGGCGTGCCGGACGCGTACCACCTGCCCAGCGTCCCCGGCTCGGCGTACCTGAAGTGCGATGCGTCCGAACCGCTTCGGTTCAACACCTGCTACGTCTCCGGTGAGTACGTCCGGCCGCGCCGGTCCGCCGCCCAGACCGGCGGCCGGGTCAAGCAGCTGGGCGCGCTGGCCCCGAAGCTGTTCACCGCCACCCCGGTGAAAAAAGACGATCCACCGCCCGCGCCGGCACAACTCGATGAACCGGACGTCGAGCAACCGGAGCTGTCGTCATCGCCGACTAAGACGACGCTGCTGGACATGGTGGTGTCCCGGCTCCGCGGACACGGCCGGCCCGCCCACGAGGTGTGGCTGGATCCGCTGAATGAGAGCCCCGCAGTCAACCAGTTGCTGCCCGCGCCGAACTGGGACGCCCCGGAGAACGTCAACGGCCGGCTGTGGATGCCGATGGGTCTGGTCGACCGCCCCTACGACCAGCGCCGCGACGTGTTGATGGTCGATTTGTCCGGCGCCCAAGGCAATATGGCGGTGGTCGGCGGTCCGCAATCGGGCAAGTCCACCGCGCTGCGAACGCTGATCATGTCGGCCGCCGCCACCCACACCCCCGAACAGGTGCAGTTCTTCTGCCTGGACTTCGGTGGCGGCACGCTCACCAGCCTGGTCAACCTGCCGCATGTCGGCGGGGTGGCCGGCCGGATGGACGCCGACGGCATCCGCCGCACCGTGGCCGAGGTGTCCGGCGTGCTGCGATCTCGCGAGCTGCTGTTCCGTGATCTCGGCATCGAATCGATGCAGGACTTCCGCCAGCGCAAAGCGCGGCTGGCCACCCTGCCGCCGCAGGTGGCCGCCCAGGATCCGTTGAGCCGCGACAAGTTCGGCGACCTGTTTCTGGTGATCGACGGCTGGGCCTCGATCCGCAGCGACTTCGAGATGCTGGAGCCCACACTGCAGGCGCTGGCGATCCAAGGCCTGTCCTACGGGGTACACCTGGTTATTTCGGCGTCCCGCTGGTTTGAGATCCGGGCGGCGGTCAAGGACATGCTCGGCACCCGCATCGAGCTGCGGCTGGGTGATCCGCTGGACAGCGACGTGGGTCGCAAGTTCGCCGAACTGGTGCCGGTCGGCCGGCCGGGTCGCGGCATGACCGCGCAGCGGCTGCATTCGTTGATCGCGCTGCCGCGGCTGGACTCCAGCTCCGACGTCGAAGATCTGCCGACCGGGGTGTCGGCCTCGGTCGAGGCGGTCCGGACGCACTACGGCAACCGACAAGCCCAGCGGGTGCGAATGCTGCCGCACAACGTGGACCGGGACGCTGTCGTGCGGGCGGCGCGGAACGCGGGAATGCTCAACAAGTCGCGGATCGCGATCGGCATCAGCGAAGAGGAACTGCAGCCGGTCGTCCTCGATTTCGACGCACAACCGCATCTGGTGGCGTTCGCCGACATCGAATGCGGCAAGTCTGGTCTGCTGCGCAACATCGCCGCCGGGGTGATGGAGAACGCGACCCCCGAGGAAGCCAAGATTATCCTGGTCGACTTCCGCCGTTCCCTGCTCGGCGTGGTCGACAACGACTACCTGGGTGGCTACGCCACCGCGTCGCAGTCGTGCGCAGAGCTGATGAAGGCGCTCGCGGAATCCTTGGCGCAGCGGCTGCCACCCAGCGACATCACCCAGCAGCAGCTCAAGGATCGCTCCTGGTGGTCGGGACCGGATTTGTTCGTGATGATCGACGACTACGACCTGATCTCGGGCAGCTCGCTGAATCATCCGCTCGGTCCGCTGGTCGAATACCTGCCACAGGCCCGCGATATCGGCCTGCGGGTCATCGTCACCCGCCGCAGCGGCGGCGCCGGTCGGGCGATGATGGACCAGATCATCGGGCGGTTGCGAGACCTGTCCTGTAACGCGCTGGTGATGAGTGGGTCCAAGGAGGAGGGTGCGCTGTTCGGACACAAGGCCACCCAGATGCCGCCGGGCCGCGGGATGTTGGTCTCGCGCAGCATGCGAAGCGGAGTAATCCAATTATCCAGGATGCCTGACCTGTGAGCGGCCTCAGCGAACTCGACGAGGTTCGGGTGATCTCGGCCGCGCCCGAACGCATCCGGGTGTCGGTGTTCGGTGGCCGCACCCAGCTGGATATCGCGCTACCGCTGGACATCCCGGTGTCGGGCTTCGTCCCGGACTTGGCCCGGCTGGTCCGATCCCGCGACGTCCCGCACGACGATGAGGATCCGGCAGCCAAGGACCAGCGGCGCACCTTCTGGGTGCTCAGCCGGTTCGACACCGGCACCGAGGTGCGGCCGGAGGAAACCCTGCGCGAAGCCGGAGTGGTCAACGGCCAGTTGCTGCGGTTGACGTCGCAGCGGGCGCTATCACCGCCCAGCCTCTACGACGACGTCGTCGACGCCGCCGCCCGGCTAAACAAAGCGGCTTACGCCGCGTGGGACGCCCGGTCCGCACGCTGGATAGCGTTCGTCGGCACCCACCTGGCCACCGTGGCGTTCGCGTTCTGTCTGGTCCACCCGGCGTTCGCGGCGCAGCGCGTGGTGATCGTCGGGGTGGCCGCAGTGGTGGCGGTGGCGCTGGCCGGGGTGGCTGCTATCGCCCATCGCTCCTATGGGCTCGACGATGTCGCCGCTGTGATGGGCTGGGCGGCGATCCCGATCACCGCGGCCATCGCCTGGGTAGTGCTGACCCGGTTCAGCAACTACGGGGTGGCCGCAGCCTGCGCAGTGGTGCTCGTGCTCAACCTCATCTACTACCGAGTGATCGGGACCGGGCACTGGGCGTATGTGGCCAGTTCGGTGCTGGCCGGGTTAGGCGGCGTCGCGGTACTGAGCCACGCGCTTGGCCTGCGGGTCGATGTGGTGTGCGTGACGTTGGCGGTGACCGCGACGTTGGCCTGTTCGATGGTTTCGCGGTTGACGGCCCGCCTGGACCGCTTCGAGACACCGACCGTTGATGCCGACGGGGATCGCGATGAATACGCCTTCGAGAACCCTTTCGAATCGCCGCCGTCGACGAAACCCAGCCGGGATGACGATTCCGGCGCGGCGATCCCCACCGCGGAAGAGGTCTGGGCCAAAGTGCATTCGGCGGCGTTGACCCGCTCGGCCCTGTTGACGGGTCTGGCGGCGACCGTCGCCGCGGCCAATACGGTGCTTCTGCGCGACGCCGGGGTTGTCCGCTGGGCGGCGTTCGCCTTCGCATTGACATGCTCGGCGGTACTGGGCTTGCACAGCCGCGTTCCGGACACCTGGGTGGAACGCGCCGGGCTGGCGGCGCCGGCCATCGTTCTGGTCGCCATCACCTGCGTGATGGCACAACGCGGGCTGGCACCGATCCCGGTCGTCGCGGTGGGCGTGGTGCTAGCCATCGCGGTCGGTGCCGCTGTGGCCGGGCTGAGCGCGTCCGGCGGCAGGTTCCAGCGGCCGGCGACGCTGCTGTCCTACCTGGAGTATGCCGGGGTCGCGGCGCTGCTCCCGCTGGCGCTATGGGTCGTCGGCGTCTACGAACGACTGGGCCCGTGGTGGTGAGGTCCGCCCAGCGCTGCGCGGCGGCGGTGGCGGTGCTGACGTTCGTGGCGGGGGTTGCGCCGCCGCCGGCGTCGGCAATTGCACCGCCGGTGGTGGAGCCGGGACCGCCGCCTTCTGGACCAGTCGGGCCCCCCGAGCCCACCGAGCTGAAGAACATCTGCGGTATCCCGACCGGGCTGTTGCCGCATACCGACTTTTCCGTGCAAACCAGCGCTGAGGCCATGCTCAACTACACCCGCGCGTGGCAGTTTTCCCGCGGCGCTGGCCAAAAGGTTGCGGTGATCGACACCGGGGTGAACCGGCATCCGCGGTTGCCGGTATTGGAAGGCGGCGGCGACTACGTCTCCAACACCGACGGACTGCAAGACTGCGACGCGCACGGCACCCTGGTGGCGGGCATCATTGCCGCCACACCCAGCCCGCTCGACTCCTTCGCCGGCGTCGCCCCCGAGGCGACCATCCTGTCGATCCGGCAGAACAGCTCCGTGTTTGGCATCGAGGGCTCCGGCGGTAATCAACGCGACGACCCCGACGCGATCTCACCGGGTTATGGCAACACGCTAACGCTGGCCTACGCGATCACCCGCGCAGTGGATTTGGGGGCGACGGTCATCAACCTTTCGGAGGTGTCGTGCACCCCGGTCGGAGCCGGAACGAAGGACGGAGCACTGGGCCGGGCGGTTCGCAACGCCTTCGAACACAACGTCGTGGTGGTCGCTGCCGCCGGGAACGTGGACAAAAAGAGTGGGCCGGGGATATGTGCCACCCAAAACACCATGACCGACCCCAACCTGGCATTGGAAAAAGGGTGGGATTCGGTGACCACGATCGCCAGCCCGGCCTGGTTCTCCGACTACGTGTTGGCCGTCGCCGCGGTGACTCCATCGGCCGAACCGGCGAATTTCAGCCTGCGGGGGCCCTGGGTTGCGGTGGCCGCCCCCGGCGAACGCATCACATCACTGGACCCGTATAACGCCGGGCTGACTAATGCCGAACCGGACTCTCAAGGGGTGTTGACGCAGATCAACGGGACTAGTTTCGCGGCGCCGTTCGTCTCCGGCCTGGTAGCGCTGATCCGGTCCCGGTTTCCGGAACTGAATGCCGGTCAGGTGATGGACCTGATCAAACGCACCGCGCACACCCCGGGGGCCGGACCGAATGCGGCCACCGGGTACGGGGTGATCGACCCCGTCGCGGCGTTGACCTACGAGGTTCCCGCACCCAGCCAGCTGCCCGACCCCAACGCTGGAAAGCAAATTCCCGGGCGGACGCGCGTCGATCCGGCCAGTCAGCGCGCGCGCATCATCGTGTTCTCGGTGGCGGCCGGCAGCGTGGTGTTGATGGGGGTGGCCTGGGCGCTCGCGGTGACCCGCCGCCGGCGGCATCCCGAAGCCTCCGACGTGGAAATGGATACACCGGATTTCTCGCGGTAGCGGAGGTGCTGTTGCCGTGATCCAGACGGTCGAGCGGCTGAGTGTGTTTTCCGCCACAACGCACCCGGCAACGCCCGCGGCCTACGCCCGTCACACCAGCCGCTTGGGCCGCGGAAGCTCACGTCGAGGCGGGCAAGCAACCCGGAAATTCGCGTCGTGAGCCCGTCGAATGTGTGGGAGCCTCGAATTGGTAAGCCGCGCCCGACGCTACGTACCATAACGGCATATATGCACCTCGGAACCGAAAGGGGGGACGTTGCCCAAGCAAAGGCCTGCTGAAGATGACCGTGGGTCGCTGGCGCGTCCGCCCTGGCTACCTGAAGAGAGTCAGCGTCGGCGGGTGCGCCTCGGGCGTGGACGGCAAAAAGGCCAGGCAGTAGCCGATACCGAGTCGGTGGAGGCGGGCGACCAACGGCCCGCCAACGGGCGTGGGCGGACGGGCTCCGCGGAGCCGGTCAGCGGCCAGGATCCACCCCCTGCCGCACCCACAGCTACCGATGAAGCGGAATCAGCGCCCGCAGCGGAAACACGACCCAAGCGGGTCCAGGTGGCCTACGACCGCGGGGTACGGGTCTCACGCCGGGCCGCGCCACCGGAGCAGCAGCCCGTAGCGCCGGTCGGGGAGGCGCCGGGTGCGCCTCCACCGAGCCATCCTAAACACGTCCTGGCGCCCGACGAGGCGTCGTCCATCGAACCAGCCTCGGCTGGCGCGGGGTTTCAGCCCGCGCCCGAACCCGAGGACCCGTGGGCGGGCTATGGCGCGGTCGAGGAAGCGCCCGAGCAGGCGCCAGCCGACCAACCGACCGAATCAGCGGCCGACGACGAAGCGGCGGATGTCCCCGGCTCGCCGGAATCGTCTGCGCCCGCCACAGACCAGGAGGCGCCACCGGCTCTCGACGATGGCGCGGCCGCCGAATCACCATGGGAACCGAAGCCGCCGCCGGAGTTGGCGTCCTGGCTGGACCCCGAAGTCCCGGCCGCTGAGCAATCGGCGCCCGAACCGACCGCGGAACCGGACCTTGGTGTCGTGCCGGAGCCAGATCTGGCAACGCCGCTTCCCGAGTCCGCCCCGCCGAGCCCCGACGCGCTCGTGGACTCCGAATCCGCGCCTCCTACCGTCGATGCAGCCGTTCCCGAGTATGCGTCGCAACCGGAGCAAGAACGGTGGCTGGAGGCCGCACAGTCGGCTCCGGATGCGCCAACGCCTGCGTCCGAGCCACTGGCCTTCGACGCGTTCGCTCCCGAGCCGAAGCTACCCCACTTCGGCCCACTGCCCGCGGCTGAGCCACCCCCGAATGCCGAAGCGCAGCCAGAACTCGCACCCGCAGCCGACGCCGCACCAGAACCCGCGCTGTCCGCCTTCGCGCAGCCGGGTCCTGACCCAGCGGATCTCGGCATGACAGCAATGGCCGAACCGGAAGCCGAATCATCGACCCCTGAGCATCTCGACGACACACCCGCGCCTGCGGACCCGCCCGCACCTCCGTTCGCTCCCGAGTCGTGGGTTACCGAGGAGTGGGGCTCGGAGCCCGTGCCCGAGTCGCCACTCCCGGACGTCGGCCAGATACCGAGTGCTGAGCTCCCAGAAGCCGACGACGCATGGGAGCATGAACCCGCGCAACGGCTGGATTCAGCAGAGCAGGCTTCTGAGGGGGTGCCCCAGCACGAGCTGCCAGACCTTGACACGTCGGCCAATCCGGACCCATTAACGGAGCCGGAGCTTGCGCCGCCAGCACCCGAGGGGGCAACTTTCGGTGGCTCGCAGCCTGATCTCAGTTCGCCGCCCGAAACCTCGGTCGAAGATGCGTCGCGGCCGGAGCTCCCGTCGTGGCCGGAGCCGTCCACTCCGGAGTCTCCTACCGGTACACCCGTTGATCCGATAGCGGAAGCGGAACCACCGGCATTCGCGGTTCCTGAAGAATCCAAACCGCCCGCCTCAGAACCTACTTCCCCGTTGTGGGATCGACCCCGACTAGCGAACTCGGACGTGTGGACCGAGCCGGAAGGGCAATCAGAGTCCGAGTTGTCGGCGTCTGACCATGCTGAGCACGAGCAGTCGGAGCCGCGTGATCTCGATGAGATTGAACTGCGGGCAGCCGCCCTTCTCGAGGCGATGGAGGCAAAGCGGTCCCAGCTCGCCTCCCGTGAGCCAGCTCCGGACGACCTTTCCGCGGAAGCGCCGTCACCCCCCGCAGAACCACCGGCAGAAGTCGAACCGCGGGCTGACATCGAGCCGCTAGCTGACAGTGATGCTCCCAGCGACCTCGACGAGCCGGCCGACGCCGCGGCTCTCCCAGACTTTGACGCACCCGACGAGGTCGCAGCGCCCGCCGATGCCGAGATGGCACAGCAGTACGACGCAACGCCGCCGGATGCCGCTGCGCCGATCGACAGCACGCAGCCACCCACCGATTGGGACGAAGCGCCGGCGGCACCGCCGTCCGACGAGGTAGAGACGTCGGTTAGGTCCGAATCCGAACAGGACACTCCTGCGAGCGAACGTCGGGCGAAACGGTCCTCGGCCCGTAAGCTCGCGCTGCCGCCGTGGCAGATGCCGACCGCCATGGTTCCGGTGGAGTTCGAGCGGTTCGGCGCCGACGGGCCGGCGTCCGCGCCCGAGGACTTCGCTCCCCCGCCCGAGCCCCCCCGCGAGCATCGCAAACCGGAGAGGTCACCCGGACCTCCACCGCCCCCGTCGGGACCCCCGCCGGCTTTCCGGCCGCCAGGCCCATACCCTCCGCCACCTCCGGTGCCACCGGACGCGCACGGGGCCCCACCGCCTCCCTACCCGCCACCGCCTGGGTGGCCACCGCCACCGGGCTGGCCACCACCACCGCCCGGGCGGCGCCCCCCGCCCCCGCCGGATTGGCGTCCGCCGCCGCCACCGGAATCCGGTGAGCAGCCCCGGCGCGAACCGGAGCGGCCCGCGCCGCCGCCGGGCTGGGTACCGCCGCCACACGCGGTGGCACCACCACCGAATTACCGCCCGCCGCAAGCGTTCCGGGTACCGCCACCGCTGGACGAGGCCGAGTTCACCGACCGCCATCAGCGCACCCCGCAGGCCGGATGGCGGCGCACGGTGCACAAGGCCACCGCCGGGCAGGTCAACCTAGGCCCGTCGCGTAAGGAGCGCCGGCGCGAACACCTGCTGGCGCAAATCCGGCAACCCATTTCCGGGGACTTTCGCATCGCGGTGCTGTCGATCAAGGGCGGCGTCGGGAAGACCACGACCACACTGGGGCTGGGGTCGGCGTTGGCGATGGTGCGCCACGACCGGGTGATCGCCGTCGACGCCAACCCCGACCGCGGCACGCTGGCCGAGCGGGTCCGGGACTCCTCGACCAGATCCACCGTGCGTGACCTGCTCTCGGATCCGCATATCCACCGCTACGCCGACGTGCGCAACCACACGCTGATGGCCACCAGTCGGCTCGAGGTGTTGGCCAGCGAACAGGACCCGGCGGTCTCCGAAGTCTTCGGCGACGCCGACTACCGGCGCACCGTCGACATCTTGCGGCACTACTACAACATCATCTTGACCGACTGCGGCACGGGCATCATGCACTCGGCCATGTCCGCTGTCTTGGACATGGCGCACACCATCGTGCTGGTCAGCTCACCGGCCATGGATTCCGCGCGCAGCGCCTCGGCCACCTTGGACTGGTTAATGCAACACGGACACTCGGGATTGGTGCGCGGCGCCCACGTGGTGCTGAGCGCCTCCCGGCCCGGCTCGGCGGCGTTGAAGCTCGGTAAACTCTACGAGCATTTCGAAACACGCTGCCGCTCCGTGCATTTGATCCCCTTCGACCCGCATCTCAGCGAAGGTGCCGACGTCGACCTCGGACTACTCAAACCCGCGACCATGGACGCCTACCTCGACCTGGCCGGGGCGGTGGCAGAGGATTTCGGACGGCTAAGAGCGCCACGCGAACAGGCGTGACGACCAACTCAGCCAACACCATTGGCCGCACTGCTCGCGTCTGGCTGTCGGTAACGGCCGCGCCGTGGTTTTAGTTTTAGTCGAAGATGTCAGTGCCGGTGTCACGCGGTGGTGGCGGGTCGACGAAGGGGTGGCGTCGGCGGAACGAAGCCCACGAACGCGATGACCTGCTATTGCAGCAGCCCGGCAGCAACCGCGGACGCCCGTTTTATCCGCCATTCTGACCAGGGACGATGCGGAACAGCCGACGCGCCGTCGGCAAAATTTGCCGTTAGAGGGCCGCCGCATCGTCTGCCATACTGAGTCGGACGTCGCGTCTTGCCGGGTGAAGACGCGGTGATATGGAGGCAATAGGAAATGAGTAACGACGCGGCACACCAAGAGATGGAGGACGTGCTGGCGCGTGTTCAGGAGCAGATGGGCGAGCTGGCCGCGATACAGCAGAAGCAGGCCGCGCTGACCGCGCTGGCCACCGCGGCCGACGGCACCGTCGAGGTGTCCGTCGACGCGCACGGCAAGGTGATCAAGACCGTCATCGATGAGTTCTACCTCGAGGAATTCGACTTCGCCGACCTAGGCGGATACATCACCGCCGCCGCGCAGGCCGCCGCCCGTGATGTCAACACCCGCGCCGCAGAACTGATGGTGCCGTTGCGGGAAGCCCGGCAGAAGTTTCCGTCGCTGTCTGACATTGTCGACGGTGCACCCGACCTTAGGTCGCTGTTTGATGACCTCCATGCAGACGACGGGGCCGTACCGTCAGCGGAGGACGATAACGGCTGGGATGAACCGACCGTCTACCCAACGGTGAGGAGATAACCGATGACCGAACCGCTGCACGTCAAACCCGATGATTTGCGGGCGACGTCGCGGGACCTGGCCGATGTCAGCTCCCGGCTGAAGGCCGTGATGTCCTCACTGCAGGGCAAACTCAGCGGCGAAGGTGCCGCCTGGGGCAACGACAAGATCGGTGACCAGTTCGCCAACGGCGGCAACGGATATCTGGCACAGGTCAACTGGGTCCAGGGCTCCATCGACGCCAAGACCGACCTGCTCGACAGCTATGCAGAGGGTCTGAAGAACACCGCTGACACGTTTGAGGATGTCTAGCGCGGGTCGGTCGGTGACCGACCGGGAGTTCTGAACGTGGGGGATATTACGATCCCCGGCCCGTTGCAGTGGGTGTCATATCTGGCGGGGTCGGAGTGGCCGCAGGGGTCGGAATCGGCCATGTGGCGCATCGCTGCGGATTGGCGGGCAGCCGCAGAAGACCTATCTGGCCTAATCCCGGATCTGAACCGGGTGCGCTCGGAAACCTCGTCGGTGCTGTTTGGGCAGACAGCGCATCCCGTCGATGAACAGTTTGCCATGCTGTTCGACGGCGAATATTCGATGGACAAACTCGCCGAGGCGATGGACGCGGCCGGTGAACTCGCCGAGGACTGTGGCACCGAAATCCAGTACACCAAGATCCAGATTCTCTCTACCCTGGCGATCGCCGCATTTGAAATCGCATTGGCGTTCGCCGAGGCACCCGAGACGTTCGGCGCGTCGCTGGCCGAGGTACCCGTGATCGAGGCGATCACGATGGCTGCGGTCCGGCAAATCGTTGCGGCGTTGATCAAGCAGATTGCCTCGAAACTCGCCACCACGCTGACCAGAACCATGGTGCAGCGGCTGATCCGGGAAGTCGTCATCGCCGGCGTGCAGGAAGCCGCAATCCAGGGTCTGCAGATGGGCCAAGGACACCGCCACGGCTTTGACGCCAAACAGTTCGGGCTGACCGTGGGGGGTGCAGCGGTCGGGGCTCCCGTCGGCGACGTGGTCGGTCGCGGCTTCAGTAAGGCGCTCGGACACGAAGGCAGCGCACTGACGCGGGGAGTCAAGGGCGCGGTCAGCGGGTACGGCACCGGCGTCGCAGGCAACGCGGCCGGTGCGGCGGCAGCGGTGCCATTTGGCGGGCAAATGGACGCCGCCTCGATCTTCGGCGGGGCGGGTATGGGCGCGGTGTCGGGGGGCGTCCACGGCGCGCACGGCGGCGGCTCGACCGAAGCGGGCGGACGTCCCAGCGCACCCGATCCGGCGAATCTTCGCGGTTCGCCCAACGGCCAAACCGCTGCTGGCCCCCGCGACGGCACAACGGCCACGCGCGCCGACGCCCCGGCCGGTTCGACTCCCGCGTCGCCGCACGGCAGCGAGACAGCCACCCCCGGCTCCACGGCGGCACAGACAAACGCCGCCGGTCACGGGCCGGCAGGGTCGGCTCCTGCATCACCACACGGCAGCGAGGGCGCCCCCCACCCAGCCAATGGTGCCTCGACCTCGCCTGATGCGCCACACTCAGGTACGTCCGCGCAGCCGGGCGGGCCGGCCGGCGATGCGGGACTTCAGTCGAGCGGCACCCGGGCTGACCCGAGCGCCCCGAGCCAGGTCAGTGGCGCGGCCCCGCACACTCCCCCGGCCGACACCGGCGCTGCCGCCCAACAACCCGCCGCCGCAACCGGCGCCGGCACAAGCACGGCGCCAGGCGGTGCGACTTCGGCTCCGGCAAGTCCGACGTCGAGCCCGTCGAGCCCTACACCCGCCGCTACGCCGGCGGCCGGCTCCCCCAGCCAAGCCGGTCTCTCCCAGAGCGGTTCGACGCCGACGGCGGGACGCCCGGGCGAGGGTCAGGGAGCGACATCCCCCGCCCAGCCGGCTGGAGCACCGGTCACCCGAGTGACGGATTCGGTTGCGGGGCAGCCCGCACAGGGCTCCGAAACGATTCGGGCATCGGCTGGCGCCGAGACTTCGATCCGGCCAGGATCCGCGCCTGAGCGCGCCATACCGCACGACGCGCCGCTACGGGACGGGCAACCGCCGTTGCGCGACGCTCAACCAATGCCGCGGGACGGGCAACCAGCACCGCGCGACGGCCAACCGACCCGCGAGGGACAGGCAACACCGCGCACCGAACAACCACCGCCCCGCGACGCGCAACCCGCCGCGCGCGACGGGCAGCCCCCAGCACGGGAGCCCCAATCACCCGCGCGCGACGGCCAACCCGCACCGCGTGATACCCGCCCGCCAGCGGATCGGGCACCGGTTGACGCCGTGCGGCCAACCACCGATACCCGGCAACCAGCAGACCCGACAACCTCGGGTCGCCACACCGCCAGCGACGCCGCGGAGCCGGCCCGCGAGGCGGGACACGAGGGGGCCCGCGACCCGCACCCGATGACCGATGAGCCGGCGCAGCCGCGCCCCGCCGACGGTTCGGACACACCGGTCAGGCAGGCCGCGGAGTCCGAGCCTGAACACACAAAGCACGACGACGATTCCACGTCGCCGGACTCTCGCCATCCCGACGCGGGCTCACCGACCGATGCGGCGATTCCCCCGGTCGCTGTCGTCCCGGTGATGCCGCACGTCGGGTCCGGGGCTGTCGGCGAGCACGTCCGCACAGTGCGGCCCGCTGGAAAGTCCGCCGGCCCAGAGCCGCCACGTGCCGGCGGCCCGGATCGTGGAGCGGCGCCCGCAGATTCGGCTCACGAACGGCGCGCGGGGGTCAGCGAGTCCGAGCGGCGCCACGGCGACGACAGCAGCCCGCCTACCGATGGATCGCACCCCGGCGACCGCGCTCATCCGGTGGATCCGGGTGGGCGCTGGCGTGAGGTGGCGTCTGAACCTAACCGTGAACGGTCGCGCCAGCTCGCCAATGAGGCGCTGTGGAAACGGATCCCGCCCGTCTCACCCGATCAGGTGCGCCATCACCTAGCCGATGCCATGTTCGGCGAGCAACGCGCCAAGGACAACGCGCACTGGTGGCGACAGCTCAGCGGTGAGGAACAGCGCGCACTGATCGACACCTACCCGCACGAGATCGGCAATGCTGCGGGCATTCCGCCAAGCGCACACACGGCAGCCAACGAGCACACGCTGAATCTGCTCCGCGATGAACTGCAATCCCGCAAAGATGCTGGCGAGCGCCTCAACCGCAGCGAACGCAAAGAGCTCAAACGCTACGACGAGCTGCGCCGCGCGCTCGACGAGGTGCATCGCTACGCCGACGAACACGGCCACGAAGTGCACATCTTGGCGTTTGAGCCCCACGCCTTCGGCGGGGACGGTCGCATGGTGGTCAGCATTGGCCACGACCCGCACCACGCCGATTCGGTGTCCTGGCACGTGCCCGGCTATTCAACGACGATCGACAGCCTCGGAACCAACCTGACCAATGCGCGCAACCATCTGGCGTCGGTCCTGATGGAAAACCCAAACGCGAAAGCCACCTCCATCGCCTGGATCGGCTACGACGCGCCGCAGGGATTCTTCAAAGGCCTCTGGGACGTCGGCCACTCGAAGTTGGCGCGCGCCGGCGGCAACATTCTGCACAGCGACATTTCCGCGTTCAACGCCGCCCGTGATGCCAGCGCCGGCGACGGCAGCCACTTCTCCGACAACCATGTGTTCGGCCATTCCTACGGATCCACCACAACCAGCTTCGCCGGCCACGACGGACGGCTGGCGGATCACGTCCGCACCGTCACCCTGGCTGGCTCGCCGGGTGCTGGCCCGCTGCGCCACGCCAGCGACTTCGGCATCGGGGAGAACGTGTTCGTCGCATCCTCGTCGCGCGACTGGATCACCACCATCGGCGGCACCGGCTCGGGGCGGTTCCTCGGATTCGGATTGGGACACGACCCTGCGATGGCGTCGTGGGGCGCGACCCGCATCGCTGCCGAATTCCCGGCCCATATGGACACCAAAGCAACGTTCGGCACGCACACCGCCTACTACAGCTTCGACCCGACAACGCACGCGCGCAGCGAATCGCTGGCCAACTTCGGCCGGATCGCGGCGGGCCACCCAGAGCGCGTCACCCTCGAAGGCCACCGCACCGAAAGCCCTCCCAGCTGGCCGTCCGGCAAGCACGAACCAGCGATCGATCGCCGGCTGCAGTTCGACGAGGGACTCGGCAAACCCAAGCCCTGGGATCCCACCTGGCACGCGAAATATGGGGACGACTCCGACCGAGCGCTCGGGTCATCAGACGAGCACGGTCCCGGCATCGGACACGACGACCCCAGCACAACCACTCCCCACGAGCTCGCCGACACTGGGCGCTGCGCGCACGATGTCGCCGACTACCACGCGGGAAAGTACGGGCGAGACGTCCACCTGGAGACGGAGCCCGGACCGCAGGGTGTACCGGCGCGGAAGTTATTCGAGGCGTTGGGATCGCAGGCGCACGAGCACGACTACAACCAAGTCCGCGACACCCTGCTGCAGCACGGCGACGGGGCGTCAGCGACCCTGGCGTCGAAGTGGGCCGGCGCCGGTGAGCAGGGCGGCCACGCCTACACCGCCGAGAACCACAACGGCAAGATCCACCTGGTCGAGCACCGACCGGACGGGACGTCGGTGCGGTCGGGCTGGCCACCGCACTGGGGGCAGCACGCGGTCGAGAAGACCGCGGTGGGCTACTTCGATCCTCACGGCAACCCGGTTGATCCGTTGACCGGCCGGCATGGTGAACTGCGCGCCGCCGAGGGTGTCGGTGACGTCGCCGGCAAACACCGCCTGGAATCCCACGGCCCCGGACATCCCGCAGAAATCATCGAGAAGAGCACCGGCCGGTCGGTGTCTGTATCCCGTGCCGAGCACGTCGTCGAGTACCCGCCGGGCAGCCACCCGGACTTCCCGGCACACGCCGTCACCGAGACCCACCGTGCGGTGGGGAGCAGCGAGGCCCGCTACATCCAGACCGACGGCGAAACGGCGCGGGTGAAGGCGGTGCTGCGCGATGTGTACGAGAGTGTGGACCGACCGCACGCCGAGAACAAACTGACGCGGTTGCTCAGTCGGCTCGGCTTCCACGGCGGGCATGTCATCGGATTCCGGTTCCTGCTGGATCAAGGCGGCGTCAACCTGTTCCGGCAATCCGAGCATTTCAACGACCCCGTCTACAAGAAGATGGAAAACGAGTGGGCCTCCTGGATCAAGAACGGCGCCCGCGTCGAGGTCACCGTGGATCTGAAGCCGCCCGGTGCTGACCCGGAACATGTGATCGTCAAATATGACGTCTTCGACCAGCACGGCGCGCAGGTGTACTACGACCGGGTGAACTTCGAGAACAACGAGCATCAGAGGTTCCGACGCCTGCCCACCCGCGAGATTAAGCATCGCCTGGATATGGGGGAGCGCCTACACCAGGGCACGCTGGCCCCCCTGAGCGATCCGGTGCGCGCCGGACACCCCCACGACGTGGGTCAGGAATGGTTCCGAGGCAAGGACCACCCCGAGGGCATCGACCCGCACTACGGGGACCCGCTGGGCAAGCATTGGAGCTACCCGCACGACCCGACCGACCCGGCCCGGATGAACTCCGAAGTTGCAGCGATGTACCGCGACCCCAGCGCTCTGTTCGGCCGTGACGAGCACGGGAACGCCTACACGCAAGGCGAATACGAAGCGCGGTTCAACACCGAAGGCCCCGGTGGCAGCCACTGGATGAACTTCCCCGGCAACGACGGTGCGGTACCCGGCTCGCGGGTTCTGTACACCGATGCGCAGGCATTCGTCAACCACTATGGGCCTTATCTGGACCGAATCGGTCAATCCGCAGGCAAGTATCTTGGAGTAATGGAGGGCGGTCATCCAGCAAGCTGGGAACAACGCGCCATGCACGTCGACTCGCTCAAAGACCCCTACAGCACCTTCACACTGCAGGATCTACCGGCCGGGTGGAAGATAGAAGTATCGGAAATCGCACCCGGCTGCGGACAACCCGGCGGCGGATTGCAGGTCCGGATCATCGACAACGCGGGTGAAATTGTGCCGGTCAGTGAGCTCGTCGACCCTGAATCCGGATACCCGATACTCGCCGAAGGGGGACCGACCTGATGCCCACCGCTATCGAGTTCTCGACCGAGTTGGTTGAATGGGCCGCAGCGGCCGGGTTCGAATTCAGCCCTGCCTCGGATACGGATGATCGCTGGCGAGACTTCGTAAAGGGGCGCCCATTCTTCTCAAATCGCGGCGGGGAGATTATCTACTTCATCGCCGTCAACGATGATGGTTGGCTGGTGGTAACCAGTTCCGAGCGGATGGGCCGTGAGCAGTTCGAGTTCGGGGCCCGGTCGCAGCTTGTGCTGGAGCGGTACTTCCTGGGAGATTTCGGAGAGGATATACGTAGTGCTCGGCGCCTGCCCAGGCTCCTCAGACCGCGCACTGCTGAGGACGTGCAGCCCGGGTTTCACGTTCGGGTTTTGGGGTTTGGGGGGGTGAACCGCCACGCGTTGATCGATCCCTCCGGCGAAGCGGTGGCCATCGGTCGGCAAGATCCTATGAGAGTTGGCAGCTTAGTCCTGATGTCGCTGTACCTGAATTCGACCGTGGCTGACATTAAGACATCGTATGAGAGTCCAGATGGCCAACCATTGTTTACGTTGCGTCCACCACGTACGAAGAGCCCGGCGCCGACACGTCCGCTTCCCGAGGGGGTGTTGGAGGCGGATGTGGCTGAGTTAGTCGGGTTGATCGCCGACGATGAGTATGTCAACGGTGTTGCGGAAGATGTGATCGCGCACCGGCGGTCATGGGATTACCCGAAGCCGCCGATCCGCCGGGATGAGTCGTGGGACGGCTATGTGTACTTCTTTTATGTCGGTGAGGGATTCACCAGAAGCTCGGGGTTTCGGTTCGGGCGCCCGGCGACGCCGTTCTCGGTGCCCTTCGGCGTGACCGAGGCGACCGAGCAAAGCATCGAGCAAGCACTGGCCCGGATCCGTGATAGCGGCAACCTGCCGCTGGAGCGGCGCTGGAACGCTGCGGTCGTCACCTACGACCGCCGTACGGCCACCGGGCAGGCGCACTTCTTCTACGGCGCTGACGCCGAGCGGTGGCAGATGAGCCCGGCCAATGCGGATCAGATCGCTGCCCAATGCTTGGCGTTGCTCAACCAGACGAGGGGTGGCTAGCGCATGGACGCTGCTGCTGCCATCGCCTCGGTGACCGAACACGTCCGTGGTGCGGGGATGAACTATCCGACGACCGGTTTGGTCGCCGATCGGTTCGAAACCGGCTGGTCGGTTTATGCCCCCGTCGAGTTAGATACGAATGATCCGATGTCGTTCTTGGACATGCCCGTGGGCCGGGCGGTGTTCTTGATCGGTGATTCCGGCCGGATCGAGCAGGTCTCGTCGTCGATACCTCCGCAGGTGGCGCGGCAACGCTTCGCCGACCAGGAACGGATGCTGGCCCGTCAGACCGCTAGCACCGATTCCGGCGAGGTCTTGGCGCAGTTCGCCGACGCGTTTGGCGCAGCCGGGTCGGGCCGTCGCCCCGCGGCGCGCGGGTTCAGCATCGTCGACGATGCCGCACCCGCCGACGAATCAGCCGCGGCCCGTGACGAACAAATCGGAGCGCACGCCTCGGCGATGCTGGACCCAATTGCCCAGGAGTTGGCGATGTTGGGTCCGCCCGGATGGCGGGAGTTCACCGCCGTGTTCGCGCTCACGGTGCGCGCCGGGTCCGCCGCCTGCGAGTTCCTCACGGCGAACGGGCCTCAGCCGGTCACGGTTCCGGAGCCGATCGTCGCGCGGGCGCGTGAACAACGCCGCGTCAGCGCGGGCATGTCGGCGGGCCCGTGGTGGCGGCTGATCATGACCGTCACGAGTCGGGGCCGGCTGCGTGTCACATATGACTACGGCGACCAGCCATTCCCGGACGATCAGCTGCAACCCGCCGACAACTACCGCGCCGACGTCGCCGCCTACCCCCGCCCGGCCCTGCCGGTGTGGCTGGCCGGCTACCTGGCGGGACCGACCGCGCAGGCCCGCCCCCCCGCCCAGGCCGCCGCCGCGGTGGCCGCCGATCACGCCGCGGGACGCCAGCCGGTCGACACCGACGACATCGAACCGCTGCCCGACACCTGGACGCGCTGGGCGGTGCTGGCCGCAGTCGCTGTCGGGGCACGCTCCCAATGGGGGCCGCGGATAACACTCGGGATGGCCTGGTATGAATCCGACGCCCGCAGCGGCGCCACCCTATACGTGTTGCCGGGCGATCGCGCGGTGCTGTCCGGGGGCCAGTGGAATTCGCCGCTGCTGGCCGCCGCCTACCAAAACCATCAGCCGCTCCCGGACCTGTATTGCGGTGCACCGGAATGGGTCAACGACACCGTACTGAACACCCGCAACCAAAACGGGCTGCTGACTTTTTGCTACTGGTGGGCCGACGGGCGCTGGTGGCGCGGGGCCACCGACACCTTCGACGAACTCGACGACCCACTGCCCACGATCTGGACCCCACAAGAAACCGTGACCGCCATGGCTGCCGTCGCCGGCCCCGGCGTCGAGGATGCCTGCCAGCGGCTGCTGTTGGCCGCGGCCCAACGCGCCGCCACCCACGAATTGTTGGCCGCCGTCTTCGCCGCCTACCGCGACCCCGATCTTGACACCGCCCTCAATCAACTCAGCCTGGCCGGCCTGACTAGATGAGTCCGACCCTCGACACCATCCTGACGATCGCCGGGTTCGTGGTGATCGCCCCCGCCGTGGTGGCGGTCATCGCCATGGCTCCCTTCGCGGCCATGATGAGCGATAACTTCGGCCGCGACACGCCGCCGTTGGCTGGCCTGCTGGTAGTCGCGGCGGTCTTTCTTCCGCCGAGCGCAGCAGCCGGGGTGTATGTCGCTGGGGCGATGCGTGCGTATTACTCGTCGGGGTTGACGTTTTACTACCCGTGGATCGCCCTCGCCGTTGGTGCGGCGGCATGGGCGGGCATCGGCGGCAGTATCAGCCGCTGGCTCACACATCTTCAGTGGGCGTCGCGCCGCGATCGTGAACCGCCGGCGGCCACTCTAGTCGTCCCCGAGGGCTGGGACGGAAAGCCTCGCACCGGCGAGCAAGCTCTCGTCGCGTTGGAACAATGGGCCCTCCGCCACACCGGCGGAACGCCTTCCGCCCTGAACTCCATGCGTGCAGACCGGTTCGAATCTGGCTGGGTCATCTCCGTGCCACCGCCCACCACCCGACGCAACCGGCGATCCAAACCCGACCCACCCCGCTACCGACCGATTTTCTTGGTCGGTGACTCCGGCCGCATTACCGAGGTCGGCTTCGGTCCGCTGCAAGAAGCCTGCCGTCAATTCGCCGCCGACGAGGCGCAACGCAACGATTGACGGTCCTGCCGTTATCCTGGGCCGATGCGAGGGCGACGATGACGCTGCCAACCGATTTCAGCCAGCCGATCGAGTTGCGGTGCAACCGCGACGCCGACGCCACTATGCTCCGGGCGCCGCCGTTGATCATCTTCCAAGCGTTGTTCGTCTGGTTAGTAGTGGCGGTGGTAGTGGGCCTGATGTTCCCGAACACCCCCGCTGTGTGGGCTGGTGCGGCCACCGTGATCTCGGTGGCCAGCGTGGTGCGGGTGTGGGCGCGCAAACGCAACGAATTGCGGCGAACCTACGGCCAGTTGCAGCGACTGGAACTTACCCCCAACGGATTACGCCGCTACGACGAGGCGGTCGTGATCGACATGCCCTGGAGCCAGCTGCTGAGGTTCGAATATCGCAACTCCGCGCTGCCGGCGGGCAGACTGCTGGCGTGGAACCCGATGGCCGGTGCCTACAACACCGCGACGCGGCACTCCCACACGGTGATGGCATGGGGAATCATCGGGCACGGCACCGTCTCGCCGCTCCCGACCGCATCGCAGCGGAAACTGAAGATCCATGACCGCCTGTACGGCTCCCAGCTGCAGCACGGTCAACCACACAACTCGGACCGCTGCTTGATTTTTCCCGCGGAGTTCGAGGAGAACTGGACCGGCGGTGTCATCGGCGCCTGGCTGTGCCACTACCGACCTGATCTGGCGCTACCGGAAAGCGTGTAGAGCAGGGGTCCGATACGCTAACCCGGTGGCTGGGCTTCCCGACGGTGACCGCGCGTTGATCGAGGATGCCGTCAAGCTCCTGCTGTCCGAGGCGCCGGTTGGATGGACGCAGCTGCACGCCGAGTTCGCGCCGGCGTCCCAACCACCAGTAGCCGCTGCCTATGTGATGACATCTGCCGGATCGCTGCCGCTGCCGGTGTCGGCTGGCACGTTGAGTGTTGTGGCGGAACAACATCGTCGGGCTGCGCAGGCTGGTATGTCCTGGCAGCGGCTAGTACTGGATTGCCACGCGGACGGTCGCCTATCTGCGTGCACTGATACCGACGCTACTGGACCTGCCGCATTGGTGCCTGCCCACGGGAAGATGCGTCGGGCGTGGCAGCGACGGCTGCGGCGTGTATTCATGACGGTCACGCTGGTGTGTTTCGCCGCCGCGGCGGTGGTGTTCGCGGTGGGATGGCGGTGGTCACCTCCTCCCCGGGTGGCGATGATTGCCGTGCCGTCACCGCCGCCGCGCCAACAGGAATCCTTCGGACTGCTGATGAGGTGGTTCGACGCAGAAAATCGCAGCGACACCGCTGCGTTACGCATGATGATGTGCACTAACCCCTCTGAGCGGTTGACGGCGATGGTCACGACATTTGAGCATCGGGGTAACGATCAGCGTTTGGTCTTCCCCGAGGCGATCATGGATTTCCACGATGAGGGGTCGGAGGTGTCGGTGAAGATTGCCGAACGTCTTCGACCTCTAAGTGAACATGCGAAGCGGGGGTTCGAGGCAGCGCACGGAGCGTTCTTCTATAACAATGCGACGTTGGTTGACGAAGGCGGCGTACTGCGGATGTGCGATTACGATTTGATGCCCGGTTAAATCCGGGGAAGGGGTGAGATTGCGGTGGTGAGGCTGCGTGGGACTCGGCGGGCGGTGTCCCCGGGGCCTGCTGCGCCACCCCACCGCCGTCGGCATCAGGTTTCGTTTTGGTTGTGGGGATTGACGATGATCGGGTCGGCCGCCATGTTGGTGGTGTCGATCGCGGGTCGCGATGATGGGGCGACGCTGCGAGCAATGGCAGCCAGCGAAGCGATGTCCGATGAGCAAGCTCGCGCGGTAGCTGAGAACACCACACGGGTATGGGTACGTGAACACGATGCGGGCCACCTGGCCAACCTCAAGGCATTGTCGTGTACGGGTGCCTTCGCCGATGAGTTCGCGCAGATCGAGAATGGCACCCAATCGATCTACGGGCGTGTCGTCGCCACGGGCACGTTGGCTCGTGACGGACAGGAGTGGCGGTTAGATGCGTTCTGGATTGATAGTGGTGCGGTAGTCGTCATCGGAATCCGTGGTGGCGAGGCTCGAGTATGTGGTTTCGATCGGGTGCGGGTGTCGTGACGACAGGCGTCCATCTGACAGCGAAGGGATAAGCAAGCATGTCGGGATCGGCCTGGCCGCCGGAGGGCTTCCGGTGGGTGGAACAGGACGGCGCGGCGATGCCGGGCGAGGAACCCCGATCGACGGTAGGTGCCGGCAGCGGGGCGATCGTTGGCGGCGACGAGCGTGGCGTCGCACGACGCACCCACAAGCGGCGTTGGTGGTCCGCCGGTGCGGCGGCGGTGCTAGTTGTTGTGCTAGCCGCTGGCGGTCTGGCGATATGGCGTTCCCATCAGGGCGGTGCGCACTTACCGGCGGCGCCGATCGGCACCCCTCAGGACCTTTTGGTGGGATTTCCGCTGGGCCGCCAACCGATACCAAGTTGGAAGGTCACCCCCGACGACATCGGGTTGCCGCCCGACGTGATGGTCGGCGACCTGTTCGCCAGTAGTGGCACCAAAGCGTACTTCGTGACCAGTTGTAGATCCTCTTGCGCCGATCCGATCAGCTGGGTCTACGGCCTAGACACGGCCACCGGCGCGCGACTGTTCGCCCCGGTCCCGCTGCCCGGCCTCTACAGCGCGTACGGAGCGAATTGCTACAACAACGGTCCATCGGTCGGGCTGTGCGTCACTGCGGGCGGGGACCAGCGGTCGGTCTGGGTGATTGACCTCGACCGTGGTGCCGTGACATTCACCGGGCCCACTGACCTGTTGTACCAGGGCGTTCCAGGAGCTGGTCCGATACTGGCGGCTGTCGGCGACTACCGGGGTGCGTCTCGGCTCGTCGCCGCCGTGAAGGGCAAGGGTGTATATGGGATCGGCCCTCATGCCGAACTGACATGGTTCGTGCCTGGCGGCGGAACATTGAATACTGGAGATCGCTTGCAGGTCGGCGATATCCCGCCCTTGACGATTGCGGTCCAATTCCCTGCTGAGGACCACTCCGGCCATACCCAGACATATCGGGTGTTCTCAGTAGTTGACGGCACTGATTTGACCCCGGCGCCGCCGCCGGGAACGACCCTGCACGAAGCGGTGGTGTACAACGGTGGGTTCGCCTACCAATACGTCGGCGACAAATCTTCGGGTGTGACGTTCTACGACACCAATGGGCGGTTGGTCGCCACCGAACATACTAGCGATCCTGCCGAACTAGCATTTCCGATGGCGAATACTGGGATGCCGACAGTGCTCGCCGAATCCCAATATGACGTCTACACGGCCAATGGCAAAGTCATCGCCAAGATCCCCGCCCACGAGATGTCCACCGACTTCAAGACAATCGGCACCAAGATCTATGTCCGACAATCCGGCGAATCCGCCGTACCCACTAGCTGGCAGCAGTGGGACCTTTTGACCGGCGAGCCCGGTGCAATCTGCCAGCTTGACCTTGGCTTTGGCTATGTCGCCTCTGACGGCGAAGTTATCCTGGTCCGCACCCATGAGGATGAGCCCACAATCCAAGCTATTAACACGTCAGACTGTCACACCCTTTGGGAGACCCCGGCACGTGCATCAGTCTGGAAAGTCGGCACCGGTCTCATCCAACGCAATTACCCCGGCGATAGCATCGTCGGGCTGCGCCCCCCGAGCTGAGCCGTGCAAGTTATCGACCCAATACCTCACGCAGGCTGGCTACGTCTTCCGCAATCAGCTCATCGATTCGAGAAGTCAGAAGGCGCTTGGTCATCGGCGTTGCGCCGTTGGTTCCCGGCCGACAAATATAGTCACCATCATTTTCGACAGTTACCCACACAGCTGCGTTCTTCCCGTGGTCAAACCCCCATGATCGGACAGGAAGCCAGTGGCTCTGCACTGTTGCGGTCGCGGTGAAAGCGCTCGCCTTGATAGTCGTCGTTGCCGGGCTGACCGCTTGGACCCGAACAGAGAAAGGTTCGGCATCATCGGGCCGTTCCGCCTCCGTCCATGCCCGAGGGAGCAGCTCACCGGGAATCTGAATTTCTTCACGGCCGCCAGGTTTAGTCAGCGCGGCAACGCCTGCAACCGCCGGACCCAGATCATATGGCGATAGGGAATATACATCGATTACATCGTCACCGCCTTGTGTCGCGAAAAAGCCGTTCTCATCCATCCGATGCGCTAGCGCTCTGATAGCCGGATTACCCTTTGACGAATACAATACACGGCACTCAACACGGACATCCGCAGCGACGTATCCCTGCACCCACTGCCGGAATACTCGCAGATCGCCATGTTGATAACGATCCATGACAGCGGCGGCATGGGCATCGTAATCATCAGCGAAGATGAATGTATTAGGTTGGGTCACCAAGAAGGGGAAAGGTAGGAAATCTCGCCCGCCGTACCTATTTATGACGCTGAGATCCGCCAAATCGATGCTTCCAACTTTCCGCATGTCTACTTCAGCTATGAGGCGACTCCTATCACATCACTAACCGATATCTTTGGCCGGCGAGTTATTCTCAAAATTACCGCAGTGGCGCTCATCTGATATTCGACAGCTAAAAGTAGTGCAATCGAACCAGCCGCGAAATCACCGGCCTTAGCGAAGTGCATCATCCCGGCTACCGCCGAACTCGTACCAAGGTAGCCGCAATCAAGGTAGTGCTCACACAGCGAGTCCGACCACGGTAGATCGATCGTCCTTGCTAAGGAGCGGTAGAGCCCACCACTGCCCGCGGGTTGCACGAAATGCGTTACGTATTGCGGGCTGATCCGTGCAGCCGTCATTGCCGTCTCTACCGCGTCGACGAGCATTCGAAACGAATCCTGCGCCCACTCGGCTTTCCAAGCTTCTGCTGCACAGGAGAAGGTACGACGATAATCGTCGAGGGTGGTGCTTTCCCAGAACGGCTCACGCGGTTGCCATGCATTGGCTTGGCTGGGACAGCTTGCAGTTCCAGAACCTAGAATCTGCGCGAAGCCATCTTGGGTCGACAGCACCGCAGCGTGGGCGACATCGGAGAAGGGTTCGCCTCCGTCAGATCTGGAAGTAACGAACCTGTCACCCCATGACCAATTGTCGGCGCCGGTACAGATAGCGGCGCCCTTCGGATCGAGTAGACCTGAGGCCAGCAGCCATGATGTCAAGCCCCCCGCGCAGTATTGCTTCACTTCCAGCGAATTGCCCTGCGCCCCAACCACACCGTGCTGGATCGCGTGGTGCAGTGGCCAGCCCACGGCGCCTTGGAGACTGGTGCCGCCGTGGATTACCCACCGCACGTCACCGGGCGCCGCAGTCGCCGCAGACATGGCGGCGGTGCCGGCTTCGATTGCCATCTCAACTGGGGATCGGCCGGGGTATTCACACACCCCGCGCCATTCCGGAGCAGACGCTACCTCCGCGACAGAAGTCGGACGCGCCGGGGGCAGCAGCAGCGCCACCGACTGCAGAAATGTCACGCGGACGACGTCCCCGGTTTGGGGGGGGCGGCGTCCTTCGATTCCTCGCCGAGCACTGGGGCGACCGCGGCGGCGTCACCAGCGACCTCTTGACCGTTTTTCCGATTACGCAACGCCTTGTTCGCCTTGTGCACCCCTCCGCCGACCGTGGAGCCACGGTTTCCTGCCGCAGGTGCGCCAGCCCCAGCCGCACCTGATCCACCGAGACCGGCGCGCGACGCTGAGGTAGTTGCCGCGGCGGCGGCCCTCGTGGGCGTCGCCAACTTTGGATTGGCAGGTTTGGCTGCGGCAGGCCCGCGTCCCCCACCCCCACCTGCTCGGGTTGCGCCGCCTGCTCCAGTCTTGCTAGCGCCGCTGAGACCTTTTGGTCCCAGACCCAAGACGCCTTCAGGGGGACGGGCCAAACCTTTCTGGGCCTCCTTCATAGCCTGGCTCATCGCCTTCTGAGCGGCATTACCTGCCTGCCCTGCGGCGTTGGATAGGCCACTGCCCGCAGCCTTTGTGGCATCTGATGCCGCTTTCGCCGGAATATTCGGCGCCCCACCAGGCAGACCTGTTTTGGCTGGGTTCGGAACCGCAGGCGTGCCGGTCGGCAAGTTTGGAATGCTCGGTGCGCCTAGGCCACTCGGTGCGCTCGGCCCGCCCCCGGCTCCGCCAGCGTTGGGGCCTCCGGTGCCGCCCGGCACCGCCGAAGGCCCAGGTGGTGGTGGGGCAGCAACGCCGCTCAAGTCCGGATGGTACTTGTTAAGATCTTCTATGTTCGGCTTGTATTTCTTGTCGCGCAATACTGCCATGGCATACTGGTCCCAGCCCGTCTTGTTGTCTTCAGCGTTGTTTCCCCAACTATTATCCGTGACTTGACTGTCGTAATCACCTTTGTATTGAGTAAATGCATGCTTCGTTTCGTGTATGACGTGACCGAACGCTTGTACTATTTTACTCATCACATTCGCGCTATCCTTGGCCGCAACCAGGGTGTCCAATGAATTTATGGCATTCTGCGCGGCCGCCTGCGCAGTCTTGCTTTGCCAATCAGGGTCTTCGGCGAGGCCGGTGAGGAAGCTGCGGAAATTGAAGCTAGCATCTCCGATTGCCGCCGACATAGTCTTCCACGAACTCTCGAAGTCGTGTGTTATCTCAGTCTCGTCATCCGCGCCAGAGAACGCGTTGTATCCAAACATGAACGTATCTTTGTCGGGAATATGTTCAACCTGAATGTCTTGGTTTGGCTTAACTCGCTGGCCAGGGTTGTTTGCGAGATCGTTGAGATGGAGGTCACCGACATCCGTGACGTCCTGATGGCGCATAAGGGAACCACCGAAAACCTTGTGGTCCAAAACATTTACCCAGCGGGGTGGTTTGCACATGAGCTAGCTACGACCTCCGAGATGAGCGAAATGTCTAGCATACAATGCTGATCCAGGGGTTACTTTTGCAACAGTATAGTGATGCACTTGTCGAGGGTGGTGTGCAACTCATCGAGGTATGAGACATAGTCGCTAAGCAATTTCTTGATAGCATCGCCATCGGCGATCAACGCAGTTCTCGTATCGTTGGCCGAACGGAATGTTCCAACATTTCCATAACCGTTCAAGCGATCGATTTCGTTAACTTTCGGCGATAGGGTATCCTTCAGCGTTGTAATGCTGTCTAAGACGAGTTGTTTCTGCTCGAGCGTCAGCTGTATTCGCAGAGTGTCTCGCATCCCCTTGATCCCATCGGACAAGTCCGTTATGGATTCTCCAGTCACTTCGCACCCCTTTCTTTAGATTCCGCCGTCGGATTTTCGTCGGCACGGCGCTGCAGTCTCTCACCAGCTGTTACGGCGGCGTCGGCATTTGGATCGGGCGCGTCTTCCCTGATCCAAATGCCGATCCATACCTACGTCGCCTGGTCGCGCAAGTGAGCTGGTCTTTGCGTCGACACCGCCGCCCTATGGTCCTGCCTCGCCCGCGGCAGTTCCGCGCGACATAGCAAGCTTTACCCAGCCGCAGCGAAGTCGTTGTCATCGGACCGGTAGGAACTCGACGAGTCAGCGGAAGCCAAAAACCGGTTAACTCCAGCCCTTTGCCAGGGCCGTATCACCCTCGTTCGCCTCGTCCATGCAGTGCTGCACGTAGTCGCGTTGCTGCGTCAATGGATCGAGGACCTGGTCCTGCATCTGTTGTAGCACCTGCCGGTAGGCAGCGGTCTGCGCCTCGGCCACGGACTTGGTCTTATAAACTTCCTCGAGGCTCATAATGATCTGGTTGACATCGGTCATGGCGTGGTTCACGTTGTCGATGGACTTGTTAACGTCCGCCAGGCACGTTTCCATGCCTTGATAGTCGTAAAGTACGTCACCCATTGCTGCGGTTTCCTTTCAAAATTAGGACTGGAGTTACTAGAAGCCCTTGATGTGCGATAGGTCGGAGCGCGAATGATCGATGTGGCCCATCAATTGCTGAACTTGCTGATCGAACGCCGATTTGATCTCTTCCATCGCATTGTGGAACGGCGGCGCTTTCTCCGTGCTGTGCCAATGCTGACGAATGTCTGAAACAGCCTGGTCCAGGTGCTGGCTGCAGGTCTGTATATCGTCCTTCTTGCTCTCCATATCTTGATACGCCTTGTGGGCGGCATCAACATCGACATCAATCGCACCTGGTGATCCCATTGCTATCCTTCCTGAAATATTGTCTTGCGGTTACCGAGGTTGGTGGGTGTTCTCGATCCTTTGATGGTGAACTACATCGCCCCCCATCGGTCATCGGAAAGCTCAACTAGCTGGCCAACCGCCTGTCCGATCGCGTGATCCGAACCGGGCTTTAATGTGCTCCATAATTGCCCGCTCGGCGAGGCACTGGGCGCGCCGATAATGCGGCCGCGTTTGGTGTAAAATACCCCGACCGCCGCCGGCCGCCGCGAAATCCGGTCGTCGTCGGCCGACAGCGCGTAATAGACGATCTCGGCGAACGCGGCGCGCGACGCCAGCGCCGAACCCAGCAGCATGGCCGCCCGCGGTTCGGCACCTAAGGCCCGGATCCGGTCGGCCAGCTGCGCGGGATCATGGGTCCCGCTCAGGTTCTGGCTCATCGTCTCCAGCGGCGCACCCACCGGCGTGACCTGCGCGGCCTCGGCAGGCGGCAGCTCCGCGAGCAGCGCGCGGGTCACCGTGTCCAGGCCCGCATCCCCGTCGATCACCCGGAGCATGATCTCGTTGCCGACTCGGCGCGCCAGCACCGCCCGCTTGCCGCGCCGCACGAGGGCCAGCCGGGCGATACCTTCCGGGGTGACCAGCCGCATGGCCAGCTCCCGATCGGGCCGTTGCAGCGCCTGCAGCAACGGCACCAGATCGGCCGACACTTCGCCGTCGGTGATCAGGCCACGCGACACCAGGGTGCTAGTGGCGTGGTCGAGCGCGGCAGTCAGCATCTCGACGGTGCCGTGCCGGGGCCGGATACCGAGGACGGCCGGAAAACTCTGGATCCCGATCCGTGCCGCGATAGCCTGCAACTCGTCGTCGGTGACGGTGAACTGCGACAGAGCGGCGGTGGTCATCGGCTCGCCTCCCGATCCCCGCCGATCACCGGCGGCGACACCCACCGGTCCGACACCTGCTGCAGGGTGCGTTCCGGTTCGTCGGCGAAGCCCTCCACCGTCCGCTCCGGCGCGGCTAGCTCATCGAAGATCGCGGTGTTGGGCCCCCAGCTGACATTGGACACGGTGAACGGCGCATCGTTTTGCTGCGCGGCCGGCAGCCAGGACTGCCCGGCGCTATCCGACAGGCCCGCCCCCGGCTCGCCGCCGCCCTCCATCGGGGTCGCCGGCCGCACCGACTCGTGTTCACGCTCCTGGTTGTTGCCGCGCCCCATCGCCCCCATCGGACCGTAGGCGCCACGGCCCATCCCGCCGCCGCTGCCCGACCCGCCGTTGTTGAACGGGGTCTTTTTCAGATCCTTGGCTTCTTCGCTGGTCTTGATCGGCGTCGCCATCATCGGCGTCAGCTGGCGCGGCGCCTTGCCGCCGCCACCGCCGTGGCCGCCGCCGCCCTTGCCCCCGGACTTACCGTCTTTCTCGGATTTCAGCGCGTCACCGTTGACGACCTGCGGAGGCAGCGGCTGCTCCCACGGTTCGGCGAAGTCGGCGACGGCGTCCTCGTAGCGGGTCATCACCGTGGCGGCGTCCGCTTGGTCCGCGTTGGCGGCTTCGTCGAACTCGGCGAAGGTGCCGTTGAGGATCGCGCCGTTGTAGGCCCCCAGGGACGCCATCATGTCCTGGGTCGCCTTGGCCTCGATGGCCTCCGACACACTCGGCATGGACAAGATTGCGACCGTGTTGGCGACCGCCGCTTCCTCGATCTTCTGCCCATTACCGGCGGCGCTCAGGGCGAACGCCTGCAGCCACTTCCCGAATTCCACCAGCTTGCGGGCCACGGCGTCGGAGCCGTCGCTGCGCCATGAGGCCTGGAACCGCTCGATGATCTTGTCGTAGTCGGCGGACACCCGGGCGAGCTCGTTGGCCACCCGGATCCAGGCCGCCCCGGCTTCGCCGACGGAGGCGGGGCCGGGGCCGTCGGTGAGGTCGCGCGCCAGCTGTTCAGTGCTCCGCGATTCCCACACCACATTGGTGAATCCCATGCTGCGACCTCCCCCCTCTACCTAGTTCACTTGACCCGAACCGAAATTGACCATTTGCTGCGGCGAATCAGGCTAGGTCCGTCTCCTGGATCCGTCCCGAGTGCCCACGCAGCGTCGCCGCCACTTCCGTCATCTCAGTAGCGGCCTGATCCGACGCCTTGGTAAACGAGGCGTGCACCTCGTTGGTCGTTTTGGCGACCCGCTGCGACACCTCGTCGCGGCCCGAGGCCACCACGGTGAGGTTGGGCGCCTCGGTTTGCATGACGTGCTGCACCCGCTGGGCCAGCTCGTCGATTTGCTTGGTCACGTCACCGACCTCACCGGGTCGGATTGAGATGTCACTCTTCTCGGCCATGTCCGTACTCCTTAGATTCGTAGTTCAACATCGGGATCCGCATGGGGATCGGCTTCGCCGATCACCGGCGGCGCGACGGTGCCGAGATCCCCAACGATCTCCCCGCCCTGGTCCGAGGTGTGCAAGAACGACGCCGACGTGTGGCTGCCGTTGCTGGCCCCCGCCTTGTTGCCGGCGGCCCCGGCCATGCCGGCGCCGCCCATCATGCCGCTGCCCATCCCGGCGCCGCCGACCGCCGGCCGGGCCGCGGCCGCTTGCGTCGCTGACGCCGCCGACTCGTTCTGCAGCATCGGCGACCCTGGTGGCGGGGCCAGTGCTCGTGCCGCCGAAGTGGCCATGCCGGCGCCACCGCCGGCGCCCGCGCCCGCAGCGCGGGACGCCGCGCTGGCGAGGTGGGCTCCCCCGGTACTGGCTGCCGAGGCGGCGCCGGACGCACCCTGCCCGGCGGCCTGACTCATCTGCGAGATCATCTGGGTCCCGGCCTGCGTGCCCGCCTGGACCCCCTGGGTCAGGAGCTGGGTGCCCATCATGATCGGCATCATGCCCGCCTGCATCGCCGGCCCCGCCATGCTCATCGCCATCGAGAGCATCGGGCCGAGCATCCCCATCAGCTCTGTCGGGGCCCCGGTGACCGCTTCCGGGGCGCCGGTGGCGGCGGTGGCACCCGCCTGCGCCGTCAGCGTGGATTCCAACTCGCCGATGAGCTCGCCCATTCTCCCGGCGGTCTCACCCACCGTCTCACCCATGCCCGGCAAACTGAACGGCACCTCGCCGCTCAGCTCCTGTAACCGTTCGTGACACTCCTCAAGGAGCTCCGTCAATCGCGAATAGCCCTGCGCAGCGTTGGCCATCGCCGTCGTGCCGTGGCCGGCGAGGCCAGCGCCCTGCGCCCCGATCGCGGCCTGATTCCCCAGATTTGCCGCGGTCTTGGCGGCGTGCCCGGCGGCGCCGGCGCCCGACCATCCGCCGCCCCCGGCTCCCTGGCCCAGTTGGCCCATCAGCCCCTGCAGGCTTTGGGCACCCTGCTGAAACGCCTGCATGACCGGCTGGAACATCTGCTGCGGGTTGAGCCCCTGGGTCAAGCCATTGCCCACCATGCCGAGCATGCCGACCAGCGGCGCCATCATCCCGGCGATCATGCCGGCCCCACCGGGTCCGCCCATCCCGGCGCCGGCAGCGTTGGCCGCCGCATCGGCGGGATGCGGATCCCGCGGATCCAGACCCAGCTCGCTCAAAACGTCCTCGACCGGCTTGTTCAGCCAGTCCTTCAGGCCGTGCTCCACCGCGTTGATGGCCGGCGCCGGATCGTAGACAACGCCCGACGGCGACGACGGAAACGCCGGCGGGGCTAAGGACGCGGCCTGACTAGGCGCTTGCGGGACGCCAGGTTCTGTGGCGGCCATTTGCGGCTAGGCCTCATCGAGCTTCACAAAGGCCGACTGCGCAGCCTGGGTGCCGGCCCCCAACAGCGAATTATTCACCGCCGACAACATCCCGCTGGTGACGTTGTTGCTGGTCGCCTCGAAGAACGCGGGGATCATATTCGCCACCCCGATCGGCCCCACGGCGGTCGCGAACCCCGACAGCTGCGTCGGGGTAATCGCCGAGAACGCGCCCGTGATTGCCGAGAAGACACCTTGCTGTGCGGCGGTCATCGCACTCATGAACGCAGGCTCAGTGTGTAGATTTTCTGACATCTTTCCCTCCCGAAGCCGCGCCGCAAATGCGGCTGACAATGGTTTAGCTACTATAACCGCCGCCGCGGACCCGTTGACGCGGGATTTTTACCGATCGGCGGGTCCTGCTCGGGTACCGGAATCCCCGGTAGTTGGTTCGGCACAAACGTGCTGCCATCCCAGCATGTCAACGGGGTTTCCTGCAGCTCGGCCATGCGGCTGTTGAACTCCTTGATCAGGAAATTCTGCCGCTCCAGCGCGAGCCGGGACGCCGCCTGAGCTGTCTCGACGATCAGCTTGGCCAGCGCGTCAGCACCCAGCCGGGTGGCCGAGGGACCCAGCCACAGCCCGGTCATCTCACCGGACGCGGTGACCTCGGCGCTCACCGACTGGTCGCGGCTGGTCACCCGCACCGAAATCGACTTGCAGTGCTCACCGAGCGCCTGCATGAGGTCGCGCTGCTTCCTCATCCGCGCCATCAGCGACTGCGCGAGGCTGGTCATGGGCGCCGCTCCCCGCGAATGCCGCAGGTGATCACACCGACCTCATCCAGCTGGCCGGGAGTTCGTCCTCGCCCAGCAGCTCTTCCTCGGCTTTGGTCAGCTCCTCCTCGGTCGCCAACTTCATATCGCTGATCAGCGAGGAGCTACACCCTCGCTCCAGCATGTCGCGCCGGTGCGCCACCTGCGCCCGCATCGCCGACAGCCGACACAGCGCCATGATTTCATCGGCCAGTTGCTGCGGCGATTTCTTGAGTTCCCGCGCATCGATCTTCAGTGCCGTCGGCAACCCCCGCTTGGTGGTCACCACCGCTATGCTGCCGCTGGGCGAACGGGCCGCGCCCTGCCGGAAACCCGGTTGCCCAGGGTTGCGCCCCGGGGTCGGCTGCGACGTAATGTTGCGAGGTGGCACGACTTTAAAGTTAGTACAATGCTATGAACCGCGCGACCAGTACAGACAGGGCGGGGAGTTCGCGAGCTGGCGCCCCGCCCCAACTTTTCAGTCCGGCGGGGATGATTCGGTGACTTTAGTGAGGAACACCAACGGATGAGTGGCACCAAGGACGCGAAGCGGGTCTTTGACGCGGGCGTGTTGTCGCTCGGCATCGCGATCGACGGATTAGAGACCGACCGGGACGCGCAATACGCGGCCATGGCGTTCAAACGGGCCACCGAGTACGACCCGGAGATGGCCGACGCCTGGCTGGGCCGCGCCGCCGCCGGCGACACTAGCCCCGAAGTGCTCTACAACCTGTACCGCACCAGCCAGGCCAACCTGTTCCGCGAGCAGCGGCGACTCGGGCTGCCCCGAAACGCCCTCAGCGGCCGGTTCGAAACCGGCTTGTATTTGGACTACACCCTGAGCACCTTGACCGAGGTGTGGCTGGCATATGCGGCCAGCATGATTCAGGGCCAAGACTACGACGAGGCCGAAAAGGTGCTCGACGAACTGGAGGTGCTGCGGCGGTCCATGCCCGGCGGGGATGCGGAATCCACCGAGATCTGCGCCTACATCCGGGCGGTGCTGCATTTCACCACGCAGCGCTGGCCCGACGTGTTGACGGCGCTGGCCAGCTCGGCGTCATTCACCGACGAGTACATCGCCGCGGGCGCGCATCTGATGGTGGGTTCGGCGTGCGCCCAGATGGGCCTGTTCGGGGAGGGTATCCGCCGCCTCGACCAGGCGATCGAAGGTCCAATACCGGCGGCGCGGCGCGCGGCCGAATTCTGCAAGGGTCTGACGCTGCGGGAAATGGGCAAGGAACCCGAGGCCCGGGAGATCTTTGAGCGGATCTATTCCGAAGAGCCCGGCTTCGAGGCCAACGCGGCCGCGCTGCACGATCCGAAGTACCGCCTGATCGTCACCACCAAGGAAACCATCGATTCCCGCACCAACAAGTGGGATCCGAGCACCGCCCGCACCGGCGACGAGGTCGACGCCGAGGGGTTGGCCGAACGTAGCAACGAGTACCTGCGGGCCGCGCAGGCCGAACTGGACCGCCAGATCGGCCTGGCCGACGTCAAATTACAGGTCGCCAAGTTGACGTCGGCGGCGAAGTTGGCAAAGGTCCGCGGCGACAAGGGCCTCAACGCGGGCTCGCGCAGCTTGCACCTGGTATTCACCGGGCCGCCCGGAACCGGTAAGACCACCATCGCCCGTGTGGTGGCCCAGACCTACTGCGGGCTAGGCCTGCTGAAAACCCCGGCCGTGGTCGAGGCCACGCGTAGCGATTTCGTCGGCGAACACCTCGGCAGCACGGCGATCAAGACCAACGCGCTGATCGACTCCGCGATGGACGGGGTGCTGTTCATCGATGAGGCCTACACGCTGGTACAGACTGGCCTCTCCGGGGGAGACGCCTTCGGCCGTGAGGCGGTGGACACCCTGCTGGCCCGGATGGAAAACGACCGCAAGCGCCTGGTGGTGATCATCGCCGGGTATGACGCGGAGATCGATCGCTTCCTGGCTTCCAACGAGGGTCTGGCGTCCCGGTTCACCAAGCGGGTTCGGTTCAGCTCGTATGACCCGACCGAGCTGGGCGACATCGGCCGGTTGATCGCACAGTCCCGCGACTCCGAACTGTCCGAGGCGGCCTACGACGAACTCGTCGAGGCGTGCAAAACCCTCTACGAGACCGAGTCGACCGATAACTCCGGGCAGGTGCGGCGCCGCATCGATCTGGCCGGTAACGGACGGTTCGTCCGCAACGTGATCGAGTCCGCCGAGGAGGAACGCGAGTATCGGCTGAGCGAAGACCACGGCGCCAGCGTCGAGAACCTCGACGAAGCGGAGTTGATGCGTATCGAAGCCGAGGACATGCGCGCCGCGCTGAAAAGCGTGCTGGGCATGTTGAGCCGCACCTGAAAGCCGAGCCCTATAGTGACCGAATTCGACGACCGTCGGCCGCCGCCCAACCCCCACCTGGCGATCACCGAACTCGACACCACGCCGATACCGATACCGCGGAACCTGGCGCCCCCGCCGACCCCGCAGGCTCCGCCGCTCGCCCCACACAACGAGCAGACTCCCCCGCCGCGGCCACCCCAGCCGCCACCGGCTCCACCTCCCGGTCCGGGTGCTGACCACCCGCCGCAGCCTCCCTACCCGCAGCCGAACGGGGCTCCGGTAAACACCGGCCCGCATCCGACGGCGCTGCCTCGACCGATGCCGCCGCCAGCGGAGCGTGGACCCGACCCGGGTGCGATGTATCCGCCGGTCGCAACGCCGTTTACCAGCGCAACACCCGAAGGCCCGGCGACGCGGCAACCGCACATGCCGTCACACAGCGAACTCGGGTTGGTCCGCCGGGCCCGGCCGGCCCCCCAGGCCGGGTGGCGGAAGGCGGTGCACCGGATCACTGGGATCAACCCCGGCGAGTCCGACAAGGAGAACACCCACAAACGGCTGGTGGCCCGGGTGGACCAGCCGGTGCGCGGCGACTACAGCATCGCGGTGCTCTCGCTGAAGGGCGGCGTCGGCAAGACCACCACCACGGTCGGGCTGGGCTCCACCTTCGCGGCGATCCGCGGCGACCGGGTCATCGCGGTCGACGCCAACCCGGACTTCGGCACCCTCGCCCAGCGCGGCCCGGACCAAAGCCGGTCCACCGTCCGCGACCTGTTGCTGGACGAGGAGATCTTCCGCTACTCCGACATCCGGCGGCACACGTCGCAAAACTCCAGCCGCCTGGAAATCCTGGCCTCCGAACGGGATCCGGCGACCTCGGAGGCGTTCTCGGAAGCCGACTACCGCATCGTCATCCGGCTGCTGCAGCGGTTCTACAACATCATCCTCACCGACTGCGGCACCGGGCTGGTGCACTCGGCGATGACCGGTGTGCTCGATGAGGCCGACGCGATCGTGTTGGTCGCCTCCCCGGCGATCGACGCCGCCCGCAGCGGGCTGGCGACGCTGGACTGGTTGGCGCACCACGGCTATGCGCACCTGGTGCCCGGGGCGACGGTCGTGGTCAGTGCGGCCCGCCCCGGCAAGATGTCGGTCGACATCGATCTGCTGGCCAGCCAGTTCCTGGCCCGCGTCCGTGCCGTGCACGTCATCCCGTTCGACGACCACCTGGCCCAGGGCTCCGAGGTGGTGCTCGATCTGCTGGGCTGGAAGACCCGTCAGGCATTCCTCGAATTGGCGGCCACGCTGGCCGACGGATTCGCGCACACCACCAAACGCACCGACCGGATTTCGCAGACCTAGCCCAACTGGTCGATCAACGCATTGATCCGCGACGCGTCGGTCTCCGATACCGACTGCTCGGCTTCCACCGCCGCGATCAGCTCCGGCGGCAACCCGGCTGCATTCGCCGTCTCCGCCACCGACAAATCCGCGCGGCGCCGGGCGGCATACAGCCGCTGCCCCAGCGTGGCGCCCGGTGCGGCCGCGGCCCGTTTCATCAGCTCGTCGTAGCGGCGCCGCACCGCGGACAGCGTCAACGCCAGCGCCGGGGCGCCCTGGGTACGGCGCGCCGCGCGGGCCACCACATCCTCGAGCTCGCGCAGATCCGCCACGATGACCGAGATCCGCTCGGAGAACTCCGGCGAGTCGCTCGACGGCAACGCATCCACCGCGGCGGCGAAGGTCTTCATCGCCACCTCGGCCGCGTCGACGATCAGCGACGCCTGCCCCTCATCGGACGGGTGAGCCGACTCGGTGCCCGGAACGGCGCCGCCGTTGCGGATCTGCTCGATGGTGCCCGCCGGCCATTGCAGCACCTCTTCCAGCTTGGCGCGGGTCCGCTCCCGCGGCCAGCTGCGGCCCTTCTCGAACGCGATCAACGCGCCGGCGTTAATGATCTTGTATTTGGCGAGGTTACGCTGGGTGATCTCCAGTTCCCGGCGGCGGCTGGCGGCGGCCGCCCCGGCCCGCAGCACCCCCGGGTCGATGTCGGTTTCCGTCGTGTCGTCGAGGCCGCCCCGGGTCCGCACCACCTCGGTGATCTCGATGTCCTCATCGAAGGCGAAGTCGATGTAGGTACCGTCCGGGCTGCCCACGTACAACCGCAGCCCGTCGTAGATTTCCACCGAATCCCGGCGTTCACCGTTAACGTAGATACCGTTGAGGCTGCCGTTGTCGACAGCGAACCACCGCCCCCGCCGGGGCTCCAGTCGCACGTGCGCCCGGGAGATCCGCGGGTCACCCACATGCACGTCGGCCTGATCACCGCGGCCGATCACCACCGTGTCTCGATCCGGCGCAAACGCGTACACCGCACCGTCGCAGCGCACGGTGAGGGTTTTCGGGTAGTGGGGTTCGGTCATCGTCAGTAACTGTATCGGCCCGGCGAGGACGTCCGGGTCACGATTGTTCAGCGCTGGTGGAGCTGCTCTCGCGCGGGGGGCGGGAGGCGAAGTGCTGCGCGACGATCGCGGCGATCTGCAGGAATTTGGCGCGGGTCACCGGCGCCATCTCACTGGCCACATCGATGACGCCGCCGGGCCGCAGGTGCGGATCGAACGGCACCTCGACCACCGCCTGGCCGTGGCTGTGGAACTGCTGCGTCAGCACCGAGCGGGTCCGCTTGTCGGCGTGCCCGTCGGAATCGTTGAGCACCACGACGGTGCGCTGCAGCAGATCGGTCTGGCCGCGGTCGGCCAGCCACTCCATGGTCTTGGCGGCCGCCGACGCCGCATCCGCCCACGGCGACGACACCACGATCAACGCGTCCAGGTCGCGCAGCGCTTCCTGCGTCACCGGGGCGTCCATCGTCGAACCGCAGTCGATGATGGAGATGGTGAAGTGCCGGTCCAGGCGCAGCGCGGCCTCCCGGTACAGCGCGGCATCGATCACCCGGCGCCGCCCCGTCGCCGGCTCCCCGGCCAGCACGTACAACCCGGCGGCGTTGCTGCCCACCCGGGCGCTGACGTCGGCGAACGACTCCAGGTTCTTATCGGTCGCCAGATCCCAGTACGAACTGGGCGCGCCGGGATCGACCCTGCTGGAGAGCCGGCCGAACGCGGTGTCGGCGTCGACGGCCACCACCCGGTCAGCGCGCCGCAGCTGGGCGAAGATCGATCCGACGCTGGCCGCGACGCTGGTCTTGCCCACCCCGCCCTTGCCGAGGACACCGACCTTGTAGCTGCCGCGGAAGGCGGACACGATGGTCGCCGCGAAGTCGGCCTCCTGGCGTTCGGCGGGGGAGAGCCCCAGGTTGACCAGGCCGAACGTGGCCGCGAACAGGAAACGCCGCCAGCCGCGCCCCGGCCGGGGCCGTGGCGGCGGGCCTGCGGGCACCGGCTGGATCTCCCCGTAGGTCCACTGATCGGTCGGCCTGCCGTCATGCGGCTGCGGCGGCGCGGGGGGCTGCGGCAGCTGGTCCGGCGCCGGCTGGGGATACGGCGCTGGTGCCGGGGGCGCGCCGGTCGGCGCGTACCCCAGCCGGTCTCGCAAAAAGTCGTCGCTTTGATTCATGGGTCCCTCGGTGGATCTGCAGGCTGCCCGACAGCGCGGCGGCCGCGGTGAGCCAACCGGGCGGAGCCAGGCATCGGCTCCTAGTATCGACTAAAGCCACCCCTAGCCGGGCACGGGTCGCCCGCGCAGCGTCATTTCAGCTGCTCAGAGGCCCAATACTCGCGGAGGCTGGCGATCCGGTTGCCGTCGAACTCGAGGATGGCGACCTCGCGCATCCGCTTGCGGCGGCCTTCGACCAGGTCGTCGAACCGCGCCTCCCACTCGGCGATGGCCGTTTCTCCGTCGAGGTAGAGGTTGAGCAGCTCAGCGTCGATATTGGCCTGCTCGGCGACGACCTTGGTTTGCCAGTAGTGCCGGATTCCCGCTGCGTCGCGGATCGGCTCGCCCAACACCCGTTCGTGGTAGATCGCGGTCGGCGTGAAGACCGTCACGATCAGGTCGGGGTCTTGGGTCATCCATGCCCGCAGGTAGACGTCGATCACGGCACGCACGTCGTCTTTGGCCAACCCCATCAGAACCTCCGTGGTGCGGTGGTAGCCGTAGCACTCGCATCGTAGAGCGCACCGCGTTTCCGTACCGACGCTACGGTCTCAATGCGTTGCGCCGATCCGCGCCGCCGCGCCACCGCGGCGGCGGAATCCGGCCGCGCACCGTCGGCGACGAACCCTATAACTCCAGGTAAACTCCGGTAATTAAGTAGGTTAAGTGTTCCTGTCGCCCCATACCACCACCAGCCGGCAGGCAGCGACACTTCTTTGCCCGACGTCGATATTGCAATCTCTAGTTGCGTTGCTTCAGTTTGAATGCTACGGTTCTCGCATTGCTCCCCCGTTGGAAGGAACGCCGATGACCAGCCCCTCATCTGACCCACGGATGCTCGACGACGTCGTTGGCGCCTGCGTGCAAGATCCCGACCGGTGGATGACGGCCACCGACGACGCCACCAAGGCGATCTGCCGCGGCTGCCCGCGACGCTGGCTGTGCGCGCGAGACGCGTACGAGACCCCGGGCGCGGAAGGGCTGTGGGCCGGGATTGTCATTCCCGAAGCGGGGCGGGGACGCACCTTCGCACTGCGTCAGCTCAAATCCCTGGCCGAGCGGGGCGGCTACCCGGTGCGGCAGAAGCGTCGCCGCTCAGCCTCGCCGGTAACCGACTAACGGAAAACCGCTGGGACCGGCTCCGTGCCGAGCCGGCCGGCGGGGGTCCGGGGCCATGACTTGCGGTGCAGCACCGTCGAGGGGTGGCCATGGCCCCGGACCCAACCACTAGCTTTTCTGAACAACCACCCCAATTTACGCGGATTCGCCCACGTCGCCGGCCCCGCAACTTCGGAAAAACGCTCAGCGTGACCGATATCACCTTGCGACACGCGGATCAGCACTGGACGTGCCATCACAGCAGGTGATCACCCACAAGCACCGTCGGTTCCCACCGCCGTCGCCGGGGCAACCCGGCCGGGATTGCGGGCCGAACAGCGGCCTCACCGGGCAGAAAACCGCAGGCGGGCGGCGTGATCGGGCCGCTCCCGCCGCGTGGCGGGTGCGCTGTGAAATTCGGCACTGCCGGCGGGCGGCTACCATTGGCTAAGTTGGCATGTCAGCCGGGTTTTGTCATATCGTTTTAAGGCTTGTCGAGACCGGGACTAGAGCCACCGTTCAGCGCTGCACGGCCGAATCTCTGACCGGGCGATCGTCACCGGCGGACGATGAACAGACAAGACCGAAGGGGCCCAGCCCGCTGCCTCCGGGATGCGGCGTTGCGGATCTTCTGTCAATGCCGCGCAGACAGTCTTTTGTGAAGGGTCAGGTGGGAATGCCCAGCCGAGTCGGGCTTTACAACCCCGCATTCGAGCACGATGCGTGTGGTGTGGCCATGGTCGTCGACATGCACGGCCGGCGCAGCCGCGACATCGTGGACAAAGCCATCACCGCGCTGGTCAACCTCGAGCATCGCGGCGCTCAGGGCGCCGAGCCGCACACCGGCGACGGGGCGGGCATCCTGATCCAGGTTCCCGATGCCTTCCTGCGTTCGGTGGTCGACTTCGACCTGCCGGCCGAGGGCAGCTACGCCACCGGCATCGCGTTCCTGCCGCAGTCCTCCAAGGACGCGGCCGCGGCGTGCGCGGCGGTGGAGAAGATCGTCGAGGCCGAGGGACTGCAGGTGCTCGGCTGGCGCGATGTCCCCACCGACGACTCGTCGCTGGGCGCGCTGGCCCGCGACGCGATGCCGACCTTCCGGCAGCTGTTCATCGCCGGCGCCTCCGGTATGACCCTGGAGCGTCGGGCCTATGTGATCCGTAAGCGCGCCGAACACGAATTGGGCACCAAGGGCCCCGGCCAGGACGGTCCGGGCCGCGAAACCGTCTACTTCCCAAGCCTTTCCGGGAACACGTTCGTCTACAAGGGCATGCTGACCACCCCGCAGCTCAAGGCGTTCTACCTGGACCTGCAAGACGACCGGCTGACCAGCGCGCTGGGTATCGTGCACTCCCGGTTCTCCACCAACACGTTCCCGTCCTGGCCGCTGGCGCACCCGTTCCGGCGGATCGCGCACAACGGCGAGATCAACACCGTCACCGGCAACGAAAACTGGATGCGGGCCCGTGAGGCGTTGATCGACACCGAGGTGTTCGGGCCGAACGGCTTCGAGAAGCTCACCCCGATCTGCACCCCGGGCGCCTCGGACACCGCGCGGTTCGACGAGGCGCTCGAACTGCTGCACCTGGGCGGTCGCAGCCTGCCGCACGCGGTGCTGATGATGATCCCCGAGGCGTGGGAACGGCACGAGTCGATGGACCCGGCCCGCCGGGCGTTCTACCAGTACCACGCCTCGTTGATGGAGCCGTGGGACGGCCCGGCGTCGATGACGTTCACCGACGGCACGGTGGTGGGCGCGGTGCTCGACCGCAACGGCCTGCGGCCGTCCCGCATCTGGGTCACCGAGGACGGCCTGGTGGTGATGGCCTCCGAGGCCGGGGTGCTGGATCTGGACCCGGCCAAGGTGGTGCGCCGGATCCGGCTGCAGCCGGGCCGGATGTTCTTGGTCGACACCGCCGCCGGCCGCATCGTCTCCGACGAGGAGATCAAGGCCGAACTGGCCGCCGAGCACCCGTATCAGCAGTGGCTGGAAACCGGTCTGATCCCGTTGGACAAGCTGCCGCAGGGTGACTACGCGCGGATGCCGCATCACCGGATTGTGTTGCGGCAGCTGGCCTTCGGCTACACCTACGAGGAGCTCAACCTGCTGGTGGCGCCGATGGCGCGCACCGGCGCCGAACCGATCGGGTCGATGGGCACCGACACCCCGATCGCGGTGCTCTCCGAGCGGCCCCGGATGCTCTACGACTACTTCCAGCAGCTGTTCGCCCAGGTGACCAACCCGCCGCTGGACGCCATCCGCGAAGAGGTGGTGACCAGCCTGCAGGGGGCGCTCGGCCCGGAGGGTGATCTGCTCAACCCGACCGAGAACTCCTGTCACCAGATCGTGCTGTCCCAGCCGATCCTGCGCAACCACGAGCTGGCCAAGCTGATCAACCTCGACCCGGACGCCGAGGTCAACGGGCGCCGAGTCAACCTGCGCTCGCAGGTGATTCGCTGCCTGTACCCGGTCGCCGAGGGCGGTGCCGGGTTGCGCGCCGCGCTCGATGAGGTGCGCACCCAGGTGTCGGCGGCGATCGCCGACGGCGCCCGGATCATCATCTTGTCCGACCGCGAGTCCACCGAGGAGTTGGCGCCGATCCCGTCGCTGCTGGCCGTCTCGGCCGTGCACCACCACCTGGTGCGGGAGCGGCTGCGCACCCAGATCGGGCTGGTGGTCGAATCCGGCGACGCCCGCGAGGTGCACCACATGGCCGCGCTGGTCGGCTTCGGCGCTGCGGCGATCAACCCGTACATGGTGTTCGAGTCGATCGAGGACATGCTCGACCGCGGTGTCATCGAGGGCATCGACCGCGAGACCGCGCTGGGCAACTACATCAAGGCCGCCGGCAAGGGTGTCCTGAAAGTCATGTCCAAGATGGGCATTTCGACGCTGGCGTCCTACACCGGGGCGCAGCTGTTCCAGGCGGTCGGGATCTCCGAGGACGTGCTCGACGAGTACTTCACCGGGCTGGCCTGCCCGACCGGGGGGATCACCCTGGACGACGTCGCCGCCGACGTCGCCACCCGGCATGCGCTGGCCTACCTGGACCGCCCCGATGAGCGGGCGCATCGCGAGCTGCCGGTCGGCGGCGAGTACCAGTGGCGCCGCGAGGGCGAGGGCGCCGAATACCACCTGTTCAACCCGGAGACGGTGTTCAAGCTGCAGCACTCGACCCGCACCGGCCAGTACTCGATCTTCAAGGAGTACACCAAGCTGGTCGACGACCAGAGCGAGAAGATGGCGTCGCTGCGCGGGCTGCTCAAGTTCCGCGCGGGGGTGCGCCCGCCGGTGCCGCTCGAGGAGGTCGAACCGGCCAGCGAGATCGTCAAACGGTTCGCGACCGGCGCCATGAGCTACGGCTCGATTTCCGCGGAAGCCCACGAAACCCTGGCCATCGCGATGAACCGGCTGGGCGGGCGGTCCAACTCCGGGGAGGGCGGCGAACACGTCTCCCGCTTCGACGCCGACCCCAACGGCGACTGGCGGCGCAGCGCGATCAAGCAGGTCGCCTCGGCCCGGTTCGGGGTCACCAGCCACTACCTGACCAACTGCACCGACATCCAGATCAAGATGGCGCAGGGCGCCAAACCCGGTGAGGGCGGCCAGCTGCCCGGCCACAAGGTGTACCCGTGGATCGCCGAGGTGCGGCACTCCACCCCGGGCGTCGGCCTGATCTCGCCGCCGCCGCACCACGACATCTACTCCATCGAGGATCTGGCGCAGCTGATCCACGACCTCAAGAACGCCAACCCGGCCGCGCGCATCCACGTGAAGCTGGTGTCGGAGAACGGGGTCGGCACCGTCGCCGCCGGGGTGTCCAAGGCGCACGCCGACGTGGTGCTGATTTCCGGGCACGACGGCGGCACCGGCGCCACCCCGCTGACCTCGCAGAAGCACGCCGGCGCGCCGTGGGAGTTGGGCCTGGCCGAAACCCAGCAGACGCTGCTGCTCAACGGACTTCGCGACCGCATCGTGGTGCAGGTCGACGGCCAGCTCAAGACCGGCCGCGACGTGATGATCGCCGCCCTGCTGGGCGCCGAGGAATTCGGTTTCGCCACCGCCCCGCTGGTGGTCACCGGCTGCATCATGATGCGGGTCTGCCACCTGGACACCTGCCCGGTCGGGGTGGCCACCCAGAACCCGGTGCTGCGCGAACGGTTCACCGGCAAACCGGAATTCGTCGAGAACTTCTTTATGTTCGTCGCCGAAGAGGTCCGGGAACTGCTGGCGCAGCTGGGTTTCCGCACCCTCAACGAGGCCGTCGGCCAGGTCGGCGCCCTGGACACCACGTTGGCCCGGGCGCACTGGAAGGCGCACAAGCTGGACCTCGCCCCGGTGCTGCACGAGCCGGAGTCGGCGTTTATGAACCAGGACCTGTACTGCAGCTCGCGCCAGGACCACGGCCTGGACAAAGCCCTGGACCAGCAGCTGATCGTGATGAGCCGCGAAGCGCTGGATTCCGGCACACCGGTGCGGTTCTCGACCACCATCTCGAACGTGAACCGCACCGTGGGGACCATGCTCGGCCACGAGGTGACCAAGGCCTACGGCGGGCAGGGCCTGCCGGACGGCACCATCGACATCACCTTCGACGGGTCCGCCGGCAACAGCTTCGGGGCGTTCCTGCCCGCCGGGATCACGCTGCGGGTCTACGGCGACGCCAACGACTACGTCGGCAAGGGGCTGTCCGGCGGGCGGGTCGTGGTGCGGCCCTCCGACAACGCCCCGGAGAGCTACGTGGCCGAGGAGAACATCATCGGCGGCAACGTGATCCTGTTCGGCGCCACCAGCGGGCAGGCGTTCCTGCGCGGGGTGGTCGGCGAACGGTTCGCGGTCCGCAACTCCGGCGCCCACGCGGTGGTCGAGGGGGTGGGCGATCACGGCTGCGAGTACATGACCGGCGGCAAGGTCGTCATCCTGGGCCCCACCGGCCGCAACTTCGCCGCCGGCATGTCCGGCGGGGTGGCCTATGTCTACGACCCGGACGGCACGCTGCCGACCAACCTCAATACCGAGATGGTGGATTTGGACGAGTTCGACGACAACGATCGGGAGTGGTTGTACGGGATGCTGCAGGCGCATGTGGACGCCACCGATTCCGCGGTGGGCCAACGCATCCTGGCGGACTGGCCGGCGCAGCAGCGCCACTTCACCAAGGTGATGCCGCGCGACTACAAGCGGGTGCTGCAGGCGATGGCCGAGGCCGAAGCCGCCGGCACCAATGCCGACGACGCGATCATGGCGGCGGCCCGTGGCTGATCCCAGAGGCTTTCTGACCTACACCGAACGCGAGCTGCCCAAGCGGCGGCCGGTGGAATTGCGGCTGCGCGACTGGAACGAGGTCTACGAAGACTTCCCGCACTCCACCCTGCAGCAGCAGGCCACCCGCTGCATGGACTGCGGGATCCCGTTCTGCCACAACGGGTGTCCGCTGGGAAACCTGATCCCGGAATGGAACGACCTGGTGCGCACCGGTCGCTGGCGCGACGCCATCGAACGGCTGCACGCGACCAACAACTTCCCGGACTTCACCGGGCGGCTGTGCCCGGCGCCGTGCGAGGCGTCGTGCGTGCTGGGGATCAACCAGGATCCGGTCACCATCAAGCAGATCGAATACGACATCATCGAGAACGCTTTCGATGAGGGTTGGGTGGTGCCGCTGCCGCCGGAGACGTCGACCGGCAAGACCGTGGCCGTCGTCGGCTCCGGGCCGGCCGGCCTGGCCGCCGCCCAGCAGCTGACCCGCGCCGGGCATGCGGTGACGGTGTTCGAGCGCGCCGACCGGATCGGCGGTCTGCTGCGCTACGGCATCCCCGAGTTCAAGATGGAGAAGCGCTTCGTCGACCGCCGGCTGGCGCAGATGGAGGCCGAGGGCACCGTGTTCCGGGCCGGGGTCAACGTCGGCGTCGACATCACCGCTTCCCAGCTGCGCGAAGACTTCGACGCGGTGGTGCTGGCCAACGGGTCCACCGCCGGCCGGGACCTGCCGGTGCCCGGCCGCGAGCTGGACGGCATCCACCAGGCCATGGAGTACCTGCCGTGGGCCAACAAGGTGCAGGCCGGCGACGATGTGCTCGGCCCGGACGGCGAACCGCCGATCACCGCCAAGGGCAAGCGCGTCGTCATCATCGGCGGCGGTGACACCGGGGCGGACTGCCTGGGCACCGCGCACCGCCAGGGTGCGGTCAACATCCACCAGTTCGAGATCATGCCGCGCCCGCCGGACACCCGCGCCGAGTCGACGCCGTGGCCGACCTATCCGTTGATGTTCCGGGTGTCCTCGGCGCATGAGGAGGGCGGCGAGCGGGTGTTCTCGGTGAACACCGAGGAGTTCGTCGGCCAAGACGGGCACGTCACCGCGCTGAAGGTGCACGAGGTGACCATGCGCGACGGCAAGTTCGAGAAGGTCGACGGCTCCGACTTCGAGCTGGAGGCCGACCTGGTGTTGTTGGCGATGGGCTTCGTCGGGCCGGAGAAGCCGGGCCTGTTGACCGACCTGGGGGTGGAGTTCACCGACCGCGGCAATGTCGCTCGCGACGACAACTTCGCCACCTCGGTGCCCGGGGTGTTCGTGGCCGGCGACGCCGGCCGCGGCCAGTCCCTGATCGTGTGGGCGATCGCCGAGGGCCGCGCCGCCGCGGCCGGGGTGGACCGCTACCTGATGGGACGCACCGCCCTGCCGGCCCCGATCAAGCCGACCGACCTGCCGCAGCGCTAACTCGCGTCGCCGTTCCGCCGCGAGCAGACGCAAAAGCCCCCTTTCGCGATCCGAAATGGGGGCTTTTGCGCCTGCTCGCGCCAATCACTTCAGTCACAATCGCCTCACCAGAATCATCCGATTATTTATCGGCGCGTCGCGAGCTGTTTGCCAAGCGACAGGTGTCTAATAACGCGGTGTGGGCAGTGCGGTATGCGGGCCCAGATCAGCAACACCGACCGCAGGAGTAGTCGTCGTGCACATCAACCCGATAGCCCTATCGCGGGTGGGGCGAATGGCCTGGTCATTCTTACGGCACCCGGTCAAAAGCCGCGAGTTTCCCGCCAAGCACGAACGCCTGGTGACCACCGACGAGCTATTGCGCTTCGGGGCATAGCCGCGCCAGCCGCGATCCGCGCGGTAGTTTGCCGGTTCGTTACCTCTGGATGCGACGCGCACCGGGGCCGCGTCTGACCTTGGCGTGGAGGAGAGAATCAGGTCATGCCGCCTGGCCCCGATCCACGCCACAAGAGCCGGTTACAGCCCAGAATCCCGGATGGCCTCGGCTAGCGGTTCGAGCACCGCCGGGTCATAGGGCACCGGGATGTACACGATGGCCAGGTCCAACCCTTCGGCGCCCAATGCGCCCGCGTCGTCAATCACCTTGGCGTAGTTGCGGTCCGGATCCAACCGCACGTGCGCCGAGAGCAGGATCTCCTTGGGGTCGCGGCCGATATCGGCGCAGTGCGCGGCCAGCACGTCGCGCTTGCGGGCGAACTCCGCGGGTGTCCCGCCGACGAAATTCCAGTGCTGGGCGTATTTCGCGGTGATCTTGAGGGTGCGCTTCTCGCCGCTGCCGCCGATGCAGATCGGCGGGTGTGGGCGCTGGGGCCCCTTGGGCTCGTTGCGCGCCCCCTTGAGCTGATAGAACTTGCCGTCGAAATCGGTGGTCTCCTGGCTGAGCAGGCCGGTCAGCACCTGGCAGGCCTCTTCGAATCGGTCGAAGCGTTCTTTGATGCTGCCCAATTCGATGCCGTAGGCGCCGGACTCCTCCTCGTTCCAGCCGGCGCCGATGCCCAACTCGAGCCGACCGCCGGAGATGATGTCGAGGGCGGCGGCCATGTTGGCCAGCACCGCCGGATGGCGGTAGTGGACCCCGGTGACCAGGGTGCCCAACCGCAGCCGGGTGGTGGCTTGGGCCAGCGCGGTCAGCGTGGTCCAGCCCTCCAGGCACGGCCCGGCGGAATCGGAAAAGATCGGATAGAAGTGGTCGAAGGTCCAGCCGGACTCGTAGACATCGATCTGGTCGGCGGCCTGCCAGACGGCGAGCATGTCGGCCCAAGTGGTGTTTTGCGGTGAGGTTTTGAAGGCGAATCGCACTCGCTTCAGGCTACTCGCGGGTGCGGCACACTGGGGGAATGGATCCGGTGACCGCGCTGCGGCAGATCGCCTACTACAAGGACCGGGCCCGCGAGGACTCCCATCGGGTGATGGCCTACCGGCGGGCCGCCGACGTCGTCGAGGCGCTCGACCCGACGGAACGGGACCGACACGGCCGGGCCAACAGCTGGCAGTCCCTACCCGGGATCGGGGAGAAGACCGCGGCGGTGATCGACCAGGCGTGGTCCGGCCGCGAACCCGATGTGTTGGTCGAATTGCGCACCGCGGCCAAGGATCTCGGCGGTGGCGAGGTCCGCGCCGCGCTGCGCGGGGACCTGCATCTGCATTCGAACTGGTCGGACGGGTCGGCGCCGATCGAGGAGATGATGGCGACCGCAGCGGCACTGGGCCACGAGTACTGCGCGCTGACCGATCATTCGCCGCGGCTGACGATCGCCAACGGCCTCTCCCCCGACCGGTTGCGCCGGCAGCTTGACGTGATCGACGGGCTGCGGGAGCGGTTCGCGCCGATGCGCATCCTGACCGGCATCGAGGTTGACATCCTCGACGACGGCCGCCTGGATCAGCAGCCGGAGCTGTTGCAGCGGCTGGACGTGGTGGTGGCCAGCGTGCACTCGAAGCTGTCGATGGATGCGGCGTCGATGACCCGCCGGATGGTCCGCGCGGTGTCCGACGGGCACGCCGACGTGCTGGGCCATTGCACCGGGCGGCTGGTGGCCGGCAACCGCGGCATCCGGCCCGAGTCGAAGTTCGATGCGGAGAAGGTGTTCACTGCCTGCCGCGACCACGGCACAGCGGTGGAGATCAATTCCCGCCCGGAGCGCCGCGATCCACCCACCCGGCTGCTGAACCTCGCGTTGGAGATCGGCTGCCTGTTCAGTATCGACACCGACGCGCACGCGCCGGGCCAGCTGGATTTCCTGGGCTACGGCGCGCAGCGTGCGCTCGAGGCCGGGGTGCCGACCGACCGGATCGTCAACACCTGGCCGGCCGAGGAACTGTTGGCCTGGACGGCGTCATAAACTCACGAAGCGTGCGCGCCGACCTGGGCATCGACACGGTCATCACCTTGCTGGCGGCCGGCCTGATTTTCCTATTGGCGCTGGGCCTGGGCGTCTGGAAATACCGGCAGATGGCCACCGCCGAAAACCACCTCGCGCACCCCTACGTGGACATCGCGCACCGCGCCGCGCTGCTCTATTCGTTCGCGACACTGCTAATCGCGGTCTTCGTGGAACTTAGCGGCTGGCCGACCTGGGTGAACCTGACCGCGGCGATGCTGGTGGTGTTCTTTTTCGTCGCCGCCATCGCCAGCTACATCGCGCACGGCGCCGCGCGTGACACCACCAACCAGTTCGCGCATCCGACCCGCGGTCTGCACCTCGGCATGTTCGCCCTCATCGCCGGTGAGATGGGCGGGTTCGCCGTGCTGCTGGCCGGTTTCATTGCCGCCCAACTGGTTTAGCGGCGGGCGGCCAGGGTCAGTCGGGTAGGTGCGGCATCTCCAGGCCGGGATCTCGGCCCAGCAGCGCCGCGCGAATCAGCGCCGGCTTGCCGAAGCGGCGGCGTATCCGGTCGATCGCCTCGTCGACGGCGGGCTGGTCGACCGCGTCGAACGGCAACTCCAACTGCTGGGCACCGGCGCGGTCGATGTTGGCCACCGCGAACCCGATCAACGTCAGGCCGCGCTCGGCGATCAGCGGGGCCGCCCCGGCCACCAAGTCGCGGGCGGCGGCCAGGATCGGCGCGGTCGAGGACGTCGCCCACGGCAGGGTGTGCGAGCGGGTGGCCCGGCCGAAGTCGTCGAACCGCAGCCGCAGCACCACCGTCCGGCCGGTGCGGCCCGCCGTGCGCATCCGACCGGTGATCCGGTCGATCAACGCCATCACCACGGCGTCCACCTCGCGCTCTGACATCCGGTTGCCGGCCCGCCCGAGTGCCCGCTGGGCGCCCACCGAGCGCCGTCGCACCCCGGGCTGCACCCGCCGCCGGTCGACATTGCGCGACAACGCGTACAACTGGCGGCCCATCGCGCCGCCCACCAGCGACGCCAGCGTCGCCTCGCTGAGTTCGGCCACCTGCGCGACGGTGTCGATGCCGTGGGCGTGCAGTTTCGCCGCGGTCACCGCGCCCACCCCCCACAGCCGCCGCACCGGCAGCGGATGCAGGAACGCCAACTCCCGCTCGGGCGGCACCAGCAGCAGCCCGTCGGGTTTGGCGACCTGGCTGGCGACCTTGGCCAAGAATTTGGTGCGGGCGATCCCGACCGTGATCGGCAGCCCGACCCGCTGCCGGACCTGGGCGCGCAGCCGTGCCGCGATCTGCACCGGCTCCCCCGCGACCCGGCGCAGGCCCGTCACGTCGAGAAACGCTTCGTCGACCGACACCGCCTCGACCAGCGGTGTGGTGTCGCGAAACACCGCGAACACCGCCTCGCTGGCGCGGGTGTAGGCCGACATCCGCGGCGGCACCACCACCGCCTGCGGGCACAGCCGCCGGGCGTGAGTCCCCGGCATCGCGGTGCGCACCCCGAAGGCTTTCGCCTCGTAGCTGGCGGCGAGTACCACTCCGCCGCCAACGATGACGGGCCGACCGCGCAGCGCGGGGTCGTCGCGTTGTTCGACCGACGCGTAGAACGCGTCGAGGTCCGCATGCAGGATGGTCGCCAAACCCGACACGAACATATGTTCGCATCACGGTGCGACAGGTTGCGGGCTAATTCGTGAGCGACGGTTCGCCGTAGACGCTGCTGACCCAGATGTGCACCAGGGTGTCCAGCAGGTGTTCGTCGGCCACCGCCGGGCGCTCGTCACCGAAGGTGGCCAGCATCATCCTCTCGTTGAGCAGGTTCAGCGCGGCGGACAGGTCGTGGGCCGGCAGGGTTACCGGCGCGGCGCCGCGGGCGCGTTCGGCTTCGATCACCACCGCGATGTGACCCACCCACTTCTGCATGAACCGCGACCACAGATCGCGAATGTCGGCGTTGGTGCGGGCGGCATCGGCGGCCAGCGAGACCGCCCGATGCGCACCGAAGGTCTCGACGAAGACGTTGATGCCGGTGCGCCACAGGGCTTTCACGTCGGACGGCGGGTTGGCGGCCATGGCTTCCAACGCGGAGTCGGCTTCGACGATCACCCGCTCGAACAGGGTGAGCAGCACGGCGTCCTTGGAGCGGAAGTAGAAGTAGAACGTGGGCCGGGACAGGCCGGCGCCCTTGGCCAGGTCATCGACCGAAATGTCGGCGAGCGGGCGCTGCTCCAGCAGCCGTTCGGCGGTGGTCAGGATGGCCAGTTCCCGGTCGTCGCCCGACGGGCGCGTCGAACGCCGACCGCGGGTGGCGCGGGCGGGGCTGGCGGTAGTCACGACCGCCACCTTACTCCATGTTGAAAAAATCAACACTCTGTTGACCAATTCAACACTGTGTTGATACCGTTGGTCCCATGACTGAACACCTCGACGTTGTCATCGTCGGCGCCGGGATCTCCGGCATCAGCGCCGCCTGGCATCTGCAGGACCGCTGCCCGACCAAGAGCTACGTGATCCTGGAGCGCCGCGCCGACCTCGGCGGCACCTGGGACCTGTTCCGCTACCCGGGCATCCGCTCCGACTCCGACATGTTCACGCTGGGTTTCCGGTTCAAGCCGTGGGAGTCCGCGCAGTCCATCGCCGACGGCGACAAGATCAAGGCCTACATCAAGGAGGCCGCCGCCGAGAACGGCATCGACCAGCACATCCGGTACCGCCAGAAGGTGGTGGCCGCCGACTGGTCCGACGCCGACAACCGCTGGACGGTCACCGTGGACAGCGACGGCACCCAGCGCGAGATCACCTGCTCGTTCCTGTTCGCCTGCAGCGGCTACTACAACTACGACGAGGGCTACTCGCCGAAGTTCCCCGGCGCCGAGGACTTCCAGGGCACCATCGTGCATCCGCAGCACTGGCCAGAGGATCTGGACTACGCGGGCAAGAAGATCGTCGTCATCGGGTCCGGCGCCACCGCGGTGACGCTGATCCCGTCCCTGGTGAAATCGGGCGCCGGCCACGTGACGATGCTGCAGCGCTCCCCGACCTACATCGGGTCGCTGCCCTTGGTGGACCCGGTCGCCGAGCGGGCCAACCGGCTGCTGCCGCCGCGGGCCGCGCACGTAGTCAACCGGTGGAAGGCGATCGGTTTCTCCACCGCGCAGTACCAGCTGTCCCGGCGCTTCCCCAACTACATGCGCAAAACGCTGCTGACCATGGCCAAGCGGCGACTGCCGGCGGGCTACGACGTGGAGAAGCACTTCGGCCCGAGCTACAAGCCGTGGGATCAGCGGTTGTGCCTGGCCCCCAACGGCGACCTGTTCCGCACCATCCGCAAGGGCCAGGCCGACGTCGTCACCGACACCATCGACACGTTCACCAAGACCGGCATCAAGCTCAGCTCCGGCGAGGAGTTGCAGGCCGACATCATCATCACCGCAACGGGTTTGAACCTGCAGCTGTTCGGCGGCGCGGAGATCCGGCGCAACGGTGTGCCGGTCGAACTCCACGAGACGATGTGCTACAAGGGCCTGATGTTGACCGGGATGCCGAACCTGGCGTTCACCATCGGCTACACCAACGCGTCGTGGACGCTGAAGGCCGACCTGGTCTCGGAGTTCGTCTGCCGGCTGCTCAACTACATGGACGCCCACGGCTTCGACACCGTGGTGCCCGATCATCCGGGCGACTCGGTGGAGGAGCGGCCGCTGATGGACTTCACCCCGGGCTATGTGCTGCGGGCGTTGGACTATCTGCCGAAGGCCGGTTCGCACTTCCCGTGGCGGCTCAAGCAGAACTACCTGCTGGACCTGGGGTTGATCCGCCGCGGCCGCGTCGACGACGAGGCGCTGCACTTCACCACCCACCGCGCGGCCGTCGCGGCGTAGTTCTTTCCCGCGACTGGCACTCTCCCGACGCCGCCTCGGCGTGTCGCGTCGTGAGAGTGCCACTCGCGGCGCCTGTTAACGGGCGTCGGGCGTTTCCGGCGCGGTGTGCCAGACTCCGGCCATGCACGAACCGGCATGGCCGTTTCTTGGCTCGGAGGTGCTGGCGGCCAAGGCGATCCCCGAGCGGGCGATGCGCACGCTGTACACGCCCGTCTACCCCGGCGTTTATGCGCCGTGGGGCGTGGAGCTGACCGCTTGCCAGCGGGCCCGGGCGGCCTGGTTGTGGTCGCGGCGCCGCGGGGTGGTCGCCGGCAATTCGGCGGCGGCGCTGCTCGGGACGAAGTGGGTGAGCTCGGCGTTGGACGCCGAACTGGTCTACGTCAACCGCAATCCACCGCCACGGGTGCGGGTGTATCGCGACACGTTGGCACCCGAGGAGCGGACGACCGTCGACGGTATGGCGGTAACCACCCCGGCACGAACGGCTTTCGACATCGGGCGACGCACCGTTTCGCGGCTGCACGCCGTGCAGCGCCTCGACGCGTTGGCGAATGCCACCGGGGTGGGGGTGGGCGATGTCGAGGCGGTCATGGCAGCACATCCCGGTGTGCGCGGGCTGAAGCCTCTGCGCGAACGGTTACCGCTGGTCGACGGCGGTGCCGAATCCCCTCAGGAGACCCGCACCCGGCTGGTGCTGATCGACGCCGGCTTCCCGCCGCCCGAGACCCAGATCATGGTCTACGACGAGTACGGCGAGTTCGTGGCCCGGGTCGATATGGGGTATCGGGAGCTCAAGGTCGGCATCGAGTACGACGGACCGCAGCACTGGACCGACCCGAAGCAGCGCCAGCGTGATATCGACCGACAAGCGGCGCTACTCGCGCTGGGCTGGGTGATTATCCGGGTCACCGCCGAGCTGCTCCGCTACCGCGAGGCGACCTTTATCGCCCGGGTGGACACGGCGATGTGCGCCGCCGGATGGGCCGGCCCGCCCGCGAGTGGCACCCTCGCGACGTTGCGTCGGCGCGTCGCGTCGTGAGAATGCCACTCGCGACGAAGAGGAAGACGGGAAACTAGACCACGACGATGCCGTCGTGGTCGCTGTAGGCGATCTCGCCGGGCACGAAGGTGACACCACCGAGTTCGACGACGACGTCACGGTCGCCGGCGCCGGTCTTGGTGCTTTTGCGCGGGTTGGTGCCCAACGCCTTGATCCCGATGTCGAGGGTGCGCAGGGTGGCCGCGTCGCGCACCGCCCCGTGCACGATCAGCCCGGCCCAGCCGTTGCTGCGGGCCAGCTCGGCGATCACGTCGCCGACCAGCGCGGTGTGCAGGGATCCGGCGCCGTCGATCACCAGCACCGCGCCCCCACCCGGCTCGGAGAGCACCGATTTCAGCAGCGCGTTGTCCTGAAAGCAGCGCACGGTGTGGATCGGGCCGGCAAACTCCTCGCGGCCCCCGTACTGGGTGAACTGCAGATCGCAGCTGCGCACGTCGGCCCCGATGTCGTCGACGAGGTCGGCGGTGGGCCGGAAGGTCACGGTCACGGCGGCGCCCGGTCAGGCGTCGTCGCCGGCGCGGCGTACCAGCTGACGGATCAGCAGCAGCACCAGCAGGCCGACGGCGACCGCGACCACCGGCGTCACCGGCGAGCGGCCGGCGACCGGTGTCGGCAGCGCGGCGGGCCGGGCGACCGGGTTGTTCGCCGCATCGACTGCCGATTTCGCCTGCGCGGCAGTCTCTTTCGCTGCCGCCGCGAGCTCGGCGGAGCCGTTGGTGTCGATCCCGGGTGCGGCCTTCTTGGCCGGCGCCTTCTTGGCGGGGGCCTTCTTCGCCGCTTTCTTCGCGGGTGCTTTCTTGGCGGGGGCCTTCTTCGCGGCCTTGGCGGGCGCCTTCTTCGCCGGTGTCTTCTTCGCCGGCGGCTCCGCGGCCTGCTCCGGCGCCGGCTTGTCCGACGGCGCCTGCGGCTCGGGCGGCTCCGGCGCAGCGTCGGGTCCGTTGTCGGGCTGGTCCTGCGAGTCTGCCATGCGGCTACTCCTTTGTGGTTTCCTCGTCGCGTACACCGGCAGCGATCCCCATCATGCCAGCACACGCCCGCAGCCCAGCACGGACCGCTAATCTGCCCGGCCGGGCGAGCACCGCGGTCACGACGATCTGCGCTGCGCCGCCCACAGACCGGCACCGACGATGACGATCGCCCCGACCGCAAACGGCCAGATCGGGATCTGGCGGCCGGAACCCCCGGTGGGGGCGGGCCCCGGCTCCGAGACCGCCGGCCCGGGCTGGCCGGTACCGGGCACGGTCAGCCGAAACGACCACGCCCCCGAGACCGGATGCCCGTCGGCCGAGGTCACCCGGTAATGCACCGTGTAGACGCCGGCCGGCCCCAGCGGGCGCACCTTAATACTGGCGATCGCGCCCTGCACCCGGGGATGCCCCGATTGCCACAGGTGGTGGTCGGGGCCCACCACCGTCATGGCCGCGAACGTGGGTTGCAGGCTCTCGTTGAAGGTGGCGCTGACTTCCTCCGGCCCGGTGGCCAGCTCGGCGTCCTTGGCCGGGTCGGTGGCGATCAGCACGGCGTGCGCGGCGGCCACGCCGGTCGCCCCGAACAGCATCATCGCCAGCAGCAGGACCACCGTCGCGACGCGCGCCGGGCGGGTCATGTGCGGCGGCGGGTGATCGCGACGGTCACGGCCAGTGCGGCCACCAGCAGCGCCGCCCCGGCCAGCAACCGTGCCGCGTTATCCGACGGGTCGGCGCTTTGGGCCCGGTCGGCGCCAACCGCGGGCGACTGCGCCCCCGGCGCCAGTGTCAGCACGGGCGCCGGGTGCTCGGGTTCCCCGCCGTCGGGCAGCGGTGGTTGATCCCAGCGCACCACGGTTCCGTCGGCGTATTTCTGGGTGGCGGCGAAGCTGACGCTGTCGGCGTCGGGCAGCTTCACCGAGATCCGGAACAGTCCGAACTGGTCTGCCCCGATCCCGCCGCCCGGGATCGCGGTCCAGGTCACCGACCGGACGGTGCCCGCGGCGGTGTCGCGGTCCAGTTTGGCCGCCCACCCCGGCATGGTCTCGGTGCGCGCCGACGCCACGTCGGGCAGGGTGACGACGAGCTCGGTTGTGGCGGAGCCGGTTTCGGATTCGTTGGGCACCTGGAAGGTCAGCATCGCGGTGCTGGCGCGGACCGCACCGGGGCTGCTGACATGCACGTGCGCCCAGGCCGGCGCCACCCCGATCGTCGACCCTAGGCACAGGGTGGCGGCGCCCACGGCGGCGACCCGCCGCACCGTGCGGGGCGAGCGCAGCTTCAGCCGGCGGCGCACGACCTCAGCCCAGCCCCAGTCGCGCCATCAGGTCCGCGTCGATCCCGTCGAGTTGTTCGGCGATCGCGGCATGCGCCGCGCGGCGCCGCGCCGACGGCATATTCTCCGCGGCGGTGACGGCCGCGGAAAGATCGGTCAGCCGTTCGGTGATCGCGGCCGCGAACTGTTTGGTCTCCGCGTCCTTGGGGTTCTTGTTCTGCACCAGCTGCAGCGTTTTCTCCGCTCCGGCGATGCGGGCCGACAACCGGGCCCCGTGCCCGGAGAACTGGCCGATCTGGGCCAACGGGACCCCGAGCCGGTCGGCCCGCCGTTCATCAAGCAGCCCGCGGGCGGCCATCGCGGCCCGGTAGACCACCGGGACCACGATCGGGGCGAGCAGCCGGGACACCGTCAACACGCGGCGGATCCGGGTCGGCGACAGCACTTTTCCCTCACGCGCCGCCTTGAGTTGATGCTCGGCGACTTTCAGCGCGGCCCGATCGCTGTCCCGTTGGGCCTTCAGTTGCGCCTTGAGCGCCTTGGTCTCGGCACGCTGCGCGGCCTTGTGTCGCCGCGCCTCATTTTTCGCGGCCAGCTTGGCCTCGAGTTTGGCGCGGGCCTTGAGCGCTCGCGCCTCAGCGCGACGGGTCGCGCGACTCTTTCGCTTGAACAGGCCCATCCCGGCTGCCTCCCCGGTATCTCGTCGACGCTGCGTGGCCGTGGATCGAGCCCACCCTAATCGCAGCGCGCCCACGACACGCCGTCAGGTCGACGCGGCACCGGCGCGACTACGCGTCGAGGTGCTCTTTGCGGCGCAGTTCGTCGACCTTGGCCACGATGTCCTGCTGCGCCTCCGGGGACAGCCCGATGGACCGGGTGGCGATGCGGCGCACCCCCTCGTCGCGCATGCTGTCGAGCCAGGCCAACTCTTTATCGAGCTTTTCGTAGTACTCGTCATCGGTGAAATACGCCGGTTTGATGCGGAAGAAGTTCGCCAATGCGGCCATGGTGGCCGTCGAGGGGTTGGTGCGGTTGCCCGAACGCAGCTGCGACAGGTAGGGAGCCGACATCGTGATGCCCTCGGCCTTCAGTGCTGCGATCACCTCCGCCGATGTATGCGGGCCGCGCCCCGGCGGATACACCGTGTCAAAGAGGCGGTTCAGGCGGGCGGCGAACGTCGTGCTCATCGATATGACCTCCAAAGGGGTTCGAAGAACAAGAGCAGAGGAATCCAAGCATGTATTTGCTGCTTATCGTAGCGAGAGTTGTGCCCCCAACCAAGTGCAAACCAGGAAAGAATTCTCCCGTACGGCCCAGCGGGTCGGCGCCGGCCCGCGATGAGAATGTCGACCGGCGCAAACACGATATATACAAACTGCACCAAGAGAATCGTGGCACTGCCACGGGCGCGCGGTCGGCCACCGAGAATTGGTTGGTCGACCAGCGCTGGTTAGGGGTCCTCGTCGGGCAACCTACCGTCAATGTTCGTCGCGCCGAAACCCGGCTTTGCTGCGGCGGCGGGTTCCGGGCAAGTCCGTCGCCCGGCCGACCCGCCCGCGGGTGTCGGTACGCGGCGTACCTCAGGGCGCGTGGCAGCCAGTGCCAGCTCGACCGCAACCGTGCCCATGCCGACCGTGGCGCCGAAAGGCGCTATGCGGCAAGGAGCATGGCCAGAATCGCGGTATCGGGATCGCTGATCGGGTCGACACCCACCCGGCTCACCATCGAGGTCACGGTTCCGTCGGCTTCGGCCTCCACCCAGGCGGCCCGATGCTCGAGGCCTAGATGCGGGAGCCCGGGCAGCAGCACACATCCCGACGCCGCGCCGTAGCACTCGGGTAGGGACGGGGTGGTTTCCGACGGGGGGTGCAGCATCAGCAGCGCGGGCGGCTGGTGTTCGGCGAAATGCCCTGGCGCAATGGCGGATTCACCAACCACGGTGCCCTCGGCGAGCACCAACCCGACCGTGTCCGGCGGCGGAGACTCGGGCAACTCCTCGCGAGCACCGAATACTGTTGTGGTGGAGAGTAATCCCGGCAATGACGCCACCCGGACGGCGACGATCAGCAGCTGCGCCCATTCCTTTGTGGAGTCCGGCCAGCGACCAAAAATCACGAAGCCTTTTAAGGCACCGTGGGAATGAAATGGCGCGATCTCAATCGCCCGGCCTGACCCAGTTTCCATTGGTCCTCCGCGACACCCCGTGGGTCTGTTTATCCAGCATGCGCCGCGGATCGGGGGCGTGCAAGCAGACACGACGGGCATCGGGTCCGGGAAACAGACGGGGCGCCGCGCGGTTCGCGCGGCGCCCCAGCCAGGCCCTATCGGACTGGTTCAGCCGAAGATCAGCCCCTTGGTCTTCGAGGTCGCGGCGGCGTACCGGTCCTGGACGTCCGCCCAGTTCACGACATTCCAGAACGCTTTTGCGAAGTCGACCTTGACATTTTTGTACTGCAAGTAAAACGCGTGCTCCCACATATCCAGCAGCAGCAACGGAACAATGCCCAGCGGGAAGTTGGTCTGGTGGTCGTACACCTGGAAGATCAGCAGCTTATTGCCGAGGGTGTCCCAGCCCAGCGCCGCCCAGCCCGAGCCCTGCACCGTGGTGGCGGCGGCGTGGAACTGCGCGCGGAACTTGTCGAACGAACCGAACGCCTCATCGATGGCGGCCGCCAGTTCGCCGGTCGGCTTGTCGCCACCGTTGGGTGACAGGTTCTTCCACCAGATCGTGTGGTTGACGTGGCCGGCCAGGTTGAACGCCAGGTTCTTTTCATTCAGCAGGATCGCGGAGTGGTCTTCCTTGGCGCGGGCCTCTTCGAGCTTGGTGATGGCGTCGTTGGCGCCCTTGACGTAGGTCGCGTGGTGCTTGCTGTGGTGAAGCTCGTTGATCTGACCCGAGATGTGCGGCTCTAGGGCTCCGTAGTCCCAGTCCAAATCCGGCAAGGTGTATTCAGTCACGAGATTCCTTCCTTCAATCGATAGCGGGCTGCATCTGGCGTTCCGCTCGCAGCGGTCCGCGTCGGGGGCTGTACGCGGTCAACATTGCTCCATGGCCGCGCACACCGCAACAACGGGTGCGTTACGTGGCTACCCGCTCGGCGCGGGTTCAGAACAAAACGATGATGGCGAAAATCGCCAATAACACGAGCGCGATCAAACCGGCGCGCAAACCGGCCAGCAGGTACGAGTGGTTGTAGGTCGGAGACCCCAGCGACCAGTGCCCCGACGACGACCGCGGACCAATCGGCTGTGCCGCCATCATGCCACCTTGACCTGCACGCATAACTCGCTCTCAGTGAGATGTGTCACAACTGCTTCGTGTGTCCGCGATGATAGCGCGCGCCGCGCCGCAAGGAAAAATCCGGTGTGCTCTTGCCCCGGCGACGGCGTCCGACGGCGTGCGACCATGTGTTCGACCGACCGGATGCTTAGCGAGGCAATCCATTTCGCTCAGCGCTCGCAGAGCTGTTGATCGAAGTGCTTCGATACCGTTTCGTTATCCACAGTCGGAGCTCAGCACGGCCACAGAATCCGCGCTCATCACCCGGCCTGGTCGACGGCCGCACTGTGGATAAACCTGTGGAAACTGTGGATACCGCTAGGTAGCTGGTGCGGCGTGCTCGTGCACGGCCGGGCGCCGCATGCCAAGATCGAGCCCATGGACGATGGGGTCACGCAGGCCGACGTCGCCGGCCTGCCGCAAAGCTTCCAGGCGCCGGCCGTCTTGCTGGATGTCCGCGAGCACGACGAGTGGCAGCGCGGCCACGCCGCCGACGCGCTGCACATCCCGATGGGTGAAGTGCCGTCGCGCCTCGACGAGCTCGACCGCGACGGCCAGCTGTATGTCATCTGCCATGTCGGCGGCCGGTCCCAGCGGGTCGCCCAGTTTCTACATCGCAACGGCTACCGGGCCGTCAACGTCAGCGGCGGGATGTTGGCCTGGGCCGCCGCCGGGCGGCCGGTGATCACCGACGACGGGCGTCCCGGCACCGTCTGACCTCCCGGCCGGCCGCGCCCCGGCTACCCTGGTGCGGTGATCCAAGTGTGCTCCCAGTGCGGCACGCGGTGGAACGTGCGCGATCGACAGCGCAGCTGGTGCCCGCGGTGTCGCGGCGCGTTGCTCGCGCCGCGGACGGATGCGCCGCCGGTGAACCCGCGGTGGGGCCCGTCCGGGCAGCCTCCGCGGGCGCAACTGCCGACCGGCTTCCGGTGGATCGCGGTGCGCCCCGGCCCGCCCCCGCCGCCGTGCCGTCAGCGCCGCCCGCTTGGTCCCACTCCGCGCTACACCGCGATCCCCCGGTGGGGCCTGGTGGACTCGGTCACGACGGGGAGTGCGCCGCCGGAGGCGGTGTCGCAGCGCGGGCCGTCGGCGGCGTTGGTGCGGGCGATGTTGCTGGCGGCCACCCTGGCGCTGGGCATCGCCGTGTTCGCGTACGTGGTGCGTTATGTGCTGCTGGTCATCAACCGCAACACCTTGCTGCATCCGCTGGTGGCCGGGGCGGGACTGTGGTTGGGGATCCTGGCCAGCGTCGCGGCGACGCTGCTGACCATCGCCGCCGCGGTGGTGCTGACCCGGTGGCTGATCGCCCGACGTGCGGCGGCCTTCGCCCACCGCGGCCATCTCGATCCGCGGGCGACCTGGGCGGTGCGGCTCGGCTGCCTGGCACCCCCGGTCTATGCGCTAGTGACCGCGCGGATCATCGCGATCCTCTTCGCCCTCCCGGACGAGCCGCCGAGCCACTGGCTGCTGATCCTGGCGCTGCTGGTCTGTTTGCTGCCCCTGCTCGCAATGGTGTGGGCCCTGGTCTATCTCATCGAGCTGGCGAAAACCGAAGACCACTACACGCGGCTGCGCCAACCGATCTGGGCGTGGTGGGTGGCGGCGCTGCTCGGCACCGCAACCTCCACGTTCGCCACCCTCACCAGCTTTGCTCGTGACGCCCAAGGCATCGCGAACAACACCGTGGCGATGACGCTGGCGTATTTGCTGACCCTGGTCGCGACGGTCGCCGTCGCGCGGGTCTTCGAAGGATTCGAGCGTCGCCCGGTCGAGCGGCCCGTGCACCGCTGGGTGGTGGTCGCCGACGCGGCACCGGCCGTATCGGAACCAAGCGCTGCGGGTGAGTCGCTTGAGTCCGAGCAGCAGGAACCGGCAGCATAAGGGCCATGGCGTCGACCGATGGGGTCCTCACCGGGCACCCCTATGTGGTCGCCCACCGCGGCGCCTCGGTCGATTGGCCCGAACACACCTTGGCCGCCTATGACCTGGCACTGCAGGAGGGCGCCGACGGGGTCGAGTGCGATGTGCGGTTGACCCGCGACGGCCACCTGGTGTGTGTGCACGACCGCCGGGTCGACCGGACCTCGTCGGGCGCCGGGCTGGTCAGCGAGATGACGCTGGCGCAGCTGCGCGAACTGGATTACGGCGGCTGGCATGACAGCCGGTTGCGCGACGGCCCACCCGGAGACACCGGGCTGCTGACGCTGGATGCGCTGGTATCGCTGGTGTTGGACTGGAACCGGCCGGTGAAGCTGTTCATCGAAACCAAGCATCCGGTCCGCTACGGCGGGCTGGTGGAAAGCAAGCTGCTGGCGCTGCTGCAACGCTTCGGCATCGCGTCGCCGGCCTCCGCGGATCGGTCCCGCGCGGTGGTGATGTCGTTCTCCGCGGCGGCGGTGTGGCGCGTCCGGCGCGCCGCGCCGCTGCTACCGACCGTGCTGCTCGGGGAAGCCTCCCGGTATCTGGGGGGCAGCGCCGCCACCACCGTCGGGGCCACCGCGGTCGGGCCGTCGATCGCGACGCTGCGCGAGCATCCCGAGTTGGTCGACCGCGCCGCCGCCAAGGGCCGGGCGCTGTACTGCTGGACCGTCGACCAGTTCGAGGACGTCGACTTCTGCCGGGAGGTGGGTGTCGCCTGGATGGCCACCCATTACCCGGCCCGCACCAAAGCCTGGCTTCAGGGCGGGCCGGGGTCCTGCGGCTAGGGGCTAGCGGGCGCCGCCGGCGATGCGCGGCGCCCCCGGTTCGGCGGAGACGGTGCCGACCTCGCGGGCGAGGAAGTTCTCCAGGTCGAACAGGTTGTCCCCGGCGCGGCCGGCGACCCGGACCAGCGTGGTCATCAGCGACACCTCCTCGACCTGCTCGCGCAGGAACCACTGCATGAACTGCTCGCCGAGGTAGTCGCCCTCGTCGCGGGCCACGCCGACCAGCCGGCTGACCTGTTCGGTGACCGTGCGTTCTTGATCCAGCGCCAACGCCAGCGCCTCGCGGGGGGCGTCGAACTGGTTGCGCACCGTGTCCACCCCGGGGATCTCGACGTGGACATCGCGGTCCAGCAGGTACTGCACCATCATCATCGCGTGGTTGCGCTCCTCGACGGCTTGAGCATAGAAATGCTTCGCCAATTGCGGTAAATCGCCGCCGTCGAAGTAAACCGCGATCGCGATGTATTGCTGCGCAGCACTGAATTCGTTGTAAATCTGCTCCTGCAGCAGTGCGTGGAATTTCGTCTTCTGGGCATCGCGTTCACTCATGCCCAGTACGGTACGCCCAGCTCAGATGCGTTGTCACCCAAGGTAATACTTAGTCAGGACAGCGTTGCCTAAGTTAAGCAAGGCTAGGTTTTATTGGCGGCGAGTGTGCAATTTCATACGCCCGCCGCGGCGTGTTGCGGATGAAATCGCGCAGTCGGGATTGGTTACGGTTGGCCGTCGAATGCATCCGGGGGCACCGGGGCGTCGGCGGCCAGCGCGTCGAACAGGTCGGCGGCGGCCTGGTGGTTCCACACCACAACCGCGCCCGCGTCGCTGTCGGTGAACTCGCCGATCGGCACGGTGAGCGTGGTGGTCGCGCCGTGCAGCGCCCAGGCCAGCCGGGCCAGATCCCACACGTGGTCGTCCTGATCGACGCTGAGCGCGGCCACCCCCGCGCGGGGCACCGTGTACCAGCGCTGGGGGTTGAGCCAGACGGTCGGATCGGTGAGCCGCTGCAGCAGCGCCGCCATGAACTGCCGCTGGTGCACCATCCGGTCCAGGTCGGCGCGCGGGGTGGCGCGGGTGCGGACGAAGCCCAGCGCGGTGCGGCCGTCCAGCCGCTGGCAGCCCGGCGCCAGGTCGATCCCGGCCAGCGGATCGGTGATCGGGTCGCTGGGGCAGACGGTCACCCCACCGAGCGCGTCGACCAGCTCGGCGAAGCCGCTGAAGCCGATCTCGGCGTAGTGATCGAGCCGCAGCCCGGTGGCCTGCTCCACCGTCTGGGCCAGCAGCGGTGCCCCGCCCATCGCGTAGGCGGCGTTGATCTTGTCCCGGCCGTAGCCGGGGATCGGAACATACGAGTCGCGGGGCAGCGACACCATGGTGGTCGCGCCGGTCGGCCCGGCGGCCACGTGCACCAACAGGATGGTGTCGGTGCGCCCGTTGCCCAGGTCGTCGCCGGTGGTCAGCTCGGCCTGCTGCTCGGCGGTGAGTCCCTGCCGGCTGTCCGAACCGACCAGCAGCCAGGTGGTGCCGTGACCGGCGGGCGGGCGGTCCGGGTAGCCGGTCAGCACCGGGCTGCGGTTCAGCGAGGTGTCGACCCAGGCGCCGCCGGCAACGACGCTCACCCCCGCCAGCACCGCGCCCAGCAGCAGCGCGGCGACCAGGCGGCGACCCCACCGGCGTTTGCGGCGGGGCTTCGGCGCGACCGGTCGCGGCGGTGGCGGCGCGGTCGGCCGCGGTGGCGGCGGTCGACGGTGACCGGGGTCGCGGCGCAGCATCGGCGGGGGTTCCGGGCGCTGCGGCCGGGATCCGCGCGGCTGCACTCCCCCGTTGCCGTTCACCGCATCCATTGTGGCGGCCTCACCGCAGCCAGCTCAGGTGCGCGGACAACAGCGCATAGCCGACGAAGGCGACGGTGTCGATCAGGCCGTGGGCGATCACCAGCGGCCACAGCCGCCCGCTGCGCCGCCACACGTAGCCGAACACCAGGCCCATCGCCAGATTGCCTAACCCCGCGCCGAATCCTTGATACAGGTGGTAGGTGCCGCGCAGCAGGCTTGAGCACGCCAGCGCCACGGCCGGGTTCACCTTCAGCTGGCGCAGCCGGGTGAGCAGATAGCCGACGACGATCACCTCTTCGGCCCACCCGTTGGCGAAGGCGGCCGCCACCAGCATGGGCACCCGCCACCAGGTGTCGCCTAACCCCGAGGGGACGACCTCGGCGTTAAGCCCCAGCCAGCGCCCGACGAGGTAGAGCCCGAGCCCCGGCACGCCGATCAGGGCGGCCAGGCCGACGCCGCCGAGCAGGTCGGCGCGCCACCGGAATCGGCCCAACCCGATGCGTTGCGCGCCGATACCGCTGCGCCACAACAGGTATAGGGCCAGACCGCCCCAGGCGATCAGCTGCACCGCCCAGGCCAGGTTCAGGCCCAGGTCGATCAGGTCGAAGTAGGACCGCTTGGGGTTGAGCGGGATGCGCTGGGCGCTGAGGTTGCGCAGCACCGCGTCGGACAGTTGCAGCACCGCGGTGACGGCGCTGAGTCCGTAGGTGACCGCCAGCACGACACCGATCTCGATGCGCAGCCCGCGCCGCTCGGCGCCCGCCGGGGTACTCACCCCGACACGGTAGCGTCGTTGACTTTGCGTCCACGGCGCCGCTTACTCGCACAAGTGCGCCCTACACACAGAATGAACGTTGATTCACAACCGCCGGGCGCGTAGACCGTTGAGGAACGGGCAGCCCATCAGCACCCGGATGGCCCGGCCCAGGCCGGTGATGTCGTCGACGGGTTCGGGAAACGGCAGCCGCACGTCGTGGTCGCCCTCGGCGCCCTCCACCCGCAGCCGCACCCCGTAGCGGTCGAGCCCCAGCGGGCGGATTTGACCGCGCCGCAACCGCCCCGGCAGCCGGGACGCCAACCGGGCGATCACGTCCGGATGAACCTGCTCCAGGTGCTGCAGCCAGCACGTCTCCATCGCGCAGAACGGGTCGGGCCGGGCCGACAGCAGCGCGTCCACCCCGACCGACTCCGCGCCGGTGGCGTCGGCCACCACCACCGAATCCATCTCCAGGCGCAGCAGGGCCAGCGGGGTATCCAGGTCGGTGCCCGACCGCGGCGTCACCACCTGCAGCAACGCCGGGTGCGGGTGCTCGGCGGCGATCCGGTCCAGCAGGGCCGGAAGCGTCGGCGCCGGCACCCGCCGCAACCGGCCGCGCAGCCACACCAGCGCGCGCACCGGTTCCCGCAGCGGCAACGGCGCATAGTCGGTGAGCTCCAACATGGCCGGCACCTCGACGTCGCCGATGTTGGCGGCCAGCGCGCCGTCGGCCGGAACCGCCACCGCATATGACCCGTCGCCCAACAGGTGATGCACGGACGTGGCGACCGGCTCGTATCCCTCGATGGCCAGCAGCGCGCCGTCGGCCCGGACACACGCGCTGCGGATCCGTTCGGCAGTGGTCGGGGCGGTTCCCGTGGAGAGTGACATCGGCCACCTTTCGTCAGTGAGGTAAGCCTAACTTAACTAGGGCTGGCGGAGCGGCGCAAGGGCTCTGCGGGGCCGACGACCGATAGGGTTGCAGGGTGGCTCGCATCGCCTATCTCGGCCCGGAGGGGACCTTCACCGAAGCGGCGCTGACGCAGCTGACCTCCGCCGGCCTGGTCCCCGGCTCCGAGCCGGTGCGGCCGGTGCCGCTGGACAGCACCCCGGCCGCCCTGGACGCCGTCCGCGACGGCGCCGCCGACTATGCGTGCGTGCCGATCGAGAATTCCATCGAGGGCGGTGTGCTGCCCACCCAGGACAACCTGGCGATGGGCTCACCGCTGCAGGTGTTCGCCGAGACCACGCTGGACGTGGTGTTTTCCATCGTCACCGCCCCCGGCCGCGGCCCCGCCGAAATCGGCACGGTGGCCGCGCATCCGGTGGCCGCCGCGCAGGTGCGGCGCTGGCTGGCCGCCCACCTGCCCGGCGCCGAGGTGGTGCCGGCCAACTCCAACGCCGCCGCGGCTCAGCGGGTCGCCGAGGGCGGGGTCGACGCGGCGGTGAGCACCGCGCTGGCCGCCACCCGGTACGGGTTGGTGAGCCTGGCCGACGGCGTCGTCGACGAGTCCACCGCCCGCACCCGGTTCGTCCTGGTCGGCGCGCCGGGCCCGCCCCCGGAGCGCACCGGGGCGGATCGGACGTCGGTGGTGCTGCGGATCGACAACGCGCCGGGCGCGCTGGTGGCGGTGCTGACCGAGTTCGGGATGCGCGGCATCGATTTGACTCGGATCGAATCGCGGCCCACCCGTACCGAATTGGGCACCTACCTGTTCTTCCTGGACTGTGTGGGCCACATCGACGACAGCGCGGTCGCCGAGGCACTAAAAGCGTTGCACCGTCGTTGTGCCGATGTGCGTTATCTAGGTTCCTGGCCGACCGGCGCCGCCGCCGGTGCGCTGCCGCCGCAGGTGGACGAGGCGGCGCGGTGGTTGGCGCGGCTGCGCGACGGCAAGCCCGAGGAGGTCGGGCAATGAGCGGGCGACTGGTGCTGCTGCGGCACGGCCAGTCCTACGGCAACGTCGACCGCCGGCTGGACACCCGCCCGCCGGGCAGCGAGCTGACCCCGTTGGGGCACGATCAGGCCCGGGCGTTCGCCCGCAACGGCCACGTGCGGGCCGGGCTGCTGGCGCATTCGGCGGCCACCCGCGCGGCGCAAACCGCCGCGGACATCGGCGCCGCCGTGGACCTGACCGTCCACGAACTGCCCGGCATCCACGAGGTGCAGGTCGGCGAGCTGGAGGACCGCAGCGACGACGCGGCCATCGCCGAATTCAACGCCATCTATCAGCGCTGGCATGAGGGCGAGCTGGACACGCCGCTGCCCGGCGGGGAGACCGGAAACCAGGTGCTGGACCGCTACGTGCCGGTGCTGACCGATCTGCGGATGCGCTACCTCGACGACGCCGACTGGACCGACGACATCGTCGTGGTCAGCCACGGGGCGGCGATCCGGCTGGCGGCGGCGGTGTTGGCCGGGGTGGACGGCAGCTTCGTCGTCGACCACCACCTCGGCAACGCCGAATCGGTGGTGTTGGCCCCGATCACCGACGGCCGGTGGAGCTGCGTGCAGTGGGGCCAGTTGACCCCGCCGTTCTATCCGGAACCCGGCGCCACCCCGGTCGCCGACGCGGTGCAGTCCAGCACCGACCCGATGGGCTGAGCCCTCAGACCGCCACGGCGAAGGGCTCGCCGCACCCGCAGCCCACCGCCTCGCAGTCCACCACGAAGGTGTGCGGTATCAGTTCGGGGGCGACGCAGTCCGGTTCGGTGCACTCCGCGCGGTGCAGTGCGTGACGAATGATGGTGCCGTGGCAGTGCTCCAGGCCCGCCCGACAATCCCGGCAGCCGTTGTCCATGGCCCGTTTGTAGCACCCGGCACCGACACGCCGGTGGTGCCACGCCCGGCCGGCTAGCCCCAGCCCAGTTCGTGCAGCCGGTCGTCGTCGATGCCGAAGTGGTGGGCGATCTCGTGGATCACCGTGATGGCCACCTCGTCGACGACCTCCTCATCGGAGTCGCACACGTCCAGCAGCGCCTCGCGGTAGATCGTGATGGCGTCCGGCAGCGACCCCGCATAGTTGGAGTCGCGGTGGGTCAACGCCACGCCCTCGTACAGTCCCAGCAGGTCCGGTTCGTCCGGGTGGCGGTCTTCGACCAAGACGACGACGTTGTCGATGGCGGCGGCCAGGTCGGGCGGGATCAGGTCCAGGGCATCGGCGACCAGCTCGTCGAACCGGCGCGGGTCCATCCGGACGGCCACCGGCTTATCCGCCCGGTGGCGGTTCGGCCGGCGGCGGTGGCGGTGGGGGCTCCGGCGCCGCTGGTGGCGCCTCGGGGGCCGGCGGTGGCCCGTCCGGCGGGTTGGCCGGCGGCGGTGGCGCGGCCGGCGGATTGGCCGGCTGGGGCGCCGGCTGGGCGGGACGCTGCGGCAGGTGCTGGTTGCCCTGGTTGTTCGAGCTGTTCGACCCGTTCGAACTGTTCGAGCTGTTCGATGAGGACGCGCCGCCGTTGCCCTGCATCGGGATCGGCGGCAGGTTCAGCCGCTCCTCGGGGATGTCCGGGGGCGGCACCGGCGGGCGGCCGTTGATCATCAGCGGCCCCTTGGCGCTGTTGAGCAGCGCCGCCCAGCCGCCGTTGCCCAGGGTCGCGCCGATGCTGCAGGCGACTTGGCGGCTGCCGGCCGACCAGCTCGGCAGCGAGATGGTGTTGTAGATCAACGTCAGCGTGGTGCTGCGCAGCTGGATCGGCGCCAGGTAGTCGTCGGTCATCTGGGTGCAGGCGTCCTTGATGAAGCCATCCTGCTCCTGCTCGGGCGGCAGCGCGTCGGGGAACTTCTCGGCGAGGTTCACCGTGCCGGTGACCTCCATGGCGTGCGGCGCGGCGCAGTCGACCGGGACATCGGTGGGCTGGTTGCTGGTCGCGTCGATGCCCAGGCAGGTGCCGGCCGGCCACACCTTGGACTGGTCCAGGTCGGCCACCTTGCCTTTAAAGGCGACCTGCTGCCCGTTGGGTCCGGGCAGCTGCAGGCCGCACAGCATCCGGCGTTCGCCGTGCTGACGCCACGCCGGCTCCGACCACAGCATGCTGGTGACGAACTTGCCCACCGGGTCAAACCGCGCACCCAGGTAGCGGCGCACCGCGGGCTCGCACTGCTCCTGGGTGATCTGTTCGATGCGGTTGGCCGACGGCGGGGCCGCGCTGGGCCCGTACTCCGAGCCGGGGAAGGTCCGCATGTCCACCGATTCGGCGACCTCGAACTTGTGCTCGTCGGCGCAGTTGACGACGGTCGCCGCGTCCAGCGTGTTATCCGGCCACATCAGGCAGTTGCCGCTGGTGGCGTGCTTGAACGCCTCGCTGGTCTTGCCGCCGGTGTGCGCCACCGGCGCCAACGGGCCCGAGTCGTCCATGGGCACCGCGGTGACCACACCGGCGATCAACAACCCGCCCAGCGCGGTCAGCAGCAGCGCCCGCCGGGTCGAGGTGGCCTGGAGGGTGTGCAGCCAAGCGAACCGCGCCGACCGCCGTGGCGGCGGGTCGGGCGGTCGATCTTCCTGGTCAGCTTCCTGCGACATCGCTTCCATTCTGGCAGGCGCGCAGGGTCGTGTGACAACTGATGCGTATGTAGCGTGATGAGGTTGTGTCCGGCGGCCGCGCCGACTACCTGGCGGCAGCTTCCGGGTGCGCCCAAAGGTAGGTTTAGCAGCCGTGATCGACCTCAAAGTGCTGCGCGAAGACCCCGACCTGGTTCGCCGCTCTCAAATCAGCCGCGGCGAGGACCCAGCACTGGTGGATGCGTTGCTGTCCGCCGATGCCGCCCGGCGGTCCGCGGTGTCGACGGCCGATGCGCTGCGCGCCGAGCAGAAGACCGCCAGTAAGGCGGTGGGCGCGGCCTCGCCCGAGGAGCGGCCCGCGCTGTTGGCGCGGGCCAAGGAGTTGGCCGACCAGGTCAAGGCCGCCGAGGCGACCCAGGCCGAGGCCGAGACGGCGTTCACCGCCGCCCATATGGCGATCGGCAACGTCATCATCGACGGGGTGCCCGCCGGCGGCGAGGACGACTTCACCCTGCTGGACGTGGTCGGGGAACCGGCCGCGATCGACAACCCGCGCGATCACTTGGAACTCGGCGAATCGCTGGGGCTGATCGACATGGCGCGCGGCGCCAAGGTGTCCGGGGCCCGGTTCTACTTTCTAACCGGCCGCGGCGCGCTGCTGCAGCTGGGGCTTCTGCAGCTGGCGGTGCGGCTGGCGGTAGACAACGACTTCACCCCGATGATCCCGCCGGTGCTGGTGCGCCCGGAGATCATGTCCGGCACCGGGTTCTTGGGGGCGCACGCCGAAGAGGTGTACCGGCTGGAGGCCGACGACCTGTTTCTGGTGGGGACCTCGGAGGTGCCGCTGGCCGGCTATCACGCCGACGAGATCTTGGACCTGTCTGCCGGGCCGCGCCGCTACGCCGGGTGGTCATCGTGTTTTCGCCGGGAGGCCGGCAGCCACGGCAAGGACACCCGCGGCATCATCCGAGTGCACCAATTCGACAAGGTGGAGGCGTTCATCTACTGCGAGCCCGGCGACGCCGAGGCCGAGCATGACCGGCTGTTGGGCTGGCAGCGCCAAATGCTGGCGGCCATCGAGGTGCCGTATCGGGTGATCGACGTGGCGGCCGGGGATCTGGGTTCCTCGGCGGCGCGCAAATTCGACTGCGAGGCGTGGGTGCCCACCCAGGGCACCTACCGGGAGCTGACCTCGACGTCGAACTGCACCACGTTTCAGGCCCGGCGGCTGGCCACCCGGTATCGGGACACCAACGGCAAACCGCAGATCGCGGCGACATTGAACGGCACGCTGGCCACCACCCGCTGGCTGGTGGCGATTCTGGAGAACCACCAGCAGCCCGACGGCAGTGTGCGGGTGCCGGCGGCACTGGTGCCGTACGTGGGGGTAGAGGTATTGGAGCCGGCGCGCTGATGTGGGTGGGGCGGGTTCAACTCCTTGACCCGCCGGCCGCGCGGTTGACCCGTTAGCGGTTCGGCACCGCGGCCTTGGGGGACTGGGCGTGCCGATGCTGCCGTTCGATCGTCGCGAAATAGAACGCGAACGCAAAGGCGCAGCTGGTGAACAGGCTGGACACGAAATACAGCCACGGCCGTCGCAGCCCACGCCGATACCCGTCGACGATGCTAAACAGCGGTAGCAGAACGACGTTGATGATCGTGTAGTCCTGGCTGGCCGACCCGGCCGCCGGATTGGTGAACATCAGCCGGATGTAATCCGACCAGCTGCCCGGCCCCCAGATCGGATTGCCGGCCCCGGTGGCGTATTCGCGCACAAAGCGGATGTTGAAGTACCAGCCCAGCACGATCGAGGCGATACCGACCAGGTAGTACACGCATTCCAGCGGCGAGAACGCCGCCCCCCGCGACGGTCGGGCGAAAACGCCCGGGTTGGACGCGACGATCCAGCCGATCACCGCCACTCCCAGCACTGCATGCACGAGAAGCGAAACCATCTGCGCAGTGTCGTCGACCGCCCTTGTTTTGTCAATATTGTCATTCTGGGAACGGCGGGGCTGCGGTACGTTTACCCGCATGGCCCGACCGCCGCAGACCGCACGCAGCGAACGCACCCGCGAAGCACTGCGCCAAGCGGCCCTGGTTCGGTTCTTGGCCCAGGGTGTCGAGGACACCTCCGCCGAGCAGATCGCCGCTGACGCCGGCGTCTCGCTGCGGACGTTCTACCGGCATTTCACCTCCAAACACGACCTGCTGTTCGCCGACTACGATGCCGGCCTGCAATGGTTCCGCACCGCGCTGGCCGCACGACCCTCCAGCGAGTCGATCACCGAGTCGGTGCAGGCGGCGATCTTCGCGTTCCCCTACGACGTTGAGGCCGTGACCCGCATCGCCGCATTGCGCGCCGAGGAACTCGACCCCGACCGGATCGTGCGGCACATCCGACAGGTCGAAGCCGACTTCGCCGACGCGGTGGCCGAACGCTTACGCAGGCAGGCACCGCCGACGGCCGACGACCGATTGCGCGTGACGGTGACGGCCCGTTGCATCGCGGCCGCGGTGTTCGGCGCGATGGAGGTTTGGATGCTCGGCGAAGACCGCTCACTGGCCGAACTGGCCCGGATGTGCCGGACCGCGCTCGACTCCCTGCGAGACCCCCAGCAGTTTCGTCACAATTGACAAACTGTTGGTTCCGTGCCAGCCTGCCCCCATCCGGGAAAGGGTGAAGCGATGACCGACTACGACGCGATCGTCATTGGCGCCGGACACAACGGGCTGGCCGCGGCGCTCATCCTGCAGCGCGCTGGGTTGCGCACCCTGTGCCTGGAATCCAAACGCTATGCCGGGGGAATGGCCTCGACCGTGGAGCTATTCGATGGCTACCGGTTCGAGATCGCCGGCTCGGTGCAATTCCCGACCTCGGCGGCGGTCAGCGCCGAGTTGGGGCTGGACACCCTGGACAGCATCGACCTGGACGTCATGTCGGTGGCGCTGCGCGGTGTCGGCGACGACCCGCTGATCCAGTACACCGACCCCATGAAACTGTTGACACACCTCAACGAGGTGCACGGCGCCGACGCCGTCAACGGTATGGCCGGACTGCTGGCCTGGAGCCAAGCGCCCACCCGAGCACTGGGCCGCTTCGAGGCCGGCAGCCCGCCCAAGACCCTCGACGAGATGTACGCCTGCGCCACCAACGAATTCGAGCGCTCCAGCATCGACGACATGCTGTTCGGTTCGGTCACCGACGTGTTGGACCGCTACTTCCCCGACCGGGACAAGCACGCGGCGATCCGCGGCTCGTTCACCGTGCTGGCCGTCAACACTATTTATCGCGGGCCTGCCACACCCGGCAGCGCCGCCGCGTTGGCCTTCGGCCTCGGTGTCCCTGACGCGAACACGGTGCTGATGAAGAAGCTGCGCGGCGGCATCGGTGCGCTCACCGCGCATCTGCATCGGCAGTTCGAGGATGCCGGCGGAGAACTGCGGTTGCGCACCCACGTGGCCGAGATCGTCGTCGATGAGGGTCGGGTGCGTGGAGTGCGCACCGAATCCGAGCAGAACGAGACCGCGCCGGTGGTGGTGTCCGCGATCGCCCCCGATGTCACGGTTACCGGTTTGATCGATCCCGACGCGCTGCCCGCCGACATCCGCGCCCGCTACGCGAGTATCGACCACCGCGGCAGCTATCTACAGATGCACTTTGCGCTGGACGAGCCTCCAGCCTTCGCGCCGCCGTATACGGCGCTCAACGACCCCGACCTGCAGGCCTCGCTGGGGATCTTCTGCACACCCGAGGAAGTGCAACACCAGTGGGAGGGTGCGCGGCGCGGGATCGTGCCGGCCGACCCCACCGTCGTGCTGCAGATCCCCTCCCTGCACGACCCGGACCTGGCACCCCAGGGGAAGCATGCCGCGTCGGCGTTCGCGCTCTGGTTTCCGATCGAGGCCGGCTCCTACGGCCAGATGAAAACGGAGATGGGTCAGCGGGTGATCGACAAGATCACCCGGCTGGCACCCAATTTCGAGCGCAGCATCATCCGGCACACCACATTCACGCCGAAGCACATGGGCACCATGTTCAGCGCCCCCGGCGGGGACTACTGCCACGGCTTGCTGCACCCCGACCAGATCGGGCCCAACCGGCCCGGACCGAAGGGGTTTGTCGGCCAGCCGTTACCGGTGCGCGGGCTGTATCTGGGCAGCGCGGGCTGCCACGGCGGGCCGGGGATCACATTCATCCCGGGCTACAACGCCGCCCACCAGGTGCTGGCCGACCTGGCCTAGCACCCGAGCGTGAACGTTGTGCGACGAAACGCGCCGAGGATGCCAGCTATGTCACGCCGGGCGCGCGGGGAGATCAATCCCGGTCCAGAAGCTCTTCGAGCAGCGCGACAAACTCCGCGGGACGCTCCGGGGTGAACGCCGGGCTCGGCCAGGTGCCCGGCACCTTCAAGGTCACCAGGGTGTCTTTGAGCGGGCGGCGGATGTCCAGCGGCAGCCAGCGCCGCAGATCCGAGCTGCCCCAGATCCGGAACCGCTGGGCGAACAGCCCCAGCGATTCGGTCTTGTACCCGCGGATGGCGCTGAGCGGGATGACCTTCGAGGTCCCGGACGGAAAGTGGTAGCGCCGCAGCGTGATCGCCTGCTGGTCCAGCTGGACCAGGCCGTCGTCGTACTGCGCACTCACAGCCGTGAGCACCGCAGCTCGTGGCCCCGCGCGGTCAAGCACCGCCCGGTCTTCAAATCCCACTGCCAGCCGTGCTGATTGCAGGTCAGCGTGGTTCCTTCCACCACACCGAATTTCGACAGGTCTGCCTTCATGTGCGGGCAGCGGCGCTGGATTTCCCAGCCGTCCAACGTGACCGAGCTGGTGTCGTCGTGGGTTTCGGCAAACCACCCGTCGGCGTACACGATCCGCTCATCGGTGAGGCATTTGAAGAACGTGTACAGGTATTCGTTGTAGCCGCCGACCCGCCAGGCGGTGAACCGGGTGGACAAGAAGATGGTGTTGACCCAGTCCGGTTCCGCATCGCGCAGCACGGTGCGCACCAGCTCCGGGGCGATCGCAAACCCGTAGCGGAACTTCTCGTCGGGAATGGGTTCGCGCACGGTGCGTTTCGGGAAGTCCAGTACCACCGTCTCGGCGCCCAGGCGCAGCTCCACCGGATAGCCCACCCCGTCGCAGATCTCGTCGGACTGGGCCATGATCGGTTCGAAGCGGGCCCGCAGCGGCTCCAGCAGCGGCTCCCCCGCCGCCGGCGCCCAGGACGCCTTTTCGGCGGCCAGTACCGGCGCCATCCGCTCGGCATACGCCGCGATGTAGTCGGCTTTGCCGGTGGTGAAGATGGCCTCCACCTGCTCGGTGGGCAGCGGGTGAGTCAGCGAATCCAGTTGGGAACCGGTGAACTCGGCCACCGAGCCGGGCATCATCAGCAACCCGCGGTCGTGCCCGTGCGCGCGTAGCTGATCCAGGAACACCATCTGGTCGGGGAAGATGTTGGCCGGGTCGTCGTGGTCGTCGTTGAGGTGGCGCAGTTCGGGGTCCAAAAAGCACGGCGGGCCAGCCGACGGGATCACCCAGGTCGCGTCGACCTGCGCGATGTATTGGCGGGCGCGGTCCATCTGGCGCTGCCGCTTTTGGGTGCCGAACGACTCCTTGGCGCGCGCCGGCATGTCGTAGACCATCGGGTACCAGATGGCGCCGGAGTACTGCAGCATGTGCACGTCGACCCGGCCGAACTCGGCGGCCACCACATCCAGGTCCACCGGTCGGGCGTCGTTCATGTTGAACGCGACCGTCGCCCCGTCGGACACCACCAGCCCGGAGTCGCCGATCGGGCCGTCGGCCGGGGCGCGCAGCGCGATGATCATCACGTCCAGCTCGCCCTTGGGCCCGGACAGCCGGTGCTTGACCGAGTCGGTGGTCTCGATGAACCGGTGAAAGCCCAGCTTCTCCAGCTCACCGCGCAGGTCGGGCACCGGATAGTCCGGCAGCAGCACCACCGCGTCCTTGTTGATGTGCGCGGCCAGGTGCCGCGGGTCGAAGTGGTCGTGGTGCAGATGCGAGACGTACAGGTAGTCGCAGTCGCCGAGGTCGTCCCAGTCCAGCGTGCTGTTGTCCGGGAACGGGAACCACGACGCGAAGTAGGCCGGGTTGACCCACGGGTCGCACAGGATGCTGCCGGCGCGGGTGTCGATCCGGAAGCCGGCGTGGCCGACGCTGGTGACCTGCACTAATGCCTCTCAGGGACGTTGGTGTATCGCCCCGAGCTTAGCGGGAGGGCAGGTCCTCGGCGTTCCACAGCCGCCGGTAGTAGGCGATGCGGGCGATGCGCACCACCACGTCGGGCACCGGCGGCCCGGCGGCGGGGGCGGTCACACGCACCTCTTCTGTCCAGCAGTTTCCGGCGCCCGCGCGGGCGCATTAGTGTGGACGATTGTGGAACCGGTATACGGGACGATCATCCAATGCGCGCGTCTGGCGTGGCGTTTGCAGGGGTTGAAATTCACGGTCACCGGCGTGGAGAACCTGCCCAAGACCGGTGGTGCGGTCATCGCGATCAACCACACCAGTTACTTCGACTTCACCTTCGCCGGCCTGCCGGCCTACAAGCAGGGCCTGGGCCGCAAGGTGCGGTTCATGGCCAAACAAGAGGTGTTCAATCACGGCATCGCCGGACCGATCATGCGCGGCTGCCGCCACATCCCGGTGGACCGCGACAACGGCGCCGCCTCGTTCGAGAAGGCCTGCGAGTACCTCAAGGCCGGGGAGTTGGTCGGTGTCTACCCCGAGGCCACGATCAGCCGCAGCTTTGAGCTCAAGGAGTTCAAGGGCGGCGCGGCCCGGATGGCGATCGCGACCGGGGTGCCGATCGTGCCGCACATCGTCTGGGGTGCGCAGCGGATCTGGACCAAGGATCACCCCAAGAAGCTGTATCGCCCCAAGGTGCCGATCTCGATCGCGGTCGGCGAACCGATCGAACCCACGCTGCCCCGCGCGGAGCTCAGTTCGCTGCTGCACGCGCGCATGCAGCACCTGCTGGAGCGGGTCCAAGACGACTACGGCCCGCATCCGGCGGGCGCCTTCTGGGTGCCGCACCGGCTGGGCGGCGGCGCCCCGACCCTGGCGGAGGCGGCCCGGATGGACGCCGAGGAGGCCGCGGCCCGCGCGGCACGCGCCGTGCACCGGCCCAACCCGGCGGGTGCCGCGGAGTAATGGCCCATGGAACCGGTCTTTCGCGCCCTGGAAATCGCGGCTAAGACGCTGGTCAAAACTTCCGGCACCACGATCACCTACCAGGGACTCGAGCACATCCCGCCGGCCGGTGGCGCGGTGATCGCCATCAACCACACCAGTTACATCGACTTTTTGCCGGCCGCGTTGGCCGTGCATTACCGCGGGCGCCGGATGCGCTTCATGATCAAAGCCGAGATGCAGCAGGTGCGCTCGGTCAACTTCTTGATCAAGCACACCAAAACCATTCCGGTGGACCGCCGAGCCGGCGCCGGCGCCTACGCGGCGGCCGTCGAGCAACTGCGCGCCGGCGAGGTGATCGGGGTGTACCCGGAGTCGACGATCAGCCGCAGCTTCGAGCTCAAGGACTTCAAGACCGGCGCGGCCCGGATGGCGCTGGACGCCCAGGTCCCGATCGTCCCGCTGATCGTGTGGGGTGCCCAGCGGATCTGGACCAAGGACCACCCCCGCACCAGCTTGTTCCGCAACAGGATCCCGATCAGCGTGGCGGTGGGTCCGGCGGTGGCCCCGGTCGGCGACGTCGAGGAGTTGGGTGCCGCGCTGCGCGACGAGATGAGCTCGGTGCTCGACCGGGTCCAGCAGGACTATCCGCACCCCGCCGGGGCGCACTGGGTGCCGCGGCGGTTGGGCGGCACCGCCCCCACCCTGGCCGAGGCCAAACGGCTCGATGAGGCCGAACTGGCCGAGCGGGCCGCGCGGGCCGGACAGCAAAGGTAAAGGTATGGCAGAACCGGTAATGCGTGCGCTGGAGATCGTGGTTCCTCCGATCGTCGCGGCGAACGGCACCACGATCACCTACCACGGCCTGGACAACATTCCCGACCGCGGTGGCGCGCTGATCGCGGTCAACCACACCGGGTATGTGGACTGGCTGCCGGCATCGCTGGCCGCGCTGCAACGGCGACGGCGGCTGCGGTTCATGATCAAGGCCGAGATGCAGGAGGTCGCCCCGGTCAACTTCGTGATCAAACACATCGGGCTGATCCCGGTGGATCGCCGCGCCGGCGCCGACTCCTATGCCGTTGCGGTGCAACGCCTCAAGGAAGGCGAGCTGGTCGGGGTGCATCCCGAGGCCACCATCAGCCGCAGTTTCGAACTCAAGGAGTTCAAGACCGGCGCCGCCCGGATGGCGCGGGCGGCCGACGTGCCGATCATCCCGTGCATCGTGTGGGGGGCGCACCGCATCTGGACCAAGGACCACCCGAAATCGTTGTGGCGGAACAAAATCCCGATCCTGGCGAAGTTCGGTGAACCGATGCGCGCCGACGACACCGTCGAGGCGACCACCGCGGCGCTGCACGAAACGATGGCCACCATGCTGCACCAAACCCAGGAGGAGTATCCGCATCCGGCCGGGGCGTTTTGGGTGCCGCGGCGGCTGGGCGGCGGCGCCCCCACCATGGCCGAGGCGTTGACGATGCGGGAGGCCGAACTCGCCGAACGCGCCCGCCGGCGCGCCGAGGGCCGCGCCCCCGAGCCGGCGCGCGGTCGGTGGCGCAGACGAACAGCGTCTCGATGACGTTGCCGACGCTGATCGCCAGCGACGTGGACGGCACCCTGCTCGACGACGACGAGGCGATCAGCCCCCGCACCCGCGCCGCCGTACACGCCGCCGTCGCCGGCGGCGCACAGTTCCTGTTGGCCACCGGGCGCCCGCCACGCTGGATCCGCCCGGTCGTCGACGCGCTGGGGTTCGCGCCGATGGCGGTGTGCGCCAACGGCGCCGTCCTCTACGACCCGGAGACCGACCGGGTGATTTCGGCGCGCACCCTGTCCGCCGACGTGTTGGGCGAGTTGGCCGAGATCGCCGGTCGGGTCATCCCGGGCGCCGGGCTGGCCGTCGAGCGGATCGGCGAGAGCGCCCACGACGCGGCCACCCCGCAGTTCGTCAGTTCACCGGGCTACGAACACGCCTGGCTCAACCCGGACAACACCGAGGTGTCGGTCGACGACCTGCTGTCCGCGCCGGCGATCAAGCTGCTGATCCGCAAAGCCGGTGCCACCAGCGCGGAGATGGCGGCCGCGCTGGCCGGGCACGTCGGTCGGGCCGGCGATATCACCTACTCCACCAACAACGGGTTGATCGAGATCGTGCCGGCCGGCATCAGCAAGGCCACCGGCGTGCAGGAGATCACCGGGCCGCGCGGCATCGCCGACGAGGAGGTGGTGGCGTTCGGGGATATGCCCAACGACCTGCCGATGCTGCGGTGGGCCGGTCACGGGGTGGCGATGGGCAATGCGCATCCCGACGTGCTGGCCGCCGCCAACGAGGTCACCGCCGCCAACACCGACGACGGCCTGGCCCGGGTGCTGGAACGCTGGTGGCTGTAGCCGCCCAGCCCCGCGATTGTGCGGATTGATCCGCATCGCCCGAGTGGACGCGTATGAGGACGCACACTCGGCGAGCTGGCGACCAGCCCTAGGCGACCGGGGAGAAGCGTTCCACCTGGACCGGCGGGCCGTCCGGGTCCGGCGGCGGCAGCTGTTCGGCGACACCGTCGATGACCCGGGTGACGGTGCCGTTGAGCCGGTCGAAGTTCAGCGTGCCGTGCTGGAAGTTCTGCCCGATCCACAGCGGCTCCTGGATTTCGCCGCTGGTCGGCAACCCCAGCGCGCCGCGCTCGTAGCCCAGCGACGCCCAGGCGTCGTAGATCGCCCCGGTCAGCGGCTGGGCGCCGGTATCCGGTGACCAGTACATCGCGCCGCGCTCGAAGGTGGCGTAGCGCGCCACCCCCTCCCCCGCGCCCTCGGGCGAGGTGGGCGCGCCCAGCGCGCTGTTCATACCGCCCATCTCCTGCCACCGGCCGCCGATCGCGCCGCCCTGCAGCGCCTCGGCCAGCTCTTCGGGTCCCGGCGGAATGTTGAACCGCGCCGCGGTGGCCCGGATTTCGTCCATCGCGGCGTACCCGGCATTGCCCGGGCATTCGGTGTTGCCGACGTCGCGGTGGGTGAAGATCGCGGGCAGCGTCGGGGTGGCGCCGCGCGGGAAGTGGGTGTTGGCGCCGCCCGCCGAGACCAGCGTCGCGGTGCCCAGCGGATCGACTCCGGCCAGGCCCAGCCGCCAGCCCAGCAGCCGGCCGACGGTGCGGAGTTGAATCGGTGTCGGCGGCTCATTTTCAAAGTTGCCGATCATCGCCACGCCCCAGGTGTCCCGGTTGAAGCCGCCGGTATGCGAGCCCACCACCGGTTTGTTCATCCCCCCGGCGCGGCCCTCAAACACCTGCCCGTACTTGTCGACCAGGGCGTTATAGGCAATGTCGCACCAGCCCAGGGTGCGGGTGTGATACGCGTAGATGGATTGCACGATCCCGGCGGAGTCCTGCGGCGCGTAATCGTTGCTTTCGGCGGTGTGGTGCACCACTGCGGCGCGCACCCCGGCGTCGTATTCGGTGTTGCCGCAGCGCATCGCCTCATCGGCGCCCCATTGCGCGCGGCTGATGATGTTGGGCGGCTGGCCCGGCGGGACGATCGCGGTCGGCGGAGACCATTGGGTGTCGACCGGCGCCCGCGGCGGGGAGATCAGCACCGCGGAGATGTTCTGCGCGAAGGGCTGTTCGATGGTGGCCGGGCGATATCCCAGGCCGGGTTTGGCGGCGTCGCCACTCGGTGGCGCCGTGGTGACCGGCGCGTCGGCGGGTCGGCGGACCGCGATCTGCACGGTGGTGGTGCGGCCCACATAGACCGGCTCGGTGCCGCGCGGTCCGGGCGTGGCCGCGGCGTCGGCCTCCAGCGCTTCGGTGGCATACCAGGGGCCCCAGCTGCCGTCGGCGCGCTGGGCGCGCACCCGAGCCGACGTGCCGGTCAGGTCCGCGCCGGTCAGCGCGACCATGGAAAACGGGGTGTCCTGGTGCAGTTCGCGGATCGTCTCACCGGCCCCGAGATCGGCCAGCGGCTGCTGGGCGAGTTGGGCGTGCGCGGTGTCGGCCGATTGCGCGCGGTCCCGGTCGCCGTGCACGGCCCAGGGCAGCAGCACGACGGTCGCCGCGATGGCGGTGAACACGATCGTGGGCGCGGGACGTCGAGACGGCACGGCCCGATGTTACGTATGAGGCAGCTGTTACAGCTGCTATGACACGGTGTTTATGTGAACAAAGTGATTGGTAACGGCACCGCAGAGTCTCTGGGCCACCGGAGGATGAGGATCCGGGCCGACTCTGCGGTGCCGTTCGGGTGACAGGTTCTCGTCGTGCGGTTACGGCGTCGGCGCCGCCGCGGCAGCGTCCCCGACGGCCGCGGCCGGTGCGGCCGCCGCCCCGCCCGCGCCCTGGGCGGCCTGCGAAATGGCCGGCATCACCATGCCCTTGAGCAGGTCAATGGCTTGCCCGGCGCCCAGCTGGTTCGCGGCGCTCATCACATCGCTCACCAGCCCGCCGCTAGCCCCACCGGTGGCCGGCATGCCGCCCATCGAGGGATCGCCGAGGATCGGGTAGGTGCCGCCCATGCCGGGGTCCAATCCCACCGGGGTGGTGATCGGCACCTCGTTGGGGCCCATCATTCCCATGCCCGCACCGCCCAGCGACGGGTCGGTCAGCCCCGGCGTGGTCGCCCCGGGCAGGCCGGTGGGGCTGGTCAGCCCGGGCGTGGTGGCCCCCGGCATACCGGCCGGGCTGGTCAGCCCGGGCGTGGTGGCCCCCGGCATACCGGCCGGGCTGGTCAACCCCGGCGTGGTGGCCCCCGGCAGGGTGCCGGCCGGGTTGGTCAGCCCTGGGTCGGTCAGGCCGGGGTCGGTCAACCCCGGTGACGTCAACCCCGGCGTCGCCCCTGGGGTGGCCAGGCTCGGGTCGGTCAGGCCCGGCGTCGCCGCTGGCGAGGTCAACCCCGGTGACGTCAGCCCCGGCGTGGCACCGGGCGAGGTCAGCCCCGGCGACGTGAGCCCCGGCGAGGTCAGGCCCGGCGACATGCCCGGATACGCGCCGGCGGAGGAGCCCCCCAAGCCGGTCGGCACCGGCGGCAGGTTGATGCCGAACTGCGACAACCCCTGCGAGAGCGCCGACATCAGCTCGTTGGGCAGGTCGGTCACCACCGCTGCCTGCACGAACTGATCGTGCTGGGGCGCGTCGGTCAGATCGGACACAGCGACCACTGCAAAAGGACTCGAGACGGCCAGGGCGGCGACTGCGCTCATAGCTGTCGAGAGCCTGCGTCGACGTCGGTTCGGCACGGAAGTCTCCTCAATATCTGGGCTACGGTTCGTCGTCGTCTTGCACTACGACGCGGCTTGAAGCCGACACGATCGATGGTACGGCCGTGACTAGTGAGACTAGAGTGGCGATATCGAATCGTGAGGCAATCGCGACCTCTACTGCACCGGGCCCCGGCGCCGTTGCGAATCGGGCTGCCGCCGAGTGGTCGGATACCCTAGGCGCCGATGACCGCACGTTATGACCTCTTTGTCGTTGGCTCCGGATTCTTCGGCCTGACGATTGCCGAGCGGGTCGCCACCCAGCTCGGCAAGCGCGTCCTCGTCGTCGAGAAGCGTCCGCACATCGGCGGCAACGCCTACTCGGAGCCGGAACCGCAGACCGGGATCGAGGTCCACAAGTACGGCGCGCACCTGTTCCACACCTCCAACAAGCGGGTGTGGGACTACGTGCGCCAGTTCACCGAGTTCACCGGCTACCAACACCGGGTGTTCGCGATGCACAACGGGCAGGCCTACCAGTTCCCGCTGGGGTTGGGCCTGGTGTGCCAGTTCTTCGGCCGCTATTTCACCCCCGACCAAGCGCGGGCGCTGATCGCCGAACAGGCCGCCGAGGTCGACACCAAAGACGCGAAGAACTTCGAGGAGAAGGCGATCAGCCTGGTCGGCCGCCCGCTCTACGAGGCCTTCATCAAGCACTACACGGCCAAACAGTGGGAGACCGACCCCACCGAGTTGCCGGCCAGCAACATCACCCGGCTGCCGGTGCGCTACACGTTCGACAACCGCTACTTCAACGACACCTACGAGGGTCTGCCCGTCGACGGCTACACCGCCTGGCTACAGAAGATGGCCGCCGACGAGCGCATCGAGGTCCGGCTGGACACCGACTGGTTCGACGTGCGCGACGAGTTGCGGGCCGCCAGCCCGGACGCCCCGGTGGTGTACACCGGACCGCTGGACCGCTACTTCGACTACGCGGTGGGCCGACTCGGCTGGCGCACCCTGGACTTCGAGCTCGAGGTGCTCGGGGATTGCGGTGACTTTCAAGGCACCCCGGTAATGAACTACAACGACGCCGACGTGCCGTACACCCGCATCCACGAGTTCCGGCACTTCCATCCCGAGCGGGCCTACCCGACGGACAAGACGGTGATCATGCGCGAGTACGGGCGGTTCGCCAAGGACGACGACGAGCCGTACTACCCGATCAACACCCCCGACGACCGGGCGATGGTCGAGGCCTACCGGGAGTTGGCGAAAACCGAGATGGCCTCGGCGCGGGTGCTGTTCGGCGGCCGGTTGGGCACCTATCAATATCTGGATATGCACATGGCCATCGCCAGCGCGCTGAGCATGTACGACAACATCCTCGCGCCGCACCTGCGTGACGGTGCGCCGCTGCATGACAACGACAGGGAAAGCGGCAAGGGATGAGCGCCAGCGACGCGGCACAGCGCAGCGATGAGAAGGAGCGGCTGCCGATGAACGACACCCCCAGTAAGGCCGTCAGCCGGCTGGCGCGGGTCATCCTGCCCCGCCATGGTGAACCGCTGGACGTGCGCAAGCTCTACATCGTGGAGTCGACGACCAACAGCCGTCGCGCGCATCCGCTGACCCGCACCAGCCTGGAGGTCGGCGGCGAGTCGGAGGTGTCGTTCGCGACCTACTTCAACGCGTTTCCGGCGTCCTACTGGCGGCGCTGGTCGACGCTGCAGTCCGTGGTGTTGCGGGTGGAACTGACCGGCTCGGCCCGGGTTGACATCTACCGCTCCAAGGCCACCGGTGCGCGCATCGCCGTCGACGGCCGGCCGGTGTGCAGCGGCGTGGACAACAAGCCCGCGGTGGCCGAATTCGAGATCGGGCTGCAGCCCTTCGAGGACGGCGGCTGGATCTGGTTCGACATCACCACCGACACCGCGGTTACCCTGCACAGCGCCGGCTGGTACGCGCCGTGCCCGGCGCCCGGAAAGGCCAACGTCACCGTCGGCATCCCGACGTTCAACCGGCCCGACGACTGCGTCAACGCGTTGGCCGCGCTCACCTCGGATCCGTTGGTGGACGAGGTGATCGGCGCGGTGATCGTGCCCGATCAGGGCACCAAGAAGGTCCGCGACCATCCCGACTTCGCGGCCGCGGCGGCGGCGCTGGGTACCCGGCTGGCCATCCATGATCAGCCCAACCTCGGCGGCTCCGGCGGCTACAGCCGGGTGATGTATGAAGCGCTGAAAAACACCGACTGCGAACAGATTCTGTTCATGGACGACGACATCCGCATCGAGCCGGACTCGATTCTGCGGGCGCTGGCACTCAACCGGTTCGCCAAGGAACCCATCCTGGTCGGCGGCCAGATGCTCAACCTGCAGGAGCCGTCGCACCTGCACGTGATGGGGGAGGTCGTCGACCAGGGCGTGTTCATGTGGACCAACGCGCCGCACACCGAATACGACCACAATTTCGCCGAGTACTCGCTGGCCGACACCGAGGAGTTGCACCGGCGCATCGACGTGGACTTCAACGGCTGGTGGATGTGCATGATCCCGCGCGCGGTCGCCGAAGAGCTCGGCCAGCCGGTGCCGTCGTTCATCAAATGGGACGACGCCGAATACGGGCTGCGGGCCGCCGAACACGGCTACCGCACCGTCACCCTGCCCGGCGCGGCGATCTGGCATATGGCCTGGAGCGACAAAGACGACGCGATCGACTGGCAGGCCTACTTCCATCTGCGTAATCGGTTGGTGGTGGCGGCGCTGCACTGGGACGGCAACATCACCGGCCTGCTGCGCAGCCATCTCAAGGCAACGCTGAAACACCTTGCCTGCCTGGAGTACTCGACGGTAGCGATCCAGAACAAGGCGATCGACGACTTTTTCGCCGGGCCCGAGCACATTTTCTCCATTCTGGAGTCGGCGCTGCCGGACGTGCACGCGATGCGCAAGGCCTACCCGGACGCGGTGGCGCTGCCGGCGGCCAGCGAACTGCCCGCGCCGTCGCGGATGCACCGCGCGATGAAGCCGCCGGTGAACCCGGTCGCCATCGGCTATCGGCTGGCCCGCGGGATCGCCCACCAGGTGCGCCGGCAGGACCCGGTGCACCACCAGCGCCCGCAGCTCAACGTGCCGACCCAGGATGCGCGCTGGTTTTTGCTGTGCACGCAGGACGGTGTCACGGTCACCACCGCCGACGGCCGCGGCGTGGTGTACCGGCAGCGTGACCGCGCCAAGATGTTCGCGCTGCTGTTCCAGTCGCTGCGTCGCCAGCGCCGGTTGGCGCGCCGGTGGGACGCGATGCGCCGGCGCTACCGGGAGGCGCTGCCGGTGCTGTCCAGCACCCACCAGTGGGAGACGGTGCTGCTGCCGCAAGATGCGCCCGACCATGGCTGAGCCGACACCGGCACGCGGGGAAGTGGCCGCGTTGGTGGCGGTGCAGTCGGCACTGGCCGGCCGGCCCGGGGTGTTGGCCACCGCCCGCGGCCTGTCGCACTTCGGTGAGCACAGCCTCGGTTGGCTGGCGGTCTCGGCGGCCGGGGCGCTGGCCCAGCCACGGCGACGCCGCAGTTGGCTGCTGGCCGGGGCCGGGGCGTTGGCCGCGCACGCTACCGCGGTGTTGATCAAGCGCATCGTCCGCCGGGAGCGGCCGCACCACCCGGCGGTCGCGGTCAATGTCGGCACCCCCAGCCGGCTGAGTTTTCCGTCGGCGCACGCCACCTCCACCACCGCGGCGGCCATCCTGCTGGGTCGGGTCACCGGCCTGCGGCTGCCCGCTGTGCTGGTGCCGCCCATGGCACTATCTCGGATGGTGCTCGGCGTGCACTATCCCAGTGACGTCGCCACCGGCGTCCTCGTCGGCGCCGCCGTCGCAGCCGCCGCGATCCGGCTGGACAACTCGGGAGAGTCAGATGGCTGAAAAGACAGCAGTGGCGGTCGGTCCGCCGGCGAACCTCGTCACCGGGGTCATCAAAGCGATACGCCCCAAGCAGTGGGTCAAGAACGTGCTGGTGGTGGCGGCGCCGCTGGCCGCCCTGGGCCGCGGCGTGCACTATGACTACCTCGACCTGCTGACCAAGGTGTTGATCGCGTTCGTGGTGTTCAGCCTGGCGGCCTCGGCGGTGTATCTGGTCAACGACGTCCGCGATGTCGAAGCCGACCGGGAGCACCCCACCAAGCGGTTCCGGCCTATTGCCGCCGGGGTGGTGCCCGAATGGCTGGCCTACACCCTGGCGGTGGTGCTCGCCGCGGCGTCGCTGGGTATCTCCTGGTGGCTGACCCCGAACCTGGCCCTGGTGATGGCGATCTACATCACCATGCAGCTGGCGTACTGCTTCGGCCTCAAACATCAAGCGGTGCTGGATATCTGCATCGTCTCCTCGGCGTATCTGATCCGGGCCATCGCCGGCGGCGCTGCTGCCGCGATCCCGCTGTCGCAGTGGTTTTTGTTGGTGATGGCGTTCGGATCGCTGTTCATGGTGGCCGGAAAGCGCTACGCCGAACTGCAACTGGCCGAGCAGACCGGTGCCAAGATCCGCAAATCGCTGGAGAGCTACACCGGTACCTACCTGCGGTTCGTCTGGACGCTGGCGGCCACCGCCATGGTGGTGTGCTACTCGCTGTTCGCGTTCGAGCGTGACCACGGCTCCGGCTCCTGGTTCGCGGTGTCGATCATCCCGATCACCATCGCGGTCCTGCGTTACGCGGTCGACGTCGACGGCGGGCTGGCCGGCGAAGCCGAGGACATCCTGCGGCATGACCGGATGCTGCAACTGCTGGTGCTGGCCTGGCTCGGAACCATCGGTGCCGCAGTTGCGTTCGGCTAGCGCCCCCCCGGTAGCGACGCGCCGCCCGACACCCGCACCGCCGGTCGGCTGGCCGGTCTTCCCGTACGACGCCATGGTGCGGCTCAGCCTGTGGGTGAGCGTGTCGCTGATCGTGGTGCTGTTCGGCTGGGGCGCCTGGCAACGGCGCTGGATCTCCGACGACGGCCTGATCGTGCTGCGCACGGTGCGCAATCTGTTGGCCGGCAACGGTCCGGTGTTCAACATGGGGGAGCGGGTCGAGGCGAACACCTCGACGGTGTGGACCTACCTGGTGTATGCGGGCAGCTGGCTGGCCGGGCCGATGCGCCTGGAGTACGTGGTGTTGACGTTCGCGCTGGTGCTGTCGCTGGCCGGCGTGGCGTTGCTGATGCTGGGCACCGCCCGGCTGTACGCGCCGAGCCTGCAGGGCCGGCGCGCCGTGCTGCTGCCCGCCGGGGCGCTGGTCTACATCGCGATCCCGCCCGCGCGCGACTTCGCCACCTCCGGCCTGGAAAGCGGGCTGGTGCTGGCCTGGTTCGGGCTGCTGTGGTGGATGCTGGTGTGCTGGTCGCAGGCGCTACGCGCCCGCCCAGGGGGGAAGGCGTTCACCGCGGCGCTGGCGTTCGTGGCCGGGTTGTCGGTGCTGGTGCGTCCCGAGCTGGCGCTGATCGGCGGCGGCGCGCTGATCATGATGCTGATCGCGGCCCGCGGCTGGCGGCGCCGGGCGCTGATCGTGGTGGTCGGCGGGCTGCTGCCGGTGGCCTACCAGATCTTCCGGATGGGCTACTACGGGCTGCTGGTGCCCGGCACCGCCCTGGCCAAGGACGCCGCCGGCGACAAATGGGCCCAGGGCGTGACCTACCTGGTGAACTTCAACCGGCCCTACGCGCTGTGGGCGCCGGCGATCCTGCTGGTCGTGTTGGGCCTGTCGTTGGCGGCCACCCGCAGCCGGCCGTGGTGGATTCGCCGGCGGGTGCCCCCCAGCTACGGCCTGCTGGCCCGGATCGTTCAAAGCCCACCCGCGGTGGTGGCGTTCGTCGTCGTCAGCGGATTACTGCAGGCGGCCTACTGGATCCGCCAAGGCGGCGACTTCATGCACGGCCGCGTGCTGCTGTTCCCGGTGCTGTGCCTGCTGGCCCCGGTGGCGGTCATTCCGGTGGTGCTGCCCGACGGGGTGCGCTACTCCCGCCAGCAGGGCTACCTGTTCGCCGGCGCGGTCAGCGTGCTGTGGCTCGGGGTGGCGGGATGGTCGCTGTGGGCGGCGAATTCGTCCGGGTTGGGGGACGACGCCACCCGGGTCACCGATTCCGGGATCGTCGACGAGCGCCGGTTCTATTCGCAGGCCACTGGCCACGCCCACCCGCTGACCGCCGCGGATTACCTGGACTACCCGCGGATGCGGGCGGTATTGACCACCCTCAACAGCACCCCGGCCGGGGCGCTGCTGCTGCCGTCGGGCAACTACGACCAGTGGGATGTGGTACCGGTCATCCTGCCGGTGCCGTCGGGCACGCTGCCGATCCCGGCGCCGGGGACGGGCCCGCACACGGTGTTCTTCACCAACCTGGGCATGTTGGGGATGAACGTCGGACTCGACGTCCGGGTGCTCGACCAGATCGGTCTGGCGAACCCGCTGGCCGCGCACACCGAGCGGCTGCAGCACGGCCGGATCGGCCACGACAAGAACCTGTTCCCGGACTGGGTGATCGCCGACGGACCGTGGGTGAAGTGGTATCCGGGGGTTCCCGGCTACCTCGACCAGGCGTGGGTCGCCCAAGCCGAGGCCGCCCTGCAATGCCCGACCACCGCATCGGTGCTCAACTCGGTGCGGGCGCCGATGGGGCCGCACCGGTTCTTCTCGAACCTGCTGCACTCCTATTCGTTCACCAAGTACCGGATCGACCGGGTGCCGCGCTACGAACTGATCCACTGCGGGCTGGACATCCCGGATGTGCCGGAAAACGGCCGCCCGCCCTACACCGGACTGCCGGCTACGGGCCCCTAGACACCACCGCGGACTGTGACAAACGGGACGGCAGCGCCGCAAGTTAACCGGGTCCGGGCACTGGAACCTATGAATTTCAGAAATCACTAAGAAAATTGTGGAAGTGGCGCGGCCCCCGCCTCGGCAGCAACACGATGTCCGACATCTCACCGGCGGGAATGCACGTGTGGGCATATTTTGACGCCTTGATCGGCCGGCCCACAAAATGACCGCAATCGGCACCAAAACGGCGTGCGGCCGGGCGTTATGCAGCTCTGGAGGAGAGCGTTTGGGCGCAGATGTGGTTGACTACACGGGCACTGCTGCGCCTCGCGCATGCAGCCTGGACCAACAAGATGGGCCTAACAAAGGATGAGGAAAGCAAGGATGAAGCTGGTTGACAGGTTTTCCGCCGCGGCGAAAGGCATGCCGCGGCGGTTTGCAGTCGCCGCCATGGGCGCGGCCCTGCTGTCGGGCGTGATCGGCGTCGTCGGTGGTACGGCGACGGCCGGCGCATTCTCCCGGCCGGGCCTGCCCGTCGAGTACCTGCAGGTGCCGTCGGCCGGGATGGGCCGCGACATCAAAGTGCAGTTCCAAAGCGGTGGCGCCAACTCCCCGGCGGTCTACATGCTGGACGGTCTGCGCGCCCAGGACGACTTCAACGGCTGGGACATCAACACCCCGGCGTTCGAGTGGTACTACGGCTCGGGCATCTCGATGGTGATGCCGGTCGGCGGTCAGTCCAGCTTCTACAGCGACTGGTACAAGCCGGCGTGCGGTAAGGCCGGTTGCTCCACCTACAAGTGGGAGACCTTCCTCACCAGCGAGCTGCCGCAGTACCTGCAGGCCAACCAGAACGTGAAGCCCACCGGCAGCGCCGCGGTCGGTCTGTCGATGGCCGGTTCGGCCGCGCTGACGCTGGCGATCTACCACCCCGAGCAGTTCCCGTACGCCAGCTCGATGTCCGGGTTCTTGAACCTGTCCGAGGGCTGGTGGCCGTCGCTGGTCAACATCTCCATGGGTGACGCCGGTGGCTACAAGGCCGCCGACATGTGGGGTCCCAAGGAGGACCCGGCCTGGCAGCGCAACGACCCGATGGTCAACATCAGCAAGCTGGTTGCCAACAACACCCGCATCTGGATCTACTGCGGTAACGGCACCCCGAATGAAATCGGTGGTGGCAACCTGCCGGCCGAGTTCCTGGAGAAGATGACGATCCGCACCAACAAGACCTTCCAGGACAACTACATCGCCGCCGGCGGCACCAACGGGGTGTTCAACTTCCCGGACGCCGGTACCCACGACTGGGGCTACTGGGGCCAGCAGCTGCAGGCCATGAAGCCCGACATGCAGCGGGTGCTGGGTGCCACCCCGGGTGGCGGCGCTGCCGCCACCTCGGAGGCGCAGGGCAACTAACGCCCCCCTGCAGCAGTACCACCGTCAACGGCGGCGACCTTCTCGGGTCGCCGCCGTTGACCGTTTTCTCCCCTCGCATCCCGCGGCGTGTGGTTCACTACCTTGCGCGGGGGCGGGGGCCGCGGGGGTGAGGCAATCCAGACGAGTGAGGTGGGTATGAGAGGCCAGTCGATCCTGCTACGGGTGCTCGGCGCCGCGGCGCTGACGCTGGGGCTGTGCGCCGTGACCACCGGCACCGCCAAGGCCGCCTACGAGACGCTGATGGTGCCCTCACCGTCGATGGGCCGCGATATCCCGGTGGCCTTCCTGGCCGGCGGACCGCACGCCGTGTACCTGCTGGACCCGTTCAACGCCGGCGAGGACGTCAGCAACTGGGTCACCGTCGGGAACGCGATGAACACCCTGGCCGGCAAGGGCATCTCGGTCGCCGCCCCGGCGGGTGGGGCGTTCAGCATGTACACCAACTGGGAGCAGGACGGCAGCAAGCAGTGGGACACCTTCCTGTCCAGCGAGCTGCCGGACTGGCTGGCCGCCAACAAGGGCCTGGCCCCGGGCGGCCACGCCGCCGTCGGCGCCGCCCAGGGCGGCTACGGCGCCATGGCGCTGGCGGCCTTCCACCCCGACCGCTTCGGATTCGCCGGATCGTTGTCGGGTTTTCTGGACGTTTCCCGGACCACCACCAACGGCCCGATCCTGGCCGGCATGGAGCAATTCGGCGGGGTGGACGCTAACGGCATGTGGGGTGCACCACAGCTGGGTCGGTGGAAGTGGCACGACCCGTACGAGCACGCGAGCCTGCTGGCGGCGAACAACACCCGGGTGTGGGTGTTCAACGCCACCGGCGGCGCCAGCGACCCGGCAGCCATGATCGGTCAGGAAGCCATCGCGACCGGCAGCGGCCGGTTCTTCTACCAGCAATATCGCAACGTCGGCGGGCACAACGGGCACTTCGACTTCCCCGGCGGCGACAACGGCTGGGGGTCGTGGAGCTCGCAGCTGGGCGCGATGTCCGGCGACATCGTCGGAGCCATCCGCTAGGCCGCGGCCGGTTCGCCATCGACTCTGCGCCTACGGCGCAGAAGTGCGAGTACCGCACGCCGTGGACGCAGAGTCGATGCGCCCCAAGGCCGGTCGGTACCGTGGAGGGGCTGTCGCGGCGCGGCCGCGCAACCCAGACCCGTAGCAGGAGACCATGGCGAAGAAATCTCGGCGCAAACGGCGCCGCATCCTCGGCTGGGCTGCGGCGATCGCCATGGCCGTCGTGGTGGCGCTGGTCGTGGTGGTGGTGGTGATCATGATCCGCCGCCCCGAACCGCCCGCCGCGGTCCCGCCCAGCATCACCCCGCCGAGCAGCTCGGTGCCCCGGCCCAAGAAGCCGCGGCCGGAGTTCCAGGACGCCAGCTGCCCGGATGTGCAGCTGATCTCCATTCCCGGCACCTGGGAGTCGTCGCGCGCCGACAACCCGCTGGACCCGGGCGAATTCCCCAACGCGTTGTTGCTCAACGTGACCCGGCCGATCGCCGACCAGTTCAACCAGAGCCGGCTCGCGGAGTACACGGTGCCCTACACCGCGCAGTTCCACAATCCGTTCGCCGCCGACAACCAGATGTCCTACAACGACAGCCGCAAAGAGGGCACCCGGGCGGCGATCGACGCGATGACCGCGATGAACGACAAGTGCCCGTTGACCAGCTATGTGCTGATCGGGTTCTCCCAGGGCGCGGTGATCGGCGGTGACATCGCCAGCGATATCGGCAACGGCCGCGGGCCGGTCGACGAAGATCTGGTGCTCGGTGTGACGCTGATCGCCGACGGCCGCCGCCAGGAGGGGGTGGGGCAGGACATCGGCCCCAACCCGCCGGGGCAGGGCGCCGAGATCACGCTGCACGACCTGCCGATCCTGTCCAACCTGGGCCTGACCATGACCGGGCCGCGGCCGGGCGGGTTCGGCGACCTGAACAACCGCACGAACGAGATCTGCGGGGCCGGTGACCTGATCTGCGCCGCCCCGCCGGAGGCGTTCAGCATCGCCAACTTGCCCAGGACGCTGGACATCCTGGCCGGCGGCGCCGGCCAACCGGTGCACGCCCTGTATGCCACCACCCAGTTCTGGAGCTTGAACGGGCAACCCGCCACCCAGTGGACCTTGGATTGGGCGCACGGCCTGATCGACAATGCCCCCACTCCCAAGCACGGCTGAGCGTTACCAGAACGTCACCAGACTGGCCGTACCTTTTGATTTGGTGCGCGCCGCACCGACCCTTAACATTAAGAGAAATTTAAGAGGACGTGTGGTCGCCCCCGATCGGGTCGATGGCCGTCGACGAACACGGACACCTCTGTACGATCTGTGAGGTTTAGGGTTCGCGACGAGCGACGCAGGCGGCGTATGACGACCGGCGGCTGACCCGCGACACAAAATTTTTGGTGACAGGAGAGTTGGCATGGCCATGGGGTCCCGGTCCGGGTACCACAACCCGTTCATCAAGGACGGCAAGATCAGGTTCCCCGACAACGGCAGCCTGGTGAACACCGTCGAACGGTGGGCGAAGGTGCGCGGCGACAAGCTGGCGTACCGCTTCCTGGATTTCTCCACCGAGCGCGACGGCATCGCCCGCGACATCTCGTGGGCCGAGTTCGGCGCCCGGAACCGGGCCATCGGGGCCCGGCTGCAGCAGGTCACCCAGCCCGGTGACCGCGTCGCCATCCTGTGCGCACAAAACCTGGACTACCTGGTGTCATTCTTCGGCACCTTGTACTCCGGCCGCATTGCCGTGCCGCTGTTCGACCCGGCCGAGCCCGGCCACGTCGGGCGGCTGCACGCGGTGCTCGACGACTGCACCCCGTCGGCGATCCTGACCACCAGCGACTCCGCCGAAGGCGTCCGCAAATTCTTCCGCAGCCGCCCGGCCAAGGAGCGGCCCCGCATCATCGCCGTCGACGCGGTGCCCGCCGAGGTCGGCGCCACCTGGGAGTTGGTGCCGGCGGACACCGAGACCGTCGCCTACCTGCAGTACACGTCCGGTTCGACCCGCACCCCCACCGGTGTGCAGATCACCCAGCTGAACTTGCCCACCAACGTGGTGCAGGTGATCCACGCGCTGGAGGGTAAAGAAGGTGACCGTGGTGTCACCTGGCTGCCGTTCTTCCACGACATGGGCCTGATCACCATCGTGCTGTCGTCGGTGATCGGCTATCAGTGCACGTTCATGACGCCGGCGGCGTTCGTGCGCCGGCCCTACCGCTGGATCCGGGAGTTGGCGCGTAAGGAGGGGGAGACCGGCGGCACCATCTCCGCGGCCCCCAACTTCGCGTTCGAGCACGCCGCGGCCCGTGGTCTGCCCAAAGAGGGGGACCCGCCGCTGGACCTTTCCAACGTCCACGCCATCCTCAATGGCAGCGAGCCGGTGTCGGCGGCGTCGCTGCGGAAGTTCAACGAGGCGTTCGCCCCGTACGGCTTCCAGGAGCGGGCGATCAAGCCGTCGTACGGGCTGGCCGAGGCCACCCTGTTCGTCTCGACCACCCCGATGAATGAGAAACCCAAGATCATCCACGTGGACCGGGATGCGTTGAACAACGAGAACCGGTTCGTCGAGGTGGACCCCGACGCGCCGAACGCCGTCTCCCAGGCGTCGGCGGGCCGGGTCGGCGTGGACGAGTGGGCGGTCATCGTCGACGCCGAATCGGCCAGCGAACTGCCCGACGGCCAGGTCGGTGAGATCTGGATCGCCGGCAACAACATGGGCACCGGGTACTGGAACCGGGAAAAAGAGACCATCGAGACCTTCAAAAACATCCTCAAGTCGCGCACCAGCCCGTCGCACGCCGAGGGCGCCGCCGACGACGCGCTGTGGGTGCGCACCGGCGACTACGGCACCTTCTACGGCGACGACCTGTACATCACCGGCCGGGTGAAAGATCTGGTCATCGTCGACGGTCGTAACCACTACCCGCAAGACCTGGAGTACTCGGCGCAGGAATCCAGCCGGGCGCTGCGCGTTGGCTATGTGGCCGCGTTCTCGGTGCCGGCCAACCAGTTGCCGGCTGAGGTGTTCGACAACCCGCACTCCGGCCTCAAGTTCGACCCGGAGGACTCTTCCGAGCAGCTGGTGATCGTCGGCGAGCGGGCGCCGGGGGCGCACAAGCTCGACTACCAGCCGATCGCCGACGACATTCGGGCCGCGATCGCGGTCCGGCACGGGGTGACCGTGCGCGACGTGTTGCTGGTGTCGGCCGGGTCGATTCCGCGGACCTCCAGCGGCAAGATCGGGCGTCGCGCCTGCCGCACCGCCTACATCGACGGCAGCCTGCGCGGCGGCACCGCCGCCCCGAACGCCTTCCCCGACCAGGCGGAATAGATCAAGACGTAGCCGGGAGGCTCTCCATGACTGACACGCAACCGGATTCGGCAGCTAGCAGCGAGTCGCGGCGCACCGACATGACGGTCGCCGAGATGCGGGCCTGGCTGCGGAACTGGGTGGCCAACGCCACCGGGCAGTCACCCGACTCCATCAACGAAACCGCGCCGATGGTGGAGCTGGGTCTGTCGTCGCGTGACGCGGTGGCGATGGCCTCCGACATCGAGGACCTCACCGGGGTGACCTTGTCGGCGACGGTGGCGTTCCAGCATCCGACCATCGAGGCGCTGGCGACGGTGATCGTCGAGGGTGAACCGGTGCTGGCCGACGACGCCGACGACGAAGACTGGTCGCGGGACCGTGAGGTGGCCGACATCGCCGTGGTGGGCCTGGCCACCCGGTTCCCCGGCGACATGAACACCCCCGAGCAGACCTGGCAGGCGCTGCTGGAGGGCCGCGACGCGATCACCGACGTGCCCGAGGGCCGCTGGTCGGAGTTTCTCGGCGACCCGCGGATCGCCGAACGGGTCGGGAAGGCCCGCACCCGCGGCGGCTACCTGTCCGACATCAAGGGTTTTGACTCCGAGTTCTTCGCGCTGTCGAAGATGGAGGCCGACAACATCGACCCGCAGCAGCGGATGGCCCTCGAGCTGACCTGGGAGGCACTCGAGCACGCCCGCATCCCGGCGTCGAGCCTGCGCGGCGAATCGGTCGGGGTGTACGTTGGCGCGTCCAACAACGACTACCTCAACTTGTCGCTGGCCGACCCGAGCGTCACCCATCCGTACGCCATCACCGGGAACTCGAGCTCGATCATCGCGAACCGGGTGTCGTATTTCTATGACTTCCACGGGCCGTCGGTGACGGTCGACACCGCTTGCTCGAGTTCGATGGTCGCGGTGCACCAAGGCGTGCAGGCGCTGCGCAGCGGCGAGGCCGAAGTGGTGGTGGCCGGCGGGGTCAACGCGCTGATCACCCCGCTGGTGACGGTCGGCTTCGACGAGGTCGGTGGGGTGCTGGCCGCCGACGGCCGGATCAAATCCTTCTCCGCCGACGCCGACGGCTACGCCCGCTCCGAGGGCGGCGGCATGCTGGTGCTGAAACGGGTCGACGACGCCCGCCGCGACGGCGACCAGATCCTGGCCGTCATCGCCGGCAGCGCGGTCAACCACGACGGCCGCTCCAACGGGCTGTTGGCACCCAACCCCGACGCGCAGGCCGCGGTGCTGCGCAAGGCCTACAAGAACGCCGGGATCGACCCGCGCACCGTGGACTACATCGAGGCGCACGGCACCGGCACCATCCTGGGTGACCCGATCGAGGCCGAGGGGCTGGGCAAGGTGGTCGGCCGCGGTCGGCCCGCCGACAAACCGGCGTTGCTGGGCGCGGTGAAATCCAATGTCGGGCACCTGGAGTCGGCGGCCGGCGCGGCCAGCCTGGCCAAGATAGTGCTGGCGTTGCAGCACGACAAGATCCCGCCGTCGATCAACTACGCCGGCCCCAACCCCTACATCGACTTCGAGGGCCAGCGGCTGAAGGTGGCCGACACCGTCACCGACTGGCCGCGCTACAGCGGGTATGCGATCGCCGGGGTATCCGGGTTCGGATTCGGCGGCGCCAACGCGCACCTGGTGCTGCGGGAGGTCTTGCCCCGCGACGTGATCGAAAAGGAACCCGAGCCGGCACCCGTTGAGGAGAAGCCGGCCACCGAGGCCGCCCCGGCCGAGCTCGTCGGCGGGGTGCGGTTCGACGAGTACGGCGAATTCATCGACGATGCACAGGCGCCGGCCGCCGCGGAGGACGAGTACGAGCTTCCTGGCCTGACCGATGAAGCCCTGCGGCTCAAGGAAGTTGCGCAGGCCGAGCTGGAGGCCGCCGAGGCGCCGGCTCCGCTGATCCCGCTGGCGGTGTCGGCGTTTTTGACCTCCCGCAAGAAGGCCGCGGCGGCCGAACTGGCCGACTGGATCGACAGTCCCGAGGGCCGCACGTCGTCGCTGGAATCGATCGGGCGGGCGCTGTCCCGGCGCAACCACGGCCGGTCCCGCGCGGTGGTGCTGGCCCGCGACCACGACGAAGCGGTCCAGGGGCTGCGCGCGATCGCCGAGGGCAAGCAACGACCGAACGTGTTCGCCGCCGACGGGCCGGTCACCAACGGTCCGGTGTGGGTGCTGGCCGGATTCGGTGCCCAGCACCGCAAGATGGGCAAGAGCCTGTACCTGCGTGACCCGATCTTCGCCGAGTGGATCGACAAGATCGACGCGCTGATCCAGGACGAGCGCGGCATTTCGATCCTGGAGATGATCCTCGACGACGCGGTGGACTACACCGGCGACACAGTCGAATACCCCATCGAAGCCGTTCAGCTGGTGATCTTCGCGATCCAGATCGCGCTCGGCGAGCTGCTCAAAGCGCACGGCGCCAAGCCGGCCGCGGTGGTCGGCCAGTCGCTGGGTGAGCCGGGAGCCGCCTACTTCGCGGGCGGGCTGTCGCTGCGCGACACCGTGCGGATCATCGTCCCGCGCGCCCGGCTGATGGGCGAGGGCGAGGCGATGCTGTTCGGCGAGTACATCCGGCTGATGGCGCTGGTGGAGTACTCCGCCGACGAGATCAAGACCGTGTTCGCCGACTTCCCCGATCTGGAAGTCTGCGTCTACGCCGCGCCGACCCAGACCGTGATCGGCGGGCCGCCCGAGCAGGTCGACGCGATCATCGCCCGCTGCGAAGCCGAGGGCCGGTTCGCCCGCAAGTTCCAGACCAAGGGCGCCAGCCACACGGCGCAGATGGACCCGCTGCTCGGCGAGTTCACCGCCGACCTGCAGGGCATCCACCCGATGCCGCTGACCTGCGGCTACTTCTCCACCGTGCACGAGGGCAGCTACATCCGCCCGGGCGGTGAGCCGATCCACGACGTGGACTACTGGAAGAAGGGGCTGCGGCACTCGGTCTACTTCACCCACGGCGTGCGCAACGCCGTCGACAACGGGCACACCACGTTCTTGGAGCTGGCACCCAACCCGGTGGCCCTGATGCAGGTCGGGTTGACCACCGCGGCCGCCGGGCTGCACGACGCACAACTGATCGCGACGCTGGCCCGCAAACAAGACGAGGTCGAGTCGATGACCACGGCGATGGCCCAGCTGTTCGTGCACGGCCACGACCTGGACATTCGCACCCTGTTCACCCGGGCGCAGGGGCCGGCGGATTACGCGAACATCCCGCCGACCCGGTTCAAGCGCAAAGAGCACTGGCTGGATGCGCGTTTCACCGGCGACGCGTCCGGCGTGATTCCCGGCTCGCACGTGGCGCTGCCCGACGGCCGGCACGTCTGGGAGTTCGCCCCGCGCGGCGAGACCGACCTGGCCGCGTTGGTGAACGCCGCGGCCGCCCAAGTGCTTCCGGATGCCACGCTGACGGCCTCCGAGCAGCGGGCGGTGCCCGGCGAGGGGGCGCGGCTGGTGACCACGCTGACCCGGCACCCCGGTGGCGCCGCGGTGCAGGTGCACGCCCGCATCGAGGAGTCGTTCACCCTGGTCTACGACGCGCTGGTGAGCCGGGGCGGGGCGGCGGCGGTGCTGCCCGCAGCGGTCGGCGCCGGGACCGCCATCGCGACCGCTGTCGACGGCGCCGCGCCGGCACCGGTGGAGGAAACACCGGACGCGGAGATCCTGCACGACAACCTGACTGCCGGCGCCGGGATGGCCGCCGGGTTCGCCAAGTGGTCGCCGGACTCCGGGGAGACCATTGCGCAGCGGCTGGGCACCATCGTCGGTGCGGCGATGGGCTACGAGCCCGAGGACCTGCCGTGGGAGGTGCCGCTGATCGAGCTGGGCCTGGATTCGCTGATGGCGGTGCGGATCAAGAACCGCGTCGAGTACGACTTCGACATACCGCCGATCCAGCTGACTGCGGTCCGCGACGCCAACCTGTACAACGTCGAGGAGATGCTCCGCTACGCGGTCGAGCACCGCGACGAGGTTGAGGCGCTGCACGAACACCAGAAGACGCAGACGCCTGAGCAGATCGCCGCCGAACAGGCCGCCCTGCTCTCGGGCGCCAACCCGAACACGGTGCTCAACGCGCCGGCGCCGGACCCGCAGGCCGAGCCCGAGACGCAGTCGACGCCGGATGTGCCTGCGCCGCCGACGGATCCGTCGGGCCCGGGCGGTGCGCCGATTCCGCCCCCGCCCAGCGATCCGTCGGGCCCGGCGGTCACCGGCGTCAGCAAGGCGACGGCGGCCGCGGCGGCCGCCAAGGTGCTCACCCAGGAAGCGGTGACCGAGGCGTTGGGTGCCGACGTGCCGCCGCGCGACGCGGCCGAGCGGGTCACCTTCGCGACGTGGGCGATCGTCACCGGCAAATCGCCGGGCGGCATCTTCAACGAGCTGCCCGCGCTCGACGATGCATCGGCGGAGAAGATGGCCGCGCGGCTGTCCGAGCGGGCCGAGGGCAACATCACCGTCGACGACGTGAAGTCGGCGCAAACCATCGAGGGCCTGGCGTCCATCGTTCGCGAGCAGCTCGAAGAAGGGGTGGTGGACGGTTTCGTCCGCACCCTGCGGGCACCCCAGGAAGGGTCCAGTCGGGTGCCGCTGTTCGTGTTCCACCCGGCCGGCGGGTCGACGGTGGTCTACGAACCGCTGATGAAGCGGCTGCCGGCGGACACCCCGGTGTACGGCATCGAGCGGGTGGAGGGCTCCATCGAGGAGCGCGCCGCCGAGTACGTGCCCAAACTGCTGGAGCTGCACTCCGGTCCGTTCCTGCTGGCCGGCTGGTCGCTGGGCGGCGCGCTGGCCTACGCGTGCGCGATCGGGCTCAAGCGGGCCGGCGCCGATGTGCGCTACGTCGGGCTGATCGACGCGGTGATGCCCGGGGAGCCGATCGACCAGAGCAAGGCGGGGATGCGCGCGCGCTGGGACCGCTACGCGCGGTTCGCCGAGCGCACCTTCAATGTCGAGGTTCCCGAAATCCCGTACGAGGAGCTGGAGAAGCTCGACGATGAGGGCCAGGTCCGCTTCGTGATGGACGTCGTCGCGCAGAGCGGGGTGCAAATCCCGGGCGGGATCATCGAGCACCAGCGCACGTCGTACCTGGACAACCGAGCCCTGGACACTGCCGAATACCAGTCCTACGACGGCCATGTGACGCTGTACCTGGCCGACCGCTACCACGATGACGCCATCGTGTTCGAGCCGGCCTACGCCACCCGCAAACCCGACGGGGGCTGGGGCGAGTACGTGGCCGACCTGGAGGTGGTGCCGGTCGGCGGCGAACACATCCAGGTCATCGACGAGCCGATCGTCGCCAAGATCGGGGCGCACATGAGCCAGGCGATCACCCGCATCCAAGCCGAAAGCGAGGACAAGTGACCACCAAGACCACCGCCGAACTGCTGACCGACCTCCGCGAGAAACTCGCGCTCGCCCAGGAGCCCGGTGGTGAGAAGGCCGTCGCCAAGCGGGCGAAGAAAGGAATTCCCAGCGCCCGCGCCCGGATCCACGCACTCCTAGACCCAGGCACGTTCCTGGAGATCGGTGCCCTGTGCAAGACGCCGGGTGACCCGAACGCGCTCTACGGCGATGGGGTGGTGACCGGGCACGGGCTGATCAACGGTCGGCCGGTCTGCGTCTTCAGCCACGACCAGACCGTGTTCCAGGGATCGGTCGGGGAGATGTTCGGCCGGAAGGTGGCCGCGTTGATGGAGTGGGCCGCCAAGACGGGCTGCCCGATGATCGGCATCAACGACTCGGCGGGCGCCCGCATCCAGGATGCGGTGACGTCGCTGGCCTGGTACGCCGAACTCGGCCGGCGCCACGAACTGCTGCGCGGGTTGGTTCCGGAGATCTCGATCATCCTTGGCAAATGTGCTGGGGGAGCGGTGTATTCGCCGATCCAAACCGACCTGGTGGTGGCGGTGCGGGACCAGGGATACATGTTCGTCACCGGTCCGGACGTGATCAAAGACGTCACCGGTGAGGACGTAACCTTGGACGAGCTGGGCGGCGCCGAAGCGCAGGCCCGCTACGGCAACGTGCACCAGGTGGTCGAGGATGAGGCCGCAGCGTTCCAGTACGTCCGTGACTACCTGTCCTTCCTGCCCGCCAACACGTTCGACGATCCGCCGATCGTCAATCCGGGCCTGGAGCCGGAGATCAGCGCGCACGACCTGGAGCTGGACTCGATCGTGCCGGATGCCGACAACACCGCCTACGACATGCACGAAATCCTGCTGCGGATCTTCGACGACGGCGACGTTTTCGACATCGGCCAGCAACGTGGCCAAGCGATCATCACCGCCTTCGCGCGGGTCGACGGTTTCCCGGTGGGCGTCATCGCCAACCAGCCGATGTACATGTCCGGCGCGATCGACAACGAGGCGTCCGACAAGGCTGCTGGTTTTATCCGGTTCTGCGACTCCTACAACCTGCCGCTGGTTTTCGTTGTCGACACCCCCGGCTTCCTGCCGGGCGTGGAGCAGGAGAAAGGCGGCATCATCAAACGTGGCGGTCGGTTTTTGAACGCCGTCGTCGAGGCCGACGTACCGAAGGTGACGATCACCATCCGCAAATCCTACGGCGGGGCGTACGCGGTGATGGGCTCCAAGCAGCTGTCCGCCGATCTGAACTTCGCCTGGCCGACCGCGCGCATCACGGTGATCGGCGCCGAGGGTGCCGCCCAATTGCTGATGAAGCGTTTCCCCGACCCGAGCGCGCCGGAGGCGCAGGAAGTGAAGCGGCAGTTCATCGCCGGCTACAACGAGAACATGGCGATCCCCTGGGTCGCTGCCGAGCGCGGCTACATCGACGGCGTGATCCAGCCACACGAAACCCGTCTGCTACTGCGCAAGTCGCTGCGGCTGCTGGTCGACAAGCAGAACCTGCGCAAAGTGCAGCGCAAGCACGGCCTGCTGCCGATCTAAGGCTCACCGTCTGCTCCCCTCTTCGCTCCCGCGAGCGTGCGCAGTTGTACGGTTTCCCAGCGCTGTGACCGTACATCTGCGCACGCTCGCGGGTCGGCGCGCCAAAACAGTGGTCTCGAGTGAGTAAGTGTTTCGTAACACTTTGATCACTCCAGTAACATCTGCATCAGACGCATTATCGTGTCTCCCAGGCGATTCCGTGTAGCTCTAAACCGCCGAGTCTCGAATTGGTCAGGGACTGATCTCAACTCCCCTGCCGACGATCGCCTGCTGAGACACCGGCGGTGCGCCGAGGGGTTGAATTGCGTCATCATGCCGAGGCCCGATGAGCCTGCTATTGCCGCAGGCGCCGCCGTCACGCCTGCCCGATCCGCGGCCGGACGATGCAAATCGGCTGATCCGCCGGGCTATTGCCGCTTCCGCGATGGGCAATGCCGCCGAGTGGTACGACTACGGCGTCTATGCGGCGGTCGCGACCTATCTGACCGAGGCGTTCTTTCCGGAGCCGTTGGGCAGCATCGGCACCATGCTGGGTTTCGCGGTGTCGTTTGTGCTGCGCCCCCTCGGCGGCATGGTCTGGGGCGCGATCGGAGATCGCATCGGCAGAAAATCGGTGCTAGTCACGACGATCCTGCTGATCGCTAGTGCCACCATGCTGATGGGTGTACTCCCCACCTACGCGTCCGTCGGGGCGTGGGCACCGTTCTTCCTGATCATCTTACGGGTGGTACAGGGATTCTCCGCGGGCGGCGAATACGGTGGAGCGGCAACGTTTATCGCCGAGTACGCCCCGGACGCCAAGCGCGGGCGCTACGGCTGCTTCCTCGAGTTCGGCACGCTAGGTGGCTTCGTATTCGGCAGCGCGGCCGTGCTGAGCTTGGAGGCCATGCTCACCCACGACCAGATGGTGGGCTGGGGATGGCGCGTCCCGTTCTTTGTCGCGCTGCCGTTGGGCCTGATCGGCCTGGTGCTGCGCACCAAAATCGACGACACACCGGTGTTCAAGGAGTTTTCGGCCGGCAACGCGCTGCACGGGCGCGTCAAGCCGAGCCTCGCGGACATGCTGTCGGCCTATGCGCGGCCCATCGTGGTGATGTTCGCGATGGTGGTCGCGCTCAACGTCACCAGCTACACCCTGTTGACCTACCAGCCGACCTATCTGCACGCCACCCTCGGTCTGGGTGAACGCAGCCGCACCGCGGTCATTTTGGTGGGGGAGCTGGTGATGATGGCGTGCATCCCCTTCGCCGGCGCCTTATCGGACCGCGTCGGCCGCAAACCCATGTGGCGCCGTTCGCTGGTTGGGCTCTGCGTGTTGGCGCTGCCCATGTACTGGCTGATGGGACAGGGATTCGGGTGGGCCATCGTCGGGTTTGCGGTGCTCGGGTTGCTGTTCATCCCGCAGCTGGCGACCGTATCGGCGACCTTCCCGGCCATGTTCCCCACCCAAGTGCGCTACGCGGGCTTCGCGATCTCCTACAACGTCGCCACCACCCTGTTCGGCGGCACCGCCCCGCTGGTCGCCGACACCGTCATCGACAGCACCGGGTGGCGGCTGTTTCCGGCCGTCTACCTGATGCTGGGGTGCGCCATCGGCCTGGCGGCCATGCCGTTCATGCGCGAGACCGCCGGGTGCTCCATACGTGGCACCGAGATTCCCGGCTTCGCAACCGCACTCGAATGCGAGTTGAGTGCCGTGACCACACGCCGCCTCGCCCTGGCTGAGCTGACGTAATCCGCGGCGAGCGTGCGTAAACCCGGGATTTTCCCCGGCGTGTCGGACGGAAACACGCACGCTCACGCCCGGAAAGTTACGCCTTGATGCGGATTTCGCCGGGGGACCACCAGCCGCTGCGGGTGGCGCTGCCCAACTCGATATCGGCCGGCACCGCCTCCACGATCGTGTCGAACTTCCGCAGCGACCCCCAGTCGCGGCCCCAGTCCCGCGACAGGTAGGTCGCCATCACATGCGCCCGCATCAGCAGATCCGTGATGCCCAGCAGGCCGCCGTTGACGCCGTCCTCCCAGGTGTCGGTGTCCTGCTTTTTGGCGGTGTAATCCGGGGTGATCCGGAACTTCGGGATCTCGGTGACGCCGTTGGTGTGCAGCATCGGCTGCTGGCACGGGAACGCCAGGCCGACCGCCCAGTCCATCAGCACCGGCTGCGACGAGCCGATGTATTCCTGCAGCGACCGTAACTCGGGCACCCGGGGCGGCGTCACCGCGATCCAGTCGCGGGGGGTCAGCGACACATCCTCGGCGATCACCCGCACCACGGTCGCGTCGCCCGGGATCAGCGACCGGTCGAAACGCAGGTTGCGCCAGGCATCGGGCTGTTCGGCGTACAGGTCGAACGGCACCAGCCGCCCGCCGGGCACCACGGTGCCGTCGGGACCCGGTGTGCCGTACTCCAGCACCACGGTCTGGCCCCCGGTGTGTCCGTGCAGCACGCTGTTGCCGGCGATGACGCCCGCCGCGGTCACCACGACCAGCGGATGCGCGGCGTCCTGCCCCGGCAGCCGGTACCAGGCCGACGCCAGCTTGCTGACCTGTTGCGGGCTGGTGGTGTAGGTGCCGGCCAACGGAACCCGTTTCGGGTCAAGGCCGTAGGGCAGCGGCACCGTGGACCCGTTGATGCCCGGGGTCTTCAGGGTGGTCGGCGCGTCCCAGTCGTAGTCGGTGCCCGGTTTGGTCTGCGTCATCCGGATCGCCTCGGCGACGGTGTGTTCCGGCACCCCGTCGGGGCTGAATCCCACCGCGCCGGTGCCGCCCAGCGGCCCCAGCGCCCCGTATTCCCCGGGTAGTGGGGGCATGAACCCGTCGTTGGCGTCCGGTTCGACCAGCACGTCGTCGGCCAGACCACAGCCGCCAACGAACGCGCGTACGTTGGCCCAGCCGTTGGAGTAGGTCGGGTATTGGCGCACGATCCCGGCCACCATCGACGCGACGAACACGCACACCATGAAGCCGGCCGCCACCGGCACCGGTGCCGCGGTCAACGCCCGCGCCACCCGTCCCTCGCCGCGGTCGCGCGGCGCGAAGTGCAGCCACATCGCGTACAGCGCGGTGACCGCGAACAGCGCGAAAAATATGGTGCTGACGGTCATTCCACCAATGCGGGGCATCGCGCTGTTGAACGGCACCCCGTAACTGGAGACGTACCACCAGCCGTTGGTGGTGGCGAAACACAACGCCAGCAAGAAGAATACGGCGGCCACGAACGCCATCCGGTTTCGCGACCAGCGCAGCACCGCCGGCGACACCAGCACGGTGGCCAACGCGGCCATGGCGGCGGCCACGGCGGCGAACAGCCCGAAGTGGTGCACCCACTTGGTGGGGGTGAACATCAGGAAGAACATGGTGGCGAAGATGACGCCCATCAGCCGCCACGCCGGGCCACGGGCCACACCGGGAACCCGCTTGCGCCGCAACATGACAAACACCGCGGTGAACAGGCACAGCGCAGCGATGAAGAACCCAAACCGGCGCGACAGTGACCCGTCCACGGTGGGCAGGATCAGGTAGTAGTAGCGCAGGTTCTCGGTGTACCAGGCCTGGCTGGGACCGATCGCGCTGCGCACCCGGGTGGCTTCCAACACGGCGCGCAGCGTCTGGTCGGCGAACACCACCGTCAGCACGACGAATCCGGCCGCCAGCATCGGCGCCACCAGCGGCCAGGTGCCGACCTGCTGACGGCGGCGCACCAAGATCCGCAGGATCGGTCGGCCACCGGCCACCAACGCCGCCACCGCGATCAGCCCGGTGGGCTGGATGCCCAGGGTGAAAGCGGCGGTGATGATCGCCAACGCGGCCGGGATCAGCCGGCCGGTGTTCATCGCGCGTTCGATCAGCACGTAGGTGATCAGCGAGCCCACCGCGATGATCGGCTCCGGCCGCAGCCCGTTGTTGAACGGCATCCATGCCGCCAGCAGCACCGTCCCGGCCGCCCACACCGCGGGTTTGCTCCCGGCCACCGCCGGACCCAACCGGGGCAACACCTCCCGCGACAGCAGCAGCCAACACACCAGCCCAGCGACCAAGTCGGGCAACCGGATCCAGATGCTCTGGTCGCTGACATGGGTCATCAGTGCCAGCAGGTTGTAGTACCAGCCGAACGGGTCCTCCGGGCTGCCGAACCAGCGGAAGTAGTTGGACATGTAGCCGGCGTGCCCGGCGACCCGTGCCATACCCAGGATGTAGCCGTCATCCGAGGAGTTGGCGCCGATCACGTACCACAGCAAAAAGCCGAAGATCACCGCGGCGTCAGCGAGGGTGAAAAATCGCCAGCGGGCCGGGATGATCCGCTGCATGCGGCGGCCGTCCATCCGGTCCAGCCGCCACAACGCCACCAACGCGATGACGGTCGCGGCGATCGCCGCGATGATCGCGGCCAACTTCAACGTCGTTGGCTTGGAGGAGAATCGGGTGTCAATGGTGGCCGAGAACTCCAGGCCTTCCGGGGCCGGCCCGGTCAGGTCGGTGAACACCCCGACGATCTGGGGGCGCAGATTCGCATCGTTCCAGCCGCCGTCGCGGCCCTTGAGCCCGACGAACCGGGCGAAGGTGCCGGCGTGTGAGGAGCCGATCTCAATGCGCTGGCACTCCGGCGATTCCACCGCCGCCCGCGGCACGCTGGCCACCACCACGTTGCGGTCGGTGATGTCGACCCGGTCCTTGGTGACGGTGACGAACAATCCCTGAAGCGCGGCCTCCTTGCCCTTGGCCGGCCCGGTGCCCAGCAGCAACCCGCCGGCCGCCGGCATCGACCGCACCGCCGAGCACGGAACTTTGGCGGTCATCTCGATCGGGGTCAGCGCGATCAGCGGCGCGGTCACGCTGTGGACCTGCCCGTGCTGCGGCCAGGTCAGCGTCGCGGTGGTCTGCACCACCGGCAGCAGCGGGGTGGCCGCCGACAGCACGAACCCGATCAGCCCGGCGATGATGGCCACCCACCGCGCGATCCGCACGTCGCGACCGGCGTCGCGGGCCACCTCACGGTTCATGACAACGCTCATGGGCGCCACTCCTCGATCCCGGCTGCGCCCTGCATCGTCGTCGGCGCGAATTCGGTGCGGCTCATGGCAGGGCTCGAATCGGTCCGCGCCGGCTCCAGCCCGGCACCGTGATCACGCCCTGCTCGATCACCGCGTCGGGCGACTGCTCGGCGGGTACCAGGCGGTGATACTGCTCGACCGACCCCCAGTCGCGGTACCAGTCGTCGCGCAGGTAGGTGGGGATGGTGCTGGTGTAGAGCATCTCGACGGTGAACAGGAACGGTCCGCCGTCCTCGGCGGACTGCCAGTTGTTCGACGAGCCCGCGGTCTGTTTGCGGTCCGCCAGGATGCGGTAAGTCGGAAGTTCCGCCACGCCAAGGTGTTCGGAGAACGGGCGCTGGCAGGGGAAGTTCGCGGCGGTCGCGATGTCGAGCAGCACCGGGGTTTGCGATCCGATCAGCTGCTGCAGCGTCTGGGTCACCGGCACCCGCGGCGGGGTGAAGGCGAACCACTGGTCGGTGGACAGGTTGGGATCGTCGGCCACGATGCGGACGACGTCGGCCTGCGGCGGCGCCCAGGACAGCGGGAATCGCAGGTTACGCCAGGACCGCTGCGGTCCCAGGTCGATCGGCTCGACCAACCCCAGCCCCTGGACGCTGCCGTCGGGCCGCGCGGCACCCCACTCCAGTTTCAGCGGCTGCCCGTAGCTCAGCGTCCCGTCCTCTTCATGCGACCAGATGGCGCCCGCGGCGGCGACCACCACCAGCGGCCGCTCCGGGGCGCGCGGGCCCAGCTGGTACCACACCGAGGTAGCGTGCGCGGCGGCCTGGTCTTGTTTGTAGCTGCCCAGCACCGGAGTTTTCGCCGGGTCCAGCCCGAACGGCAGTACCACCCGCGATCCGTTGATCCCGGGCGGCGCGTCCGGCGGGATCCGCCCCCCGGCGGTGCCGGCGGCGTCGGTGATGGCGGCGTTGGGTTTATCGGGGGAGGCGTCAGAGTTGACCAACCCGGGTTTGACGCTCAGCGGATCCGACTTCAGGTCATCGGCGACGCCGTTCGGGGTGAACCCGACCGGGTTCAGCCCGCCGAGCGGGCCCTGGGGCCCGGACTCTTGGTTCGGCAGCGGCGACAGCAGTCCGGCGGTGGTGTCCGGTTCGGCCAGCACCTCGTCGGCCATCGCACAGCTGGTGGTCGACAACCCGGATTTCAGCGCGGCCAGGTTGGCGCCGGCGGTGGTGTACGTCGGGTAGCGCCCGACGAAACCCTTGGCCATCGAACCGACTTCGAGCACCACCATGATGGTGGCCACCACCAGCAGCGGAGTCGACGCCAGCACCCGGTTGCGCCGGGTATTGGCCACCTCGGTGTGCCCGGCGTAGTCCAACCGGAAGTGCTGCCAGGCGGCCAGCAGCCCGCTGGCGATCGACAACGCGAGGAACATCGTCGTGACCGGGTGGCTGGCGATGACGGGTTGGATGTCGAACCACGGCACCCCGTAGGCCCCGACGTAGAACCAGCTGTTGTAGCCGGAGGTGGCCCAGGCCAGCAGGAACAGCAGCGCGGTGACGTACAGCGACAGGTTGCGGCGGCTGTGCAGACCGATGCGGGCGAACGCGAACGCGGTGACCGCGCCCAGCGCGCCGGCCAGCCCGGCGAACGCGCCGAACTGCACCACCCATTTGGTCGGGGTGAACCACAGCAGGAACAGGCCGATGGCCACCGTGCCGATCAGCCGCCACGCCGGTCCGCTGGCCAGACCGGCCACCTTGCCGCGTCGCAGCAGCACCACCAACACCCCGAACACGCTCAGCAGCAGCACCAGCACCGCGAAGCGCCGCGACATCGACCCGTCGACGGTCTCCAGGGTCAGGAAGTAGTAGCGCAGGAAATCCTGATACCAGGCGATCGTCGGGCCCACCACATATTTGATGCGCGCCGACTCGGCCACCGTCGCCAACGTCTGGGACCGAAACACCACCACCAGGATCAGCGTCGCCGCCGACGCCAACACCGCCAGCGGTGCCAGCACACCGTCGACGCCGCGGCGGCGCGCGATGATCGCCGCGATCGCCCGCGCCCCGGCCAGCAGCGCGGCGATGGCGATCAGCCCCTGCGGGGCCAACGTCGCGCTCAATCCCGCGACGACGATCGCGGCCGCGGCCGGAGTCAGCCGGCGGGTGGCGATCGCGTTTTCCACCAGCAGCCAGGTGAGCAGCGCACCCAGCGCGATCAGCGGTTCGGGGCGCAGGCCGTTGTTGAACGGCAACCAGGCCGCCACGTACACCGCCGCCGCCGTCCACACCGCAACCCGGTTGCCCGCCAGGCCGCCTTTCGCGGGACCCAGCCGGCGCAGCACGTACCGGCTGATCACCAGCCAGCACACGATGCCGGCCGCGGTGGCCGGCAGCCGCATCCACACCCCGGCGGTGCTGATCGAGGCCAGCTGGGCCAGCACGGCCGGATACCAGTCGAACGGCGCGTCGGTGGTGCCGAAGAACCGGTAGTAGTTGGCCACGTAGCCGGCTTTGCCGGCGACCCGGGCGATGGTCAGGTTGTAGCCGTCGTCCGAGGAGGTGGCGCCGATGACGTGCCAGAGCAGCAGGGTGCCGATGACACCGAGGTCGGCCAGCCAGGTCGCGGCCCCGACCTTCCACCACCGGCCCCAGTTGCGCGGCACCCGTCGTCCCGACCGACGGTCCAGCGCCGCCAACGCGCCGATCGCGGCCAGCACGCACAGCACACCCAGGACCATGGCCGCCCGCTTGAGCGTGGTCGGCACGGTGATGAACCGGGTGTCGATGTCGATGCGGGCGCTCAGGCCGGGCTGGGCGTCCACCTTCATCTCGGTGAACACGCCGCCAACCTGCGGTTTCTTTTCCACCGGCAGGGTGCCGGTGGCGCCCGGGATCCCAACGAAGTCGGCGCCCACCCCGCCGACGCCCGCCCAGATGTGCAGCACACTGCAGCCGCCGGCCGCCACCGCTTCGCGCTTCGCCACGGTGGCCACCGAGTCGCGGAACGCGACCACGACGGTGTCCTTATTGGCCCGCACGAACAGTCCGCTCTTGGTGGCGTCCACCCCGCCGAGCGGCACCGTGGAGAACACCAGTCCGCCGTCCGCGGGCAGGGTGGCGATCGCCGAGCAGGGGATGGACACGTCCAGGGCCTGCGGCGCGCCCGCCACCAGCGGGGCGGTGACATCGGTGACGTGACCGTCCTTGGTGCCTTGCGGCCACAGGATGGTGGCGGTGGTCTGCTTGACCGGCAGCAGCGGGACCACGCCGCACAGCAGCGCACCGGCGATGCCCGCGACGACGGCGATCAGCCGGGCGATCCGATAGCGGGATCGCTGGTTGTCATCGGTGGGCACGAGGCTCGATGTTATGCGACGGCGTGCGCGACGATGGGACCCGGCGCTACGTCTTGCGCATCGGCGCGGGGCTCCACAGGCCGCTGCGGGTCGCCGACCCCAGATCCAGCCGGGCTGGCACCGCGTCCGGGTAGTAGGGCGTCAACCGCTGCAATGCGCCCCAGTCCCGGAACCAGTCGTCTTTGAGGTACGTCGGCACGGTGCTCGCCTTGACCAGCAGCTCGGTGATGCCCAACGGGCCACCGCCGATGTTGTCCATCACCGGGGAGTTGGCTTCGGCGCCGAATCGGTCCGGCAGGATGCGCCACTTCGGGGCCTCGATGACACCGTTTTGGTGACCGAACGGGCGCTGACAGGGGAATGCCAGCCCGACCAGCCAGTCCAGCAGCACCGGATCCGACGAGCCGACCACCTCCTGCAGGGTGTGCAGCTTGGGGATCCGCGGCGGGGTGACCGCAATCCAGTGCTGCGGTGCCAGGTCGTCGTCGGTGGCGACCAGCCGGATCTGGGTGGCCCCACGCGGGATGGCGGAGAGCGGCGCGCGCAGGTTGCGCCAGGCCGGTGCCGCCCCGACGTCACCGAATTCGATGGTTCCGCCCGGTTTTCCATCCTCGCCGGCCCACTGCACGGTCACCTCGCCCGGGTCGAACCGGCCGGCGGCCGTCACCACCAGCAGCGGCCCGGACTCGCCCGCCGGCGGCAGCCGGTACCACGCCGACCGCAGCACGGCGGGGATCTGCACGCCGGAACGCCAGCTGCCCAGCACCGGTGTGCGCGCCGCGTCGAGGTCGTAGGGCAGCCGGGCGCGGGAGCCGTTCACGCCCGGGGCCGTGGTGCCCCCCTCGGTGCCGGCTTCACTGCTGGTGACCAGCCCGTCGTCGTCGAAGCCGCCGCTGGGTGGCGCCATCACCGGGTCGGCGGACACGTCGGTGGGGATGCCGTTGGGGGTGAAGCCGTCACCGCGCACCGCCCCCAGCGCCTGCCCGGCGGGCGCGCCGACCGGCGTCAGCATGCCCTCGTTGGGATGCTGTTCGACGAGTACATCGGTGGCCAACCCGCAGGTCTTGCCGGTCAGCGCTTGCAAATTGGATCGGCCGACCGACCACGCCGGATATTGGTCGGTCATCGCCAGGGTCAGCGACAGCACCTCGAATAAGATCAGCAGCCAGGCCGCGGCCGCCAACGGCGACCGCATCACCCCGGCCAGCCGCGACCGCAGACGCGAAAGCCAGGCGGGTCCGGTGGCGTCGTCGCCGGCGAAGTGGAACCACGCCGCGACCAGCAGGATCAGCACGGTCAACCCGATCAGCATGGTGGCGAAGGCGAACCGCCACTCCGGGAACGCATTCGACCACGGCACCCCGAAATTCGACACGTACCACCAGCCGTTCACGCTGGCGAACGACAGCGCCACGATGAACAGCACCAGCGCAGCGAACAGGCTGCGGTTGCGCCGGGACCGCATCGCCGCCGCGCTCACCGCCACCGCGGCCAACGCCCCCAGCGAACCGGCCAGCCCGGCGAACACCCCGAAGTGGTGCGTCCATTTGGTTGGCGTGAACATCATCGCGATGAACGAGATGATGGTGATGCCGATGATCCGGCGGCTGGGCCCGGCGGCGGTTCCCGGAATCCGGCCCTTGCGCAACGTCATCGCCACCGACACCGCCAACGCCACGACCAGCGCCAGCACCGCGAAGCGCCGCGCCACCGACCCGTCCGGGGTGTGCATCAGCAGCCGCTCGTAGCGCATGTACTCGTCGAACCAGGCCAGGCTGGGCCCGACCGCGGACTTGAACGCGCTGGCCTGCACCTCCCCGGCCAGGGTCTGGTCCCGGAAGATCAGGATGATGGTGACGGTCACCGCGGCGGCCACCGGCGCGGCCAGCGGCAGCAGGCCGAACCGCTTGGAGCGGCGGTGCAAGATGGTGCGCAGCGGCCCGACCGCCACCATCAGCGCACCGATGGACGCGATCCCGGTCGGTCCGGAAAACAGGGTGAGCGCGCCGAGGATGCAGGCGACCGCCACCGGCAGCAGCCGGCTGGTGGCCACTGCCCGCTCCACCGAACACCAAGTCAGCAGGATGCCCAGCGCGATGATCGGCTCCGGGCGCAGCCCGTTGTTCAGCGGCAGCCAGAACGCCAGGAACATCCCGGCCGCCGTCCATGCCGCGGCTCGGCTGCTCTTGACGGCGTGACCCAGCCGGGGGATGACTTCCCGGCTGATCACCCACCAACAGGCCAGCGCCATCAGCAGGGTGGGCAGCCGCATCCAGATGCTGGCGGTGGTGACGTGCGCCCACAGCGCCAACAGGTCGTAGTACCAACCGAACGGCGCCTCGGGGGTGCCGAACCAGCGGTAGTAGTTCGCCATATAGCCGGCGTGCTCGGACACCCGGGCCATGGTCAGGATGTAGCCGTCGTCGGCGGTGTTGGCGCCGACGAAATGCCACCACACCAGCACCGCGGTGACCAGCGCGTCCAGCGGCGACATCGACCACCAGCGCGACGGCAGGAAGCGGCGATGCCGGGTGCCGTCGGCGGTGTCGAGGAGATGCAGCGCGACCAACGCGATCACGGTCGCCGCCACCCCGAGGATCATCGCGGCCAGCTTCAGCGGCGTCGGGGAACTGCTGTAGCGGGTGTCGACGGTCGCCGAGAACGCCAGCCCGGTCGGCGCCGGGCCGTCCAGGTCGGTGAAGACGCCGACGATCTGCGGCCGGAAGTCGTAGCCGCCCCGCTCGCCGCGCAGCGGATCGCCCGCGTGGTCGCTGTTGGGGCCCTTGGTGAGCCCGACGAATTGGCCGGTGACCTTGTCGGCGTGCGCGGTGAACACCAGCTTCTGGCAGGCCGGGCTCAGCACCTGGCTCAGCGGGGCGACCACCACGGGTGTGTTACGGACGATGACCAGCAGGTCGTCGTTGACGCGCTCGATCAACAACCCGCGGTCCACGGCTTTCGGCGCCTGCTTGGGCACGGTGGACAACAGCACCGATTTGGTTTTGGTCAGCCCGGCGGCGGTCTGGCACGGGACGCTGATCTCCAGGTCGGTGGCCACGTAGCCGATCAGCGGCGCCTCGACGCTGCTCAGCACCCCGTTTTCGGGCCAGTTCAGTTCGGCGGTGGTCTGCTTGACCGGCAACAGCGGGGTGAGCACCGCCAGCAGGACGCCGAGCAGACCCGCGACGACAGCAACGATGCGGACAACCCGGTGGTTTGCCCGTTCGTCAGTCACGGACGTAGATGGTAATTGGCCGACAACTTCGTCCTTGGTGGCCATCAGTGCCTCGGCTCAGGCGTGCGGACCGCGAGCACGAACGGACCGATGCCGGTGACGGTGAAGTGCGGGTCTTTGAAGAGGGCGGCATCGAAGTCCACGGTGTAACGGCGCACGTTGGGGTGGTTGGGGTAGACGTCCTCGGCCAGCCGCAGCGTGTAGCTGTCGTTGGCGCCGCGACGCATCAGGAACACCGTCGGCGGCTGCCAGGGCAGGGTGTCCAGCGCGTGGCGGAACGCACCGGCGGTCTTCAGCTTCGACCAGCTCTTGATGGCGGCGGCCCGCTGGTCGAACTGGGCCAGCGGGTTGGCGTAGTGCGATGTCAGCCCTTGAAAGCCCCAGTAGGGGTAGTAGGACAGGAAGCTGTAGTCGGCGGTGAGCACGACGGTCTCGTCCCGGGGTTGCCCGGTGGCCGCGGTGATGGCGGCGTCGATCTCGCGGTAGTACTTCTCGGCGCTGGGCGGCCGGCGGTCGCCGCGTTGCCCGTAGCCGTCGGTGTCGGTGTAGGCGACGGTCAGGTCGGGTCGCAGCACATCGGGGATGTCCTGGCTGAACGCCAGCGCGCCGGCCAGCCCGATCGCGGCGGCCACCGGGACCACGCCGCGGCCTCTGGACTTCAGCGCCTGGGTGACCTCGATGAAGCCGAATACCCCGGCGGCGGTCAACAGCACGGTCAGGGTGGGTTGCAGCCGAAAGCTCAGCAACGTGGTGCGGGCCAGGGTGGTCAGCATGGACAGCAGCGACCACGCGTAGACGGCGCTGACGCCGAGCGCCAAGGCGCCCGCGCGCACCGAGCCGCGGGCCCGGACCACCAGCCACAGCGTGCCCAGCAGACACAGCGCGCCCAGCAGGGTGAACTGCAGCATCGGGAAGGTCAGCTCGGCGCCAGCGGGCGGCAGATAGTGGAAGGCGCTGCCGGTGTGCGGAATCCCTTCCTTAGCGGCGCGCAGCACGAACGGCGACCAGGTGGTGGCGGCCACTGCGACCGCGATGACCCCGGCGACGGCGAGCCTGATCAGCGGGTCCAGCGCGGCCTTGAGTCCGTTGCTGCGGGCCCGCGTTGCGGCCAGGCCGAGGCCCATGAGGGTCACGGTGAACGCGCTGAAGCCGGCCAGCAGGTTGTAAAAGGTGGCCGTGAAGCCCAGGAAGACGCCGGCGCCGACGATTGCGCCCCAGCCATTGGCGCCGCCGCCGGCCGCGAGTGGGAATCCGGCGACGGGCTCGTCGGCGTGTCGGTCGTCAGATTCCCACTCGGCGGAAGCGGGGGAGCGTCCGGCGGCGCGCAGGCCCGACCAGGTCAGCACCAGCACCGGCGGCAGCAGCACGGTGATCATCGCGGCGTACGGCTCCGGCGAGCTGTAGGCCAGCGTCACCGCCGCGGTGGCGGCCGTGACGGTCACCGCGAGCTCGAAGCGGATCAGCCGGGTCCACAGCACCAACGCCAGCGCCACCGCGATGGTGATCGAGGTGATCGCCCACGGCTTGTACATCTCCCAGCCCGGGGTGCCGGTCCATGCGGCAGCGCGCCCACCCAACCAAAACCAGCCCGGCGGGTAGAACGGCGGCAGGCCGAGGTAGGTCATATCGCGCAGCGCGGGGCTGTCGGTGAGCCGCGTCAGGTACTCGGTGCGGAACTGCTGGTCGACGGAGATGCCGAACAGGTACAGCTTGGTCGCGCCCAACGGCATCGCCAGGGTGACCACCGAGAACGCCGACACGAACACCACCGCGCCCAACTGCGCCAACCGCCGCCTGCCCCGCCGCCACAGCCAACCGGCGGCGATCAGCCCCGCGAGGCAGCCGACCTGGCCGACGGTGGTCAGCGCGTGCAGTTGGTTCGACGACGGATAGGCGGGCCATTCGACCCGGGCGATGGCGATCAGCGACATCACCGCGACCACAAGGGCAATCGCGGCCGCGAGGATCATCTGGCCCACGCTGGCCAGTGCGTTCCGCATGATCAGATGGGCAGCTTACGGAAGATCGCCCGCGGGACGTGCCGCAACACCATCATCACGTAGCGGAATGCTCCGGGCGCCCAGACCAAGTCCTTGCCCTTCGCCGCGGCGGTGACCGCGAGGTTGGCGACGTAGTCCTTGTCGACGGTCAGCGGCGCTTCCTTGACGTGCGCGCTAAAGCGGGTGCGTACCTGACCGGGCCGAATCACCAGCACCCGGACCCCGTGCGGGCGCAGCGCCTCACCGAGACCCAGGTAGAAGCCGTCCAGGCCGGCTTTGGTGGAGCCGTAGACGAAGTTGGATCGGCGCACCCGCTCCCCGGCGACCGAGCTCATCGCGATGATCTGGCCGAAGCCCTGGGTGCGCAATTTTTCGGCGAGCAGCACCCCCACCGAAACCGCTGCGGTGTAGTTGATCTCCGCGACCTGCACGGCTTTGCGCTGGTTTTGCCACAGTTCCTCGGCATCGGCGTCCAGGCCGAACGCGACGATCGCCACGTCGACGTCGCCCGAAGAGAAGGCCTGCTCGATCACCTTCGGGTGGCTGTCGGTGTCCAACGCGTCGAAGTCGATGAGCTCCACCGACTTGGCGCCGGCGGTCTCCAGCTGCTTGACGGCGGCGTCGCGGCCGGGGTCGTCGGGCAGGCAGGCCAAGATCACCCGCGCGTGCGCGTTCTGCAGATAGCGTTCGCAGATCGCCAGCCCGATCTCGGAGGTGCCGCCGAGCAGCAGCATCGTCTGGGGGTTTCCGGTGGCGTCGATCATGTTCGGTGGGCCTTCCTTACAGCAGTTCCAGGCGTCGGGCCATGTCGGAGGCGAATACGCCGTGGGGATCGGCCTTGCGCCGCGCCGCGATCCATTCGTCGATCCGGGGATACATCTTGTGGAAGCGCTCTGCACTGACCCGGGAATCCTTGGCCGTGTAGACCCGACCGCCGAACTCCATCACCCGGTCGTCGAGTTCGTTGAGGAACGCGTTGGCCCCGGGCTTGTTCGGGAAATCCATCGCGACGTTCCAGCCGGCCATCGGGAAGCTCAGCGGCGCTTGGTTGCCGGGACCGAACAGCTTGAACACGTTGAGGAACGAGTAGTGGCCCTGGGTTTGAATCCAGCGAATGATGCCCTTGAACTCCGCCATCGCATTTGGCGGCACCAGGAACTGATGCTGGGCGAAACCCGCAGGGCCATAAGCGTATTGCCATCCGGTTGTCAGGTCGAGCATGTGATAGAACTGTGTCAAGTTCAGGATCTTGCCGGTGTAGGTGCCGCCCATCCGGTAGTAGACCTCGCCGATCGCCATACCCGACAGCTTGTTCACCGCGCTGATCGGGAAAACGTTGGGCACCGCGGGCAACTGTGGCGCAGTGAATTGCAGCGGGTTTTTGGCCAGCTTCTTCGGCAGCTGATCGAGTGTGGCCAGGCTGCCGCGGCTCACCGTCGCCCGGCCCAGCTTGGGCGGCGGGCTGATCAGGTCGAACCAGGCGGCGGAGTAGGTGTATTTGTCTTCGCTGCCGTCGAGGTGCACGGCGACGGTTTCGTCGAGGTCCTTGGTGGCGATGCCGTCGGCGATGAAGTAGGCGGTCTCGGTGCGGGTCATCGCGATGCGGGCCCGCAACACGATGCCGGTGAGACCGTTGCCGCCGATGGTGATCCAAAACAGCTCGGAGTCCGGGCCGTCCGGGGTGATGGTGCGCACCTCACCGTCGGCCATCAGCAAATCGATCGACAGCACATGATTACCGAAACTGCCGGCGCTGTGGTGGTTCTTGCCGTGGATGTCCGAGGCGATCGCCCCGCCGACGGTGACCTGCCGGGTGCCGGGCAGCACCGGTACCCACAGGCCGAACGGCAGCGCCGCCTTCATCAGCTGATCCAGGCTCACCCCGGCGTCGACGTCGGCGATCGCGGTGTCGGCGCTGAGCGAGTGGATCTTGTTGATCGGGGTCATGTCGACGACGACGCCGCCGCCGTTTTGCGCCTGATCCCCGTAGGATCGTCCCAGGCCCCGCGCCAGGACGCCCCGGCGCAGATGTGACGGGCTGTCGGAGTTGGCGTCGGCGACCTGCTTGACGACGGTGGCGATCCGCTCGACGTCCGGGGTGGACAGGACTTGGGCGACCGTCGGCGCGGTGTGGCCGAACCCGGTGAGGGCACGCGGTGTGAGGGCCGGAACAGCCGCTGGCTGGGTAGACATCGCTGGCAAGGGTACCGCGACGGGCCCGGGGCTCAGCGCATCCGGAAGATCACCGCCCGCTGCACGATGAAATTGATCACCGTGGCGGTGCCCTGGGCGATGACGAAAGCCACCGGCTTGGCCCACGGCCGCTCGTGGTAGTGGAACAGATCCAGGCACACGTGGTTGATGCCAACCTGGGCGGTGAAGGTGATCGCGTAGAGCACCATGACCGCGACAAAACGGGCGGTGCTGGGCGCAGCCTGGAAGGTCCACCGCCGGTTGATCAGGTAGGCGGTGATGGTGCCCGCGACAAAACTGGTGGCTTTGGCCGCATCGATCTGCACGTGCGCCACCACATCCAGTAACTGGTAGAGGCCATAGTCGACGATCGCCGACAGGCCACCGGTGACGACAAACCGCCACACCTGCGTCATCAGACTCAGGGGCGCGCGCGGTGGGGCGATTTCGGCCATCGCGGGAAGTTTACGGCTCGGCCACCTCGAATCCGTTTGACGCCTCCGGACCGCCGTGCGACCATGGACGTCGCGAGCACCTCGCTAGGTGAGGCGTCTGCACGGATATAGGCCACTGACCCTGAACGTCGAGAGACGCCCCGGGTCAGGACAGCTCTTCCCGGATTAAGGGTTGAGCCCAAGTGGCTTCCGGATGGTTTTTCCGGATACGCCGGGTAGTGCCGAAGCTCTGACGAGAGGGGTGCGTGTCCGCCGATTTCGGGCGGGCACTGTTTCCCCTTCTGTGCGTGCGTTTTTGGTGACACCCCCGTGTGTCCTGGCCGTGAGGAGGTGAGGGCGAGATGAGTCCCAGCGATAGTCCGTATGCGTATTCGACCTTTGTTTCGTCCCGATCCGGTCCCGGCGCTTCTTCCGCTGCCTGAACCCGACGCTTTCGGCCGCTGTTTCGCCCTGCCCGCTCACCGCGGGTCGACGGTGTGGCCGAATCCGTGCTGGTAGCGGCCAACGAACCGCGGTCACCGGTCGGGCCTCCCGACAGGAGACCATCATGGCTTTTGTTCTCGCACACCCGATCCCGACCGCCCGGCGGTCCACGCTGCTGCACGCCGGCCGCACTGCGGCGAGCCGGTTGTGGGCGCGGCGCACCCCGCAGCAGCGGGCCGCCGCCTACGTGTCACGGATGCCGGTCGCGGTGATCACCGCTTCACTGGGCGGCCACCCGACGCACCGGCGGGGCTAAGCACCGATGACCATGCAGGAAAGTGAGCGGTCGACAACGCTCGACGTGCTCATCCACGAGCCCGACACGGTCGCCGGATCGGCCCGCCCCGCGGCGGCCGATTCGGCGCACGTCGGGGATATCGTCGGCGCGTTCGGGCGAATCCAGCACGCCGATGTGGGGGCACGCCGTAACCGCTGGCAGCGGCTGCGCACTCTGCTGGTCATCAGTGGTCCCGGGCTGATTGTCATGGTTGGCGACAACGACGCCGGCGGTGTCGCGACCTACGCCCAGGCCGGCCAGAACTACGGCATGAAGCTGCTGTGGACACTGGTGCTGCTGATCCCGGTGCTCTACGTCAACCAGGAGATGGTGCTGCGGTTGGGCGCGGTGACCGGGGTGGGTCACGCGCGGCTGATCTTCGCGCGGTTCGGCAAATTCTGGGGCGCGTTCAGCGTGGGTGACCTGTTGATCCTCAACGGGTTGACGATCGTCACCGAGTTCATCGGGGTGTCCTTGGCACTCGGATTTCTGGGTTGCCCCAAGGCAATCGCGATCCCGGCCGCGGCGGTGCTGTTGTTCGCGGTGGTCGCCGGCGGCTCCTTCCGGCGCTGGGAAGCGCTGATGTTTCTGCTCATCGCGGTCAACGTGGTCGTCATCCCCATGACGCTGCTGGTGCATCCCACCGTGGCCGGCACGGTGGCCGGCCTGGTCCCGCAGCTTCCGGGCGGGCTGGACTCCACGCTGCTGCTGTTGCTGATCGCCATCGTCGGGACCACGGTCGCGCCCTGGCAACTGTTCTTCCAACAGTCCAACGTGGTCGACAAGCGGATCACCCCGCGCTGGATCCCCTACGCGCGGGCCGATCTGGTGCTGGGCATTGTGGTGGTAATGGTCGGCGCTACCGCGCTGATCGCGGTCACCGCGTTCGGCCTGGGGGGTTCCACCGACGCCGGCCAGTTCACCGACGCGGGTGCGGTGGCGGCCAGCCTGTCGCAGCACACCGGGCGCGCAGTGGGGGTGCTGTTTGCGGTCGTGCTGTTGGACGCCTCGCTGATCGGCGCCAACGCGGTGGGCCTGGCCACCACGTACGCGTTGGGCGACGCGATGGGCCAACGCCACTCGCTGCACTGGAAGCCCACCGAGGCACCGCTGTTCTACGGCGCCTATGCCGTGCTGCTGGCGGTGTCGGCGGCGGTCGCGTTCAGCCCCGACCACGTGCTGGGTCTGATCACCCAGGGGGTGCAGGCCCTCGCCGGGGTGCTGCTGCCCTCGGCGACGGTGTTTTTGGTGCTGTTATGCAACGACCGCGCGGTGCTGGGGCCGTGGGTCAACACCGTGCGGCAAAACGTCGTCGCCTGGATCATCGTGTGGTCGCTGGTGCTGCTGTCGCTGGCGTTGACGACGGTGACGTTGTTCCCGGGGTTGTCGACCACCGCGGTCCTGACCGGTCTCGGGGTCGGCACCGGGGTCGGCGCGGTGCTGGGGGTCGGGGCGACCGTCGCCGGTCGGCGGGCCACCGCGCGGCGCGACAGGGTCGACCCCACCCGCGAGGAACTCGAGGCGATGCCGACGTTGAGCCGTGCCGAACGCAAGCAGGTCCGCGCTGACTACCGCGCCACCTGGCACACCCCGGCCCTCGCGACGCTGGATCGGCCGGTGCTGTCCCCGGCACGGCGGGCCGGGTTGGTGGTGCTGCGGGTCTACCTGGTGGTCGCGGTGGCGTTGGTGGTGGTCAAACTCGTCGAACTCGGGATCGCCTGAGCCGCCTGGCCGTTACCGTTCCTCGATGGCTTCGCTTTGCGCGGCGACACCGTCGAGCACCGCGGCCAGCGTCGGCAACCCGGCGAGCACCGAGCGGTCCCCGGCCGGTCGGTACCACTCGGCCCGCGCCGGCTGGCTGGGACCCCACCGGGCCAGCCAGCCGCGCAACTCGCCGAGCGAATGCGCGTACGGGATGGCGCGCTGGAACAACACCGGGCGGGCCGCCTCCTCGACGTCGGCCAGGTTCACCTCGGTCAGGTATTGCCGCATGCCCGAGATCGCGGCGGCCAACCGGCTGCCGTTCTGGGTCCGCGGCGGCAGTAAGCGGCCCGCCGCCGCCACGCCGCCGCCCAGCACCGCCACCGCGACGCCCCAGAGCGCCCCGGTTCCGAGCACCGCGAGGCCGGCCGCTGCCACGGCCCCGATACCGAGCAACGCGAACCCCGCTAACTCCAGCCGGCGTGCGTTCCGGCGCAGCCAGCCGCTGTCGGCCACGCTCGCGGCGACCTTCGTGCGCGTCGCCACCAGGTTGACCGGGCGGTGGGTGAGTTCGGAGGCCGCCACGTTTTCCCGCCCGCCCGGAAGGATGGCGTCGACGACGGCGCGCTCGAAGTCGGTGACCGCCCCGTCGAGCGGCGCGCGCCGCGAGATCTGGAAGTCCAGCGCACCACCCTGCCCGGGCAGTTCGGCGATCCACAGGTAGTTACGCACGGCCAGGTCGAGGATCGTCGCACCGATGTCGGCGGGGCGGGCCCGGCCGGTGGTCAGCGTCCCGACCTGGCCCGGCAGCACCCCGTCCGGGGATGCGAACGCCAACCCGCCGTCCTGGGGGACCAGCAGTTGCGCGGTCGCGCCCGCGGTGTGGGCGACGGCCTCGTCGGCGCGGCGGCGCAGCCACCCGAACCCGGCGAGCAGCAGCGCCAGCAGGGTGGCCACCGCGACCGCGATGATGCCGGCCGGGTCGTGCACCTGGGCAGTGCCGGCCCCGGCGAGTGGGGTGAACTGGGCGGTGGAGGTGACGGTCCCCGACGGCAGCAGCACCGAAAACACCGCGACGCTGCCCGACTTGAGGCCGTTCTGCTGGAAGGTGACCGTACCCGCGACTTCGGTCTGGGTCAGCGAGCACAGCCGCCGTTCACCGAGTTGCCCGTAGGCGCAGATCGGGGAATCGGGGGACGCGGTAGGGGAAATGAAGGTGCCGGTGAGCGCCTCGATCGGCGCGGACCATCCCGCGGCCAGCAGCCAGGTGAACTGTTGTAGGTCGGGGCTGTCCGCGACGGTGCCGCGCACGGTGTAGGTCACCGTGGAGGAACCGGCGGGGACGGACATGACGAGGTGGCCGCTGTCCACCTGAGCCGACGCCCCGCCCGTCGTCGTCAGGTCGGAGACCTCGAAGTGCTGGATCCGGTTGGCTTCGACGGGAACCTGCAGCGGCAGACGATCGGTGACCGATGCGCGCGGCGGGACGGTGATCGTGGAGGTGACCGCCAGCGATCCGTCGGTTTTGAGGTTCATCTGCACGTCGAGTTTCACGCCCGGCTCGTCGGCGCTAGCGGGCGGAGCCCCGATAGCAAACCCCAGCACAGCGATCAGGCCGATGACCACGCTGACGCGACCGAGGCGCGCCGGCAGGCGGCCAACAAGTGTCCCTCGCCACATGATCCGCAGAGTAACCTACGTTGACGTGCCCGCCGGTCCACGGATTCGTGAACGCGCGGCTCGATGTCGTGACGCACCGGTTCTGTGGGGGGAGGTTTCGTGAGCCGACCGTGGGACCCGTTTGGTGGTGGGTCGCAAAAACCCTGGAACGGTGACGCGTTCGGCGGCGGCCGCAGCCCCTACGGCGCGGCCCGGCCGACGCAGGACCCGTGGGCCGCGGCGCCGGATCCCTGGGGCGCAGCACCGCAGCCCTACCAGGTCCCCGCCGCCGCCAGCGCCGCCCCGGCCCCGGCCCGCGGTGACACCGGCCGCTACCGGGTGCTCTCCGGGTTGCGCCGCCCGACCGCCGCGCCGGTGTACAGCGCCGGCTACCAGCAGGGTTATCCGCAGGCGAGCGGATATTCCGCCCCGTTTTCGGGTTATGCCGCCCCCGCGGCCCCGGTCACCCCGGCCGCCCCACCCCGGGCCGTACCCCAAACACGGTGGGGGGTGTACCAAGCGGTCGACCCGTTCGGGTCACCACTCAGCCCCGCGGCCGCCGCGCCGGCCGCCCCGCCAAAGACCCGCCCCGTCACCCCGATCGTGCTGGGCGCGGCCGCCATCGTCGTCGCGCTCATCGTGGTCGCGGGCGCGGTGGTGGTGGTCGCCAAGAAAGGGACAACCTCGACCGCCAGCGGGCCGATCACGACCGCCAGCGCTTCGGCCACGGTCACCACGCCTGTGACCACCACCAGCTACCCGACCTCGACAACCCGGCGAACCACCAGCACCTCCACCACCAAAACCACCCCGACCGGCACCGCCGCGTTGCAAGACAACCCGCTGTTCGCGAACTTCGGTGCGGGGCTGCAGCGCCAGGTCTGCAATCCTGTCGGCTGGCCCAGCGACGCGGCGGCGGGAAAGGCGTTCTTCGACAGCCTCGCCCCGTGCCTCGACACAGCGTGGAAGCCGCTTGTTGCCTCGACGGGGCTCGCCTACCGTGCGCCGGCGGTACTCGTCCCGACCGGCACCGTCATCAGCAGTCCGTGCGGCACGGAGGATCTGAATTCCAATAACGTTGCTGCGTTCTACTGCGGCAGCAATCAAACGCTGTACATGCCTATACCCGGGCTCCAGCCCGGCCGCTATGGCGATCAACCGATCATCTACATCAGCGTGTTCGCGCACGAGTTTGGCCACCACATTCAAAATGTCACCGGGATCCTTGCCGCCGAATTGGACCTGGAACACAACGCCGGGCCAAGATCCGATGCGGGACTTGAGGCGTCGCGGCGGACCGAGCTGGAGGCGCAATGCTTCTCGGGGATGTTTGTCGGTTCCATCACCGACACCGGCGGCATGTTCACCCAGGCCGACTACCAGACCAACTACGACGACCAACGGCGCGGCGACCGTGCGGGTGAGCCTCGCGACCACGGCACCAGCGCACACGAGCAGGGCTGGTGGAAACTGGGCGGCGACACCGACCAGATTGGTCAGTGCAACACCTGGCTGGCTCCGGCATCGGATGTGGAGTAGCAGGTGGAGGTTTGGTGAGCCGACCGTGGGATCCGTTCGGTGGTGGGTCGCAAAAACCGTGGGACGGTGACGCGTTCGGCGGCGGCCGCAGCCCGTACGGTGCGAGCAAGGTCCCGGACCCGTGGGGTGCGGCCCCGCAGCCCTACCAGGTCCCGGCCGCCGCACACGCGGCCCCCGCCCCAGCCCGCGGCGATACCGGCCGCTACAAGGTGCTTTCCGGGTTGCGGCGTCCAGCCACCGGACCGGTCTACGGCACCGGATACCAACAGGGTTATCCGCAAGCGCCCGGCTACGGCGCAGCGGTTTCGGGCTATGCCGCCCCCGCAGCCCCGGTCGCACCGGCCGCACCGCCCCGCGCGGTGCCCCAAACACAGTGGGGGGTCTACCAATCCGTCGACCCGTTCGGCTCCCCGCTGAGTCCCGCGGCGACCGCTGCGCCGGCCACCGTGCATCAGAAACGCTCAGCCACCCCGATCGTGCTGGGCGCGGCCGCCATCGTCGTCGCACTCATCGTCGTCGCCGGCGCGGTCGTGGTGGTTGCCAAGAAAGGCATGACCTCGACCGCCAGCGGGCCGATGACCACCGCCAGCGCTTCGACCACGGTCACCACGACTGCGACCAGCACCAGCTACCCGGCCTCGACAACCCGGCGAACCACCACCAGCACCCCCACGACCAAACCCACTCCGACCGGCACCGCCGCCCTGCAAAACAACCCGCTGTACTCAGACCCGACGGCCGGCCTGGCCCGCCAAGCCTGCAACGCTGACGGTCTGCCGACCAACGCCGAAACCGGGCAGGCCTTCTTCGCCGGCGTCTTACCGTGCCTCGAGCAGTCCTGGCGACCGCTGATCACTGCGACCACTGGTCTGCCCTACCGTAGCCCGCAGATGCTCGTGCCCGCTGGCACCGTCGTCACCAGCCCATGTGGCACCGTCAACGTCGGGCCTGGGCGCAATCCGGCCTTCTACTGCTCCAGCAATGAGACGCTCTACATGCCAATAGCGGGGATGCCACCCGAGCGCATCGGGAACCACGCGATCCTCTACATCACCATGTTCGCGCACGAATTCGGCCACCATGTTCAGCACCTCACCGGGACACTGCGTGCTGGTCATGAACAGGGCTTGGCGGTTGGTGAGAATTCCGATGCTGGCCTTGAGGTCTCGCGGCGACTTGAACTCCAGGCCACTTGCTTCTCCGGTATGTTTGATAGCTCAATCATTGACACCGGCGGCATGTTTACCGCGGACGACTACCAGATCGTCCTAAACGACCAGCAGCATCGCGGCGACTGGCAGGCCGGCCAGCCTCGGGACCACGGCTCGCTTCAACACAACGGGTCTTGGTGGCAACAAGGCGCCGATAACGACAAGGTAGCCATGTGCAACACCTGGTCGGCGTCATCCTCGGACGTCTCCTAGCCGCGGGTTGAGATTGCGCCTGTGGTCGTGCTTTTCCGAAAAGCACGACCTTACACGCAATCTCAACGCCGCCTGGCCGCTGCACGGCCCCTACACCCAATACGGGACGCGGGCGCGGTACTGGCGCATCGCGAACGCGGCGAACACCCAGCCGATCACGGTCAGCGCCAACACCACCAGCCAGTGCCGCAACTCCTGGTGGGCGCCCAACAGCGGCGCCCGCACAATGTCCAGGTAATGCAGCAGCGGATTGAGTTCGACGATCTTCGCCCAACGTTGCGCATTCTGCTGGTGCAGCGTCGCGTCGTTCCAGATGATCGGCGTCATGAAGAACAGCAACTGCACCACACTGCCCAGCAGCGGGCCGATGTCGCGGTAGCGGGTGGCCAGGATGCCGAAACACAGGGCCACCCAGACACAGTTGAGCACAATCAACGCCAGCGCCGGAACCACCAACAGATCCGCCCACGACCACGGCTTGGGATAAATCGCCGCGATCACCAGGTAGATGACGATGTTGTGGGCGAACAAGATGATCTGGCGCCACACCAGCCGATAGACATGCACCGACAGCGGTGTGGGCAGCTGTTTGATCAGCCCCTCGTTGGCGACGAACACGTCGGCGCCCTCCAGGATGGCGGCGTTGATCAGGTTCCAGATGATCAGCCCGAGCGTGACGTAGGGGAGGTGCTCGGCCAGCTGCAGATGAAACAGCTTGGAGTACAGCCCGCCCATGGCGACCGCGGTGGTGCCGGTGGCGATGGTGATCCAAAACGGCCCCAGCACGCTGCGGCGGTACCGCTGCTTGATGTCCTGCCACCCCAGATGCAGCCACAGTTCGCGGCGCTGGAAGCCCTCAAGCAGATCGCGGGTGGCCCGGCTGAGCGTCCGGGACTGGGCGGCGGCCTCGACGACGGTCATGAACTCTCCTTGGGCCGGCCGAACCTCTCGCGACGCCCCAACCGCCGCAACCGAAACCACTCGATGAGCCCTGCCGGGTCGCGGCGTGACACCAGGAAATACCAGCCGAACCGCAGCCATTCCTGCACCAGCAGCTTGCGCAACCCGGGCTGGGCCATCAGGTAGCCGCGGTTGCGGTAGGTGAAGAACCGCTTGGTGTAATCGTCGGGATATTGGGCGTGCATCTTGCCGGCCAGGATCGGTTTGAACTCGGCCGATCCGCACGGATGCAGATACACCGCGTCCAGGCAGGTGCCGAACGGCAGACCCGACCGCGCCAGGCGGCGGTGCAACTCCACCTCGTCGCCGCGGACGAACAGCCGCAGGTCGGGCACCCCCACCGCCTCCAGCGCCCCGGCCGCGAACAGCGCCCCGTTGAACAGCGACGCGATGCCGGGCAGCAGATCCTGATCCGGTCCGTCCGTCCGCAACTCGCTGGCGTACCGGCGCCAGACCAGGCCGCGCCGCAACGGAAACGCCAGCCGCGCCGGATCGTCCAGGTTGCACACCATCGGGGATACCTCGACCAGCCGATGTTTTTCGGCGCAGGCCAGCAGCCGCGCCAGCACACCCGAATCGGCGGGCTGCCCGTCGTCGTCGGCCAGCCACACCCAGTCCGCACCGGCCGCCAGGGCGTGCAACATCCCGAGCGCAAAACCCCCTGCACCGCCGAGGTTTCGGCGTGACCCCAGATAGGTGGTGGGGATCGGCTGGCCGGCCACCAGATCGCGGACCCGCTCATCGGCGTCGTTGTCGACGACGATGAGATGGTCCGGCAACCGGCTTTGCGTGGTCAAGACGCCCAGCGACTTGGCCAGCTGATCGGGCCGCCGGTGGGTGACCACGACGGCATACACCAGCTCACTCACGGTGTGTCACCGACGGTTTCGGCGAGGACTTCGCGCACATGCCGGGCGGCGTCCTCCCCCTCGTAGGCGCCCACCACCTCTTCGATGCCGCCGGTCATCTTCACGGTGCCGTGGTCGATCCACATCGCGGTCTTGCACAGCCGGGCCAGGAACTCGTTGGAATGGCTGGCGAACACCAGGATCCCGGACCGCTCCACCAGGCCCTGCAGCCGGGTTTGGGCCTTCTTCAAAAAGTCGGCGTCCACCGCGCCGATGCCCTCGTCGAGCAGCAGGATCTCCGGGTCGATGCTGGTGACCACGCCCATCGCCAGGCGGACCCGCATCCCGGTGGAGTAGGTGCGCAGCGGCATCGACAGGTAGTCGCCGAGCTCGGTGAACTCGGCGATCTCATCGACCTTGGCCTGCATCTGTTTACGGGTCTGCCCGAGGAACAGGCCCCGGATGATGATGTTCTCGTAGCCGGAGATCTCCGGGTCCATCCCCACCCCGAGGTCGAATACCGGCGCGACCCGGCCGGTGATGCTCGCCGAACCGCGCGTCGGCTCGTAGATCCCCGACAGCAGCCGCAGCAGCGTCGACTTGCCGGCGCCGTTGTGCCCGACCAGGCCGACCCGGTCGCCGTGCTTGAGCGACAGGGTGATGTCGCGCAGCGCCTCGATCACCACGACGTTGGAGGTGTTGCGGCCGATCTGGCCGCCGGCCTTGCCGAGGAAGGCCTTCTTCAGCGATCGCGACTTGGCGTCGAAGATGGGGAACTCCACCCAGGCGTTGCGCGTCTCGATGTGGGGTCTGTGGGGCGTAGCCACCGTTCCTCTTACAGGTATTGGCCGGTGCCGGAGTGGCCGGGCTGTCCGGGCACTTTCACCCCGGGCGGCAGCGCGCCCTGGCGCATCTGCTCCAGCTGGGCGCGGGCCGCCATCTGCTGGGCGAACAGCGCGGTCTGGATGCCGTGGAACAGCCCCTCCAGCCAGCCGACCAGCTGCGCCTGGGCGATCCGCAGCTCGGCGTCCGAGGGCGCGGTGTCCTCGCTGAACGGCAGCGTGAGCCGGTCCAGTTCTTCGCGCAGCTCGGGCGCCAGCCCATCCTCGAGTTCCCGGATGCTGGTGGCGTGCACCTCACGCAGCCGGTTGCGGCTGGCCTCGTCGAGCGGTGCCGCGCGCACCTCCTCGAGCAGTTGCTTGATCATGGTGCCGATCCGCATCACCTTGGCGGGCTGTTCCACCAGGTCGGTCAGCGACCGGTCCTCGGAGTCGTCGTCCGCTTGGGCCGCCGCCAGCATCCGCGGGTCAGCGCCGCCGATGATCTCGATGCCATCGTCGTCGGTGCTCATGGACTCACCCTCTCTATCGCGTGTTCCCGCTGTTCGCGGCGGTGTCGTGCCCGCGCCATTCGTAGATGCGGGCCCCGCCATTGTCGTAGATCTTGGCCCACGACTTGGACGTGTCTAGTGACACTAGCCCGTCGGGCAGCGCGAACCCCCGGACCACCGGGCTGCTGACCAAGACGTAGCGGATATTCAGCGCGCGCACCGCCTCGGCCACTTGCGGGTCCGTATCCGCGTCATCGGCGTGTACCCAAAAGATGAAGCGGTAATACCCCGGTCCCTGCTGCATCGGGTAGTCGTAATGCGTCCACAACGGGTGCAGGTCGGCCACCGCGTACATCCAGGCGGTGCCGTCGGTGTTGGCGTTGCCGATCAGGGTGTCCTTGGCGCCGGGCAGGGTGGCCAGGTAGGCGAACGCGTCCAGGTCCTTCTGGTCGATCATCACCGAGTCGTACTTGTCGCCCAGCAGGAACCGATGCCGCGGCAGGTAATGCCAGGCCAGGCCGACGGTGGCCACGACCAGCAGCACCCCGGTGGCCGCCGCCCAGGCCGGCGCCGGCGGCGTCGCCCACCGGTCGGTCAGCCGCCGGGCGGCCATCACCGCCAACCCGACCAGGGTGAACAATCCGATCCCGGCCATCGGCGCCAACAGCAACGTGGTCACCGCCGCGATCCGGCGCGGATCGTTGTAGAAGAGTTCGCCCACGCCGCCGGCCGCCGCGCCGACCGGACCGCCTAACGGCGTTCCGGCATTCACATTGACCACGATCAACGCCGCCCACACGGCCAGCGGCCACCAGATTTTCTTGACCAGCAAGGCGAACCCGCCGACAGCCGCCAGCCCGGTCAGGGCGTACTGCACCGGGAAGTCGTTGAGGTGGCGGGAGTGCTGGAACACCGCATCGAACAACCCGCGCTTCTTGCTGAGATAGGTCAGGAAGGAATGCCCGGCGATGATGTCCTCCTGCTGTTTGACGCGGAGGAACTGCGGCAACAGCACCAGCCCGGTGACCACCGCGACGCTGGCCAGCGCCACCAGGTCGCCGAACCGGCCGCGCACCGGATGCCACAGCGCGTCGAGCAGCCACCAGGCCAGCACCAACAAGACCACGATGACCCCGCCGCTGATGTGCACCGAGAACACCCCGACCAGCGCCAACACCGCGACCGGGATGCGGTCCCGGTGGCCGGGCGTGGAGGTAATCAGCGCGAACACCGGCACCGCGAGCCCGTAGGCGACCAAGTTGGGCATCGCGGCGGTGCCGAACTCGACGTAGGGCACCGCGGTGAACGACGCCGCCAGCACCGCCGCGGTGGCCGCCGCGCCGGCGACCCGCCAGGTGGCCTCGGTAGACGCGGCCCGGCCGCGCAGCAGTCGCCAGGTCAGGATCGCGGCGCTGAGCGGAAACAGCCAGGTCGCGGCGGCCAGCGAGTTCAGGGTGTAGCCGGTGGTCGACGCCGCGCCGGTCAGTTGGCAGAACACGGCGGTCAGCGCGTGGAAGGTGGACGGGTAGTACAGCAGGGCGTGGGTTTCGACGTTACGTAGCTCACCCATGTGGGTCGGCGACGCTTGTCCGGTGTCCAGGATGAACTGCACGGTGTTGGCGTGCCACACCGCGTCCCAGGTGCTGGGGATCGTTTGCCAGTGCGGCATGCCGCCCAGCGCGGCGTAGCCGATCAACACCGCACCGAGCAGCACACCCGCCGCCACCACGACCGCCGGGCCCCGGCCGGGCCCCAGCACCTCGGCCTGGGTGTCCCGGTAGCGGGCCAGCAACGCCCGCAACCCCGCCGCCAGGGCGGCGATCACCACCAGCGCGGCCAGCGCTGTCCAAGCGTTCCAAGGGATTCCGATCGCGCCGAGCGGAACGATGGTCACCGCCACGACCCCGTAGGTAAGCGCCGGGCCAACAGCGATCGCCACCGGCCACGTTAGCCGCGCGATCCGCGCCACGACCGCCCCTGGCGCGATCTGCAACAGCAAAGCGATTACCACTCCGAAGCCCAGTCCCACTGGTCTAGTATGTCTGCCCGGGTGACCTGGCTTCCGGTGGCGGGGACGTATCCGGGCGCCCCGCTACCGTCACGGTTTGCGTAACATGCGGAAGCTCTAAGGTGGCTGCCATGGTCTACGACGTCGCCCGGGTGCGTGGTCTGCACCCGACGCTTGGCGACGGGTGGGTGCATTTCGATGCGCCCTCCGGGATGCTGATTCCCGACTCTGTCGCGACCACGGTGTCGACTGCGTTCCGGCGGTCGACCCCGACCAGCGTCGGTCCACACCCGTCGGCGCGGCGCAGCGCCGCGGTGTTGGACGCGGCCCGGCACGCGGTGGCCGACCTGGTCAACGCCGACCCGCGCGGCGTGGTGCTGGGCGCCGACCGGGCGGTTTTGCTGTCCTCACTGGCCGACGCGTCGTCGTCGCGGGCGGGACTGGGCTACGAGATCGTCGTCACCCGGCTCGACGACGAGGCGAATATCGCCCCGTGGCTGCGCGCGGCGAACCGCTACGGCGCCAAGATCAAGTGGGCCGAGGTCGACATCGAGACCGGCGAGCTGCCCACCTGGCAGTGGGAGACCCTGATCACCAAACCCAGCCGCCTGGTGGCAATCACCTCCGCGTCGGGAACGTTGGGGACGGTCACCGATCTGCGGGCGGTGACCAAGTTGATCCACGAGGTCGGCGGGTTGGCGATCGTCGACCATTCCGCGGCGGCGCCGTACCGGCTGATCGACATCGAGGAAGTCGACGCCGACGTGGTCGCCGTGAACGCCGTCAGCTGGGGTGGTCCGCCGATCGGGGCCCTGGTGTTCCGCGATCCGGCGTTGATCGACTCGTTCACGTCGGTGTCGACCGATCCGCAGGCCGTCGGGCCGGCGCGGCTGGAGGTGGGGCTGCACCAGTTCGGGCTGCTCGCCGGGGTGGTGGCCAGCATCGAGTACCTGGCCGCCCTCGACGAGTCCGCCCGCGGCACCCGCCGGGAACGGCTGTCCGTGTCGATGCAGTCGGCCGCCTCGCACATGAGCCGGGTGTTCGACTACCTGATGACCTCGCTGCGGTCCCTGCCGCTGGTGATGGTGATCGGTCGGCCGGAGGTGCGGATTCCGGTGGTGAGTTTCGCCGTGCACGAGGTGCCCGCCGAGCGGGTGGTGCAGCGGCTGGCGGACAACGGCATCCTGGCGATTTCCAACGCCACCTCCCGGGTGCTCGACGTGATCGGGGTCAACGACGTCGGCGGCGCGGTCACCGTCGGGCTGGGTCACTATTCGACGACGGCCGAGGTCGACCAGCTGGTGCGCGCCCTCGCCTCGCTGGGGTAACCCCTCACGCGAGCGTGCGTAGTAAGAGAGTTATGACGCGTGTTGGCGAAGAAAGTGGCGTTTTTCTAGGAGATGGCGACGTCCTC